>DAOTTL010000693.1:0-10878 GCA_034438135.1 Ktedonobacteraceae bacterium | reverse complement strand
AGAGACGTAGCTTGGGAGATCAGGAATGTCGTCTGTCATAGTTGTAGTTTATTTGGGAGAACCCATTGTTGAAAAAGTCCCATTTGGGACTATTTAAAACTGATCCGGTTAATAATAACATTATCTGGATATTTAACTTGAAGCCTTTGCCAGTCTTCAGCCAATTGAGAAATTAAACAATGGTTGCAACGCTCACTTCCACCGCCTCGGCAATGCGTTGATCGGTCCAGCCTGGCCCACCCTCACTGCTATCCGCTTTGAGCAAGATACGCGCGTGCGCCAGTTTTCGGGCTGATGCTTGCCCTTTCACTATCAGTTCCTGCAATGCTTCTCGCTCTTCCTGGCTTAACTTTACGATATACTTCTTCATAGCGGTTCCTGCTTGAAAGCTGTTCAGTTTGTCTTTCAAAGATACCCCTTTCCTCCCCTACTGGTGGTTTGCACGACCCCCGAACACAAACGAGCGTGAGAAGAGAGCATCTGCGGTTTCAGCCAAACTTTGGTTGAAACCGCAGGATGTTCGATAGCTCAGTCAAAAATAGTTGTCTGAGCCATCGAACACAACAGCCAATGCGCTTCTACAGCTGCGTCTCCATTAAGGGGTCATCACATTTTTTCTCTTTTTTGATAATCTAGGAGATAGCTGACGCGTGTCTTTGTCAGAGAGCAGCTAAAGCGGGCTGCTTATCTCAAAGAGAATATCATTGAGTGCCGTGAAGTAGAAGCCGTAGCTTTCTCTCATTTTCCTCGGCTCTTGGGTGAGCTGAACCTCTGTTGCCGCGAGACGACGGTACTCCTGGTCCACTTGATCGCTTGTTTCCAGGAGAAATCCGATATGGAAACCTTCTGGATACGGCTGCATCTCCTTTTTAAATGCGCGAGGGTTACTCAGAACAAGCGTGAAGCCATGCCCATCGGTCATGATGGCGACTGCTTCCCCTTTCTGCTCCAGGAATTGGAAATCGAAGCAGTTTTGGAAGAAGATACGTGCTTCGGTGAGGTCGTCTACACAAAGATTGAGGTGGTTGAGTTGCATGAAATCCTCCTGAGATTGGAGGTCCGATGTGATGGAGCGTCGTGTCAGCTTACAAGCAGCGGACCTTGGCAAGTCAGCAGATGTACTTCATCTGCCGTTGTCGTGGGTCCGAGCGCTTCTGCGCTGGACAGTTACCCTCGGTGTGTTGAGGGCGACCGGGCTACCTAACCGATCCAGCCTTTTGTGACAATGGCATCATAGCACCTCAATGACCCCTGGTCAACTGCTCTCACCATTTCCCCAGGGTTATTTCATTCTCGTGAGGAACCCCTCCCCAGGTCAAAAAAAGGAGGAGTTGGAAGGGCGGTGGCACCGCCCTTCCAACTCCTCCTACACTCAGGGGTGGGGCCGAAAGCCAGAGGCTTTCGGAGAATGAAACGGCTCTGCCATTTCCCCAGAGTTTCTCAAAAGGCGCTTTTTAGCTGTTGCCAAACCCCTCCCCAGGAAAAAAGAGGATGGGAGGCAGCTCTACTGCGCTGCCTCCCATCCTCCAAAATGGGTGGGTGGGTGGGGAAAGAAAGACTTTTGAGAAACCCTAGAAGCTGTTTAAGTAAGTGTTGCTTGTTTACTGGTTTCGGAGTTACAATGGAATGAGCTTCCATTTCGGAGTTACGGTGGAATGCACCGGAAGTTCTAGACATCAGAGGGCAGAGGCGTATGGGAGTCGAACCCACCAGGGACTGCGCCGAGCAGCCCCCCAACCGTTTTGAAGACGGCGAGATCCACCGGGACCCCTACACCTCCATAGCTTGATCGCTCAGGCCATTATGCCATGGCTTTCTCAGGCTGTCAAACAGCTTTTTCCCACCACCTATGAATCATCCCCAATTTTTCAGCGACTTACAAAGCCGCCCCTCTCCCTATAAAAAAGAGAAAAGGATGAGTTTGCAAGTCACGAAGCGGCTTGCAAACTCATCCTTTTCTCCCCAAAACATGGCGGCGCAGACGCCAGAAAGATCTATGACTCATAATAATCATAAGATCCTTTAGATACCCAGCTGGTTTGCCAGATCAAGGAAGTTCGTTGCGTTGAGGTCAAAGCTAGGATCAAACTCCAGCTCAGGCTTCCCCTCAGGCCCAAACTCCAGTGCTCGACGCACAAAAGCTGTGCGCATACCCGACGCACTGGCCGCATGCAAGTCACTCTGATGTGCGGCTACCATCATGACCTGCTCCGGTCTCAATCCCAAAAGTTCAAAAACCATTCTATAGGCCCTGGGATCAGGCTTATAGGCATGCACCAGCTCAGCCGACAGAATACAGTCCCATGGCAGTTCGCTGTACTTTGCCATGTCCACTAGCAATGCCATGTTCCCATTGGAAAGCGTACTCAAGATGAAACGCTGACGCAACCGAGTCAGACCCTCTATCGCCTCCGGCCACGGCTGGAGGCGATGCCATACGTTGTTGAGGTCTATTTTCTCCTCCTCTGTTAAGTCAGTAATAGAGAACTTTTCAAGTAAGTCGTCCAATGCCAGACGGTGCAGGGCATCAAGGTTGTGCCAGGGTATCTCTCCACTCATCACCCGCTCCATCGAAGGCCGATAACGACCTCTCCAGGCCTCAGCAAAAGCTCCCCAATTCGTCCTATATCCCTTCTTCTGGCTTAATTGCTCTCCCTCGGCAATAATCGTGCTACGATAATCTACTACCGTTCCAAAAACGTCAAATGCTAGTGCCCTGACATCAGTTATAGCCATACAAAGTCTCCTTCTTCCACGTGAGTACACATGGAGGAGCAAAAGATGCTATCTCTGACTCTCTCCTTACAGTTTCATCACAGATGCAGTTCCCTACCTATGCGTTCCAACTTACAACTCGTGTCAGCTTAATAAGGATGGGCTGGCTGTATTCCTGGACTACGGCCTCCATAGAGAGGCCCATCTGTGTCATGCTCTGATCATATTTCTCAATGTAGGCCGTGGCGAGTTCCGGTCGCTCCATCTGCAACTCTCTGGTGCTATTGGCAGGAGCCTCAGCTACGCCCTCAATGAGCACAACATCATCTCCTCCATCCGCCGTATTCAGGGCCAGCGCAACCTGTCCATTCTGGCGAATATTGCGAATTTTCTGATTGCCCGGTTTGCTGAATATTGCGATCTCCTCTTTCCCATCCCATGTGAACCAGACTGGAACAAGGTGAGGCCGCTGATCTGGACGTACGCTCCCCAGCCAGATGATCGGCTCCTGGCTCAGACGCTCGGCTGCGTGTGGATCAATAGTGAATGGCTGATTTGGCATAAGCTCCTTCTATGAAGTGCTCTCCCCCCTGAAGGTAGGGAGCTTTTACGCAGGTCGCCCCACGTTGGCGTCTTCCACGCTCTAAAATGTTCAAAAAAGAGTAGAGAGATTGCCCGCATATTTTTCACCCAACATTTCCTGGCTCTTTGCTGCCGCAATCATTTTCTAACGCAGGCTATTTTGCCCGTTACACTGATAATACAAGGCATTGACGCTTTTTTCCAGTAGAAAGGTTTGTCTGCTTTTCTCCCTGCTTAAAGTCCTTCTGTTGACTCCCCACTACTCCTAAAAAGTCACTTCCACTCGACGCCGGAGTTTGTTTCTGGTACCATATGCCGTAAAAGTAAGTGTGCAATAGCCCTGGATGGGTAATATAAAGGACTTTCTTATGATGGACAAACTTCAGCGCCGCATCTCGATAGCGCGAGGAATCCAACCTGCCGACCTGGTCCTGCGCAATGCCAGATTGGTCAATGTCTGTAGCGGTGAGTGCTATCCAGCAGATGTCGCAGTGGCTGATGGCCTTGTTGTGGGTCTCAGTGGACCCGGCGAGGGCTATCGTGGACTCGAAGAGCGCGATCTGGATGGACGCTGGCTCGCGCCCGGCCTGATCGATGGCCATATGCATATCGAGAGTACTATGCTGGTCCTCTCAGAATTTGCCCGTATCGTGGTACCGCGGGGCGTGACCGCCGTAATGCTCGATCCACATGAGTTTGCGAATGTGCTCGGCATCGAGGGCATTCGCTATGTGCTTGCCTCTGGTCAGAATCTCCCACTTTCCTCCTATGTCATGCTCTCTTCATGTGTGCCAGCCTCATCTTTTGAAAGTCCCTACCGGGTTCTCACCGCCGAAGATCTCCTTCCTCTACTAGGGGAAGAGAGCGTCCTGGGACTGGCTGAGATGATGAACATGCCCGGCGTCTTGCAGGGTGATGCACAGGTCCTGGCCAAGATTCAGGCCACCCGTCAGCATGGACTTGTTGTAGATGGGCACGCGCCTGGACTCTCACAGAAAGATCTCAGCGCCTACGCCGCCGCTGGCGTTATGTCTGATCATGAATGCACAACTCTTGAGGAGGCTCGTGAGCGCATCCGCCTGGGTATGTGGTTGATGATCCGCGAAGGTTCCGCTGCCCGCAATCTAGCGTCCTTACTACCCATCGTCCAGGAATTGCACCCGCCACGCGTCTTCTTCGTCACTGATGACCGAGATCCTCAAGATCTGACTACCCGTGGCCATATCGATTCTATGGTGCGCCAATCAATCGAGTTGGGACTGGACCCCCTGGAAGCTATCCGTCTGGCCACATATAATCCCGCGCAATATTTTCGCCTCTTTGATCGTGGGGCTATCGCACCCGGCTTCGTGGCAGATATGGTGGTTCTGGACGATCTGCGCACGTTCCAGGTAGAATCGGTTTATAAAGATGGTCAAATGGTGGCTCGCTCGGGTGAATTACTGGCCGCAGTTCCAACCACCGCAACTCCGGGGATGATAAATACGGTTCACCTGGGTCAGATCAGCACTGCCGATCTACATATTCCCGGACGACCAGGACCGGTCGAGATTATTGGGATCGAACCCGGTCAGATTACGACAAAGCATTTAAATGAGGAAGCACCTCTTAAAGATGGGGAGATCGTGGCTGATCCCGCGAGGGACCTGTTGAAACTCGTCGTCATTGAGCGTCACCATGCCAGTGGCCGCGTTGGGTTGGGTCTGGTCAAAGGATTTGGTCTGCGTAAAGGCGCTCTGGCCTCCAGCGTGGCTCACGATGCTCATAACCTGGTTATCGTTGGAGTGAGTGACGAAGATATACTGCACGCCGCAAAGCTCCTCGCAGAGATTGGCGGTGGTTTCGCCTGTGTCGTCGATGGTGAAGTCCAGGCACAGGTTCCCCTACCACTCGGAGGTCTGGTCTCGCCTCTGCCCGCCTCTGAACTGGTTCAGCAACTCCGCGAACTGGATGCCGCCGCCGCCAGGCTTGGATGTCTGCTAGAACATCCATGCATGACACTTAGTTTTCTCTCCCTGTCGGTTATTCCTTCGCTGAAGCTGACCGATCAGGGATTGGTCGATGTCGAGACGTTTACACTTCTGCCATTGCAAAGGTAAAAACTATGTTGATGAACCTTGTAGAATACTACTGGGCCGAGGATCTGGACGAAGCTTTGATCCTGCTCGCTCGCCCAGATATTAAGACCGTTCCCCTGGCCGGTGGTACCTATTTGTTGAGCAGAGATGATGAGGAGATCCAGGCTCTGGTGGATTTGCGGGAACTCCAGCTCGCCTCTATTGAGGAAGAGACACGCGACCAATTCGGTCGCCTCTACCTCAAGATTGGGGCGATGGCAACCCTGCAAGCACTGGCCGATTCGGCTCCTGTGCGCTCAATTGCCACAGGCATCCTCTCTAATGCCGCCCTCGCTTCCTCCTCCTCGCTGCTGATCCGCAACAGCGCTACCCTGGGGGGAACACTGGCTATGGGTTCAACCTCTCAAGCTGATCTGCTTACAGCGCTGGCTGTGATGGATGCCGAGGTGCTCCTGCGCTCCGCCTCTCGTGCCCAGATAGGTTTGACAAATGACTCGTTAAGCTATCCTGGCCTCTCACTCTCGGCTGTGACCTTTAAGGGGAAACAGGAGAGGCGCGTGCCCTATGTCACTCTAAACGTTGATCGCCGACCCCAGGAGTTGATTACTGGCATCCTTATCCCTCGCCTCGCTCCTGCTTGTGGCGGCTCGTTTATGCGAGTAGGACGCACCGCCACCGATGTGGCACTTTTAAACGCCGCCGCCCTGGTGGAGGTCAGACAGAATACCTATCGACGAGTACGCCTGGCGCTCGGAGGTGTTAATATGGATCCGGTACGTCTGACCTCCGTTGAACAACAGTTGGAAGGTCAGCCGGTGAACGTACCTTCAGGGCAGGCACTCGATGTGGGGACTCTGGCAAATGTTTTACAGACGGGAATGTCTGGCTTTCAGCCATCCTCCGATTTTCGTGCCAGCAGTGGTTATCGACACGTTATTGGTATGAACCTGGCTTTTCGCGCTCTGGAGGAGGCCACAAATGTCTCTCGCTGGCACGATATGGTTTCATCTGAGGGGAGAAATTAGAGAGCATGGAACTGGAACTGAGTATTAATGGGGTCATTAAAAGTCTGGATGTTACTCCCAATGAGTCATTGCTAACCCTGTTGCGCCGCGAGGGCTATTATAGCGTGAAACGCGGGTGTGAGAGCGGAGAATGTGGGGCCTGTGCTGTCCTGGTTGATGGAGTGTCACGTCCCAGTTGTGTTACCCTGGCAGCTCAAGCGGGTGGCTGCTCTTTGATGACCGTCGAGAGCCTGGGCAATAGTCATAAGTTACATCCTTTGCAGGAGGCTTTTATCGATACTGGTGCCGTACAGTGTGGCTTTTGCACCTCCGGCATGCTACTCTCTGCATACGCTCTCCTCAAGAAGAATCCTGCTCCTGAGGAGGAAGAGGTACGCCAGGCTCTTTCCGGTAATCTGTGCCTCTGTACCGGCTATGTCAAGCCCGTTCAGGCGATTCTGCGTGCAGCCGCTATCATGCGTGGCGATGCGATCTCTTCGGTCAGTCTTCCCCCTGCATCAGAATCCCTCCTGTCCCAGCCTTCCGATTTGCTTCCCTTGCAGGGAAACACACAGATAGCTGCGGTTCGCGCCAGCTCTACTCCCTCCCGTGCTCTGGCAAGCAGGCCAGATCAGACCGATAGTACGCTTCTGGTTAAAGCGCGTCCCACAAGTGAGCTTGCACTGGTCGGTAAATCTGTGCGTCAGGTCGATGCTATCAAACTGGTTACTGGTAAAGCGGCTTTTGCGGACGATATCGCTGTATCGAATATGCTCCACGCACGCCTTTTAACCAGTCCCCATGCTCATGCCGTGATTCGCGAGATTGACACCTCTGAGGCTATGAGCCTGTCCGGTGTCCATGCAATCTTGACCTATAAGGATCTGCCACGCCTTCCCTCTGCTACTGATGATCTGTCCGCATCACAGCAGGGCGCACGGGATCAGCCGTACGCTCAGGATTCGCGAGTACGTTTCGTCGGTGACCGCGTAGCGGTTATAGCGGCTGAAACAGCAGAGGTCGCAGAGCAAGCCTTGAAGCTTATTCATGTCGATTATGAACTCCTCCCGGTAGTGCTTGATCCGCGCCTGGCTACCTCCTCTCAAGCTCCTTCTCTTCATCCTGAGCAAGAGTCACGTGGTATTCACGCCGCCGAACAGAACGTCGCCGCCTATCTACAGGCTGAAATTGGCAATGTTGAAAGCGGCTTTGCCCAATCTGACCTGATTATTGACGGTGAATACACCGCCCCACAGGTCCAGCAGACCTCTCTGGAAAATCATATAGTCATTACTTACTGGGATGAGAATGAGCGCATGGTTGTGCGCACCAGCACCGCGGTACCCCACCATGTACGCAGAACTCTTGCATCCCTGATCGATCTACCACCGGGTCGCATTCGTGTGGTCAGATCGAACATTGGCGGCAATCCTGGCGTCAAACAGGAGGTGCTGATCGAGGACCTCTGTGCACTTTTGACCATGGCAACTGCTCGACCGGTACGCCTGGCATACTCGCGAGCCGAGGAATTTTCTAGTGGTCACTCACGTCCCTCTCACATTATCCGCATGAAAACAGGTGTCAAACGTGACGGCACCATCGTGGCGAACTCTATGACCGTGGTTGCTAACACCGGTGCATATAGCAGCTACGCCGATGCCGAGACCGTTCTGCGCAATACTGGTGCCAGTGCTCTCTCGCTCTACCCATGCCCCCATCAACGCTTCGAAGGCCGTGCAATCTACACAAATCTTCCCCCCTCTGGAGCCTTTACTGGCTATGGTGTACCTCAAGGCTTTTTTGCTCTGGAGTCTCACATCGATGAAATCGCTCGCCAACTCGGTCTCGACTCCCTGGACGTGAGACGCAAGAACTGTTTGAAAGTTGGAGATGACCTGCTCATAGCGCAAAAACTGTACGAGGGTCAGGAAGACTCTCGCCAGAAAATTCAACAATGTGAACTGCTTGAGTGCCTGAGCACTGTTGCTGAACATTTACAGTGGAAGGAGAAGCACGGTCATGGTGGAGATGGACGCTTCAGGCGTGGAGTAGGTCTCTCTCTGACCATGCATAGCGCAACCAGTATCAGCGGTTCAATGACTGGAGCAAGTATCAAGCTCAATGAAGATGGAACCTTCAATGTTCTGGTTGAAGCAATCGAGCATGGAACCATTATTGCGCAAATCGTTGCAGAGATTCTGGGCGTGCAGATCGAGGATATCCTGCTTCATCTTCCAGATACCGATGTAACCCCGCTCAATACAGGTGCATCTGCCTCGTCCACTGTCTTTGTCAGTGTGGGGGCAGCCAGGAAGGCGGCTGAGCAGGTCCGCACACAAATTCTGGCGGTCGCAGGGCATATCCTTAAGACTAACCCCGAACAACTTACTATCAGGGACCGTGTGATCTCTGGCCCTGCGGCTGAGGACCAGAAGACCGTCACACTCTCTCAAGTAGCCTTGCACTCCCTGTACATAGAGCAACCAATCATGATAGCGGCTTTCTGGAAAAGTTCTCAGGTACCACCCTCCTTTGCAGCTCAAGGGGCTGAGGTCGAAGTGGATATCGAGACTGGAGTTGTACGCGTCACCAGGATACTCTCCGCCGTTGACGTTGGACGCACCATCAATCCAACGCTGACCATAGGACAGATTGAAGGGGGTATGGCTCAGGCGCTCGGCTATGGACTCTGCGAAGAACTGCTCTACAGTCAGCATGGTGAACCACTCACTACTAATTTAAGAGATTATCGCATCCCTGGTGCTCCCGATATGCCCGCTATAGAAACGTATCTCGTAGAAACCAGCTCCTCCGACGAACCCTTCGGTTCCAGAAGCAGTGCCGAAATTTCAGTCAACGCTCTGGCTCCTGCAATCGCCAATGCCGTTGCCGACGCCCTTGGCGTGCGCCTGCGTCAGATACCTCTGACCCCTGAACGCGTTCTGCGTGTTCTGCGTGCACAGGTACGAGGAGGTTCAGAAAAAAAGACCTCTTGAGAATGGGCGAACGTAAAAAGTAGTGAAGTATCGAGAGATTAGTAGAGAGAATGGAGCATCCTGTGGACCCTGTGAACGTTTTTGATTTTGAAACTCTGGCCAGAGAGCGCATGGACCCTGTCTATTGGGACTATTACGCCGGAGGCAGCGACAATGAAGAAGCTCTCCGTGCTAATCAGGCAGACTTTGCACGTCTTCGTCTGCGTCCGCGTGTTCTCATAGATGTTAATAGCTGCGATACCAGCACAACCCTCCTGGGTGCCTCCGTTCGCACCCCTATCTTGATCGCCCCCTCAGCTTTTCACTGTATGGCACACCCGGAGGGAGAGTGTGCAACTGCTCAGGGTTCAGAAGCGGCTGGCTCGCTCATGATAGTCTCCACCGATGCTACTCGTTCCATTGAAGAGGTCGCCGCAGCGGTTCAATCCCCACTCTGGTTTCAACTTTATATCTATCCCACTTACGAATTCGCGGCAGGACTCGTACAGCGGGCCGAAGCGGCTGGCTACAAAGCGATTGTCTTAACTGTCGATCTGCCAGCGCTTGGCAACCGTGAGCGCGACAGGCGCAACTCCCTGACCATTCCACCGCCTACTATGAACAGAGCCAATTATGTAGGAACAGACATCATAGGAAAACATGAATGGTTGAGTCTTACCTGGGAGAGCGTTGATTGGCTGCGCTCAGTCACCTCTCTCCCGATCCTGCTTAAAGGCATTCTAGCTGCTGAGGATGCCCTTCTGGCTATCGAGCACGGAGTCTCAGGAATCATCGTCTCCAATCACGGGGGACGTCAACTGGGAAGCGTCGTCACTGGTATTGAGGTCTTGCCAGAAATCGTCGAAGCTGTAGCTGGGCGCTGCGAAGTGTATATGGATGGCGGTATTCGTCGAGGGACGGATGTGCTCAAAGCTCTGGCCCTGGGAGCACGAGCTGTTCTGTTAGGACGGCCAATTCTCTGGGGACTCGCCAGTGACGGTGCGCAGGGTGTTCAAAACGTTCTGGATCTTCTGCGGGCTGAACTGGAACTCTCGATGAAGCTTGCTGGTTGTCCCTCATTGGCCTCTATCAGTCCCTCACTTGTCAGGTTTCATTGAGAGGTCAAGGAAGAGGACGAGCCTGGCGACTATGCTCCGTCAGAACCCCTTTAACAGCTTCGATCAGTTGTTCTTCTGTAAATGGCTTGGCAAGATAACGATCAGCCCCCTGGCGTAATCCCCAATGCTGATCCAATGGCGTATTTTTGGTACTGACCATAATAATCGAGAGCGTATGATGTGGGTCCAAAGCGCGTAACTGTCGGCAGAGGCTAAATCCGTTCATGCCTGGCAAAACCACATCCAGAATAATACAATGGGGACGTTCTTGCAGCGCTTTACTAAGCCCTGCCTGTCCATTGGAAGCAATGGAAACCTGACAACCTAATTTTTGCAGAATGCGAGCCATAATCAGACAAAGCGTTGCACTGTCATCGATGATCAGTATTCTTGGTGTAAATACCAC
>DAOTTL010000692.1:0-7964 GCA_034438135.1 Ktedonobacteraceae bacterium | reverse complement strand
ATACTTGCTGTGAGAGTCTACGGGAGAAGCGGGCTGAGTTTCCATGAGTTCGTCTCCTGTTTTTTTGGAAGCTGTTACTACGCTATCAGTCAACTACAACAATATGGGTTATATCTGCAAAAGGCGCACTTCAGAATCGTCCCTTTTGTCAGGAACTGTTCTTACGAAACGATACACATAAACAAACTTCTATATAGTTTAGTGTAGCATGAAAAGTTTGTTAAAGCTATTTATAGTTTGTTAAAGCTATTTATAGGGAAGAACTGGTGATGTTGAGTGGCATGCTGTGCCACTCAACATCACCAGTTCTTCCTTTGAGAAATCCTGGTTTGTTTCAAAGATCTACTTGACAACTTATTTGAAATTGACTATAGTCGTGAGAGAGGTTTTTCCGATAATGATCTCGTAAAGTATCTGTAGCAGTACGTGCGACAAAAACGGTTTCCGCTTCGAGTTTCATTGGAGAAATACTCTATCAACGTTCTGTCCATAGATCGTACTGAAACGTTGCATCATTCATTGCAAAGAGGCAGGAATCTGACATGCAAGGAAAGCTAACCCCTCAAGATTTGACCTGGCTGGCTGGTACCTCAAAATGTCCATATCATGGACCCTTAACCAGGATACAACGTTCCCTTTTGTGCTGCATAAACACCTTCTATACGTTATGCAAGAACGCAGCTTCGTTCAATCATTCTGCGCGAACCTTTCTGCCAACTGGCATGCTTTGTCATTAACATTTGCCCCCTATAATTGATTCAGAGCAGCACGCTATTCGCAACGGCAGAAGAGGAGTATTTCCAAACAGATGGATAACAAAGAAGTTTCTTCATATCAACGACGGAGATGGTTCTCCTCGCGTCTGGTAACACTATTTATCGTCGGAAGTGCGCTGATGCTGGTTGCGACTGTGGGGATTTTCTCGCCAGGTGCTCTGACCAAAGCTCATGCAGCTACCTGGACTCAGGTCTGGAGCGATGAATTTACTGGAGCCGCAGGGACGGGCGTCAATTCAACGAACTGGCTCTACGATACTGGTACCGGCTTCGGCACTGGTGAGATTGAGACGATGTCCAATAGTACGAACAATGTCTATCAGGATGGCCAGGGTCATCTCGTCATTAAAGCGATCCGCGATTCAAGCGGCAACTGGACCTCGGGGCGCATTGAGACACAGCTTTCAAATTTCGCAGCTCCAGCCGGTGGTGAGGTAGCCATGGAGGCTTCGATCCAGCAGCCCAACGTTTCGGGTGCTGCGGGCGAGGGATACTGGCCAGCGTTCTGGATGCTCGGCGCCCCTTATCGAGTGGACCATAGCTGGCCCAAAGATGGTGAAGTCGATATCCTGGAGGATGTCAATGGACTCAGTTCTGTCTACGGGACACTCCACTGTGGGGTCGATCCTGGGGGTCCCTGCAATGAGACCAGCGGTATAGGAAGCGGACAACGCGCCTGCTCAGGATGTCAGACGGCGTTTCACACCTATAGAGTAGAGCTTGATCGCAGTGTCTCGCCCGAGCAGATTCGTTGGTACCTGGATGGGGTGAATTATTTCACGATAAACTCCAATCAGGTTGATGCAACTACGTGGGCGAATGCAGTAGACCACGCGTTCTTCATTATCTTTGATCTGGCCATGGGTGGTGGTTTCCCAAATGGGGTAGCCGGTCATACGACCCCAACTTCCGCCACTGCTTCCGGGGCTTCCATGCTCATTGACTATGTACGAGTGTTCACAGCGGGTAGTGGTGGAGTGACACCAACGCCTACGGCAACCTCCGTACCAGGGTCAGGCAGCGTGCAAATCAACTCTGGTGGTTCGGCGGTTGCGCCTTTTGTGGCCGATGCCGATTTTACAGGTGGTACGGCTGTGACCACCGCCAATACCATTACGACCAGCGGCGTGACCAATCCCGCGCCCCAGGCGGTCTACCAGAGCAATCGCTACGGCACCTTTAGCTATGCCATTCCCGGTCTGACCGCTGGTCACACCTATATAGTGCGTCTGCACTTTGCGGAGACCTACTGGACGGCAGCGGGTCAGCGCACCTTCAATGTCAGCATCAATGGGCAGCAGGTGCTCACCAATTTTGATATCATCGCGGTGGCTGGTGCTGCTAACAAAGCCACCGTCCAACAGTTCACTGCCACCGCAGACAGTACTGGCAAGATCACACTCCAGTTCACCACGGTCAAAGACAATGCCCAGGTCAATGGCATCGAGATTTCGTGATGAGGGAGAAGCGAGAGTGTATGGTGGAGCGAATGCCCAGCCACACACTCTCGCTTCTCCCTCAGTAGACTGTGGCGACAAAGAAGACATGAGTCATCCCTCACTTTGCTAAAATGAGCAAACGCTCTTGCTGGCGGCGCAGCCGCCAGCTTTTCAGGGAGAAAGAGCTGAGTTTGGAAGTAGCGTTGCTGCTTCCAAACTCAGCCCTTTCTCCCTTTTCTCGGGGGGAGGGGTGGCTTTACAAGCCACAGAAAGTTAGGGATGACTCTTGTCGGAACTCACTATCATGTCATGGGAGTTGAAAGAATCAAGAGCGCTATCACCGTCAGGCGAGTGCGACACGTCGCCTAAAGTCCCTAGCTTT
Source organism: Ktedonobacteraceae bacterium (assembly GCA_034438135.1). Taxonomy (GTDB): domain Bacteria; phylum Chloroflexota; class Ktedonobacteria; order Ktedonobacterales; family Ktedonobacteraceae; genus Paraktedonobacter. Next base: position 5,367 of record DAOTTL010000692.1, on the reverse strand, counting down.
ATTGGCCTGACAATGGGGCACCGGATCAGTGTACCCAGATATGCCGGGTCCTGTCCGGTCAGCGCCGCAGTGATTGCCGTCATGCTATGGCCACAGATCCGACCCTGGCAAAGTCCCATTCCACAGCGCGTCAGCGCTTTAACCGTTTTCACATCGTGAGCATGGTCGTCCTTGATTGCCGCTGCTATCTGCTGAAAAGGGATCTCTTCACAACGACAGACCAGCGTCTCCGGCGTCATCCAGCTAAGCCAGCCAGGACGCAGCCTGAAAAGCTGCTGGAGCAGTTCCGCGAAAGCCTGGCGATGGTGCAATTTCTTGTAGTACGGAGCCATTTGATCCTGGGCAGCGCTTTCACTCAAACGTCCCAATTGGCGTGCAACCGCCAGGCCAGCCAGTGTTCCCTGCGGCATTGCTACCGCAGAACCTCCGATGCCCGTTATTTCACCCGCGACAAAGATGCCTGCACTGCTACTCTGCATATTCGCATCGTGTTGCACAACAAAGGTCGCCTGTACGGGATCGTAACGGTGCATACAATCCAGCAGAGACGATAATTCGAGCGCAGGCAAAAAGCCATAGCCAATGCAAACAGCATCGGTCTCAATCTGCTCCTCACTACCCACGATAGGCTGCCAATCAGCCGCAAGCCGAACGACCGTGACGCGCTGCACCCGCCCATCTCCGCTGGCCTGGATGACCGCTCGTCCAAATCGCAACGGCACGCCCTGTTGATGTAGTAGCCGCACATAGTTGCCACCTTCCCTCAGCTTGTCCCAATGGTTCCAGGCCTTGAGTCCATATCGAAGCCATTGCCACGGAGTGGTGGCCTCATACACCGCCACGACCTGTACGCCAGCCTCTGCCAGACCTGCGGCAACTGGCAAGAGGAATGGTCCAGAACCGGACAAAACCACGCGTTGTCCAGGTAGTACACGCTGACCTTTTACGAGCGTCTGGGCGGCTCCCATTGTCATAACGCCGGGCAGGTCCCAGCCTGGGAAGGGCAAGACACGATCATAGGCACCTGGTGCCAGGATCAGCTTCTTAGCACGCAGTTCGACGCTGCCTGACTCCGTATTCAGGTAGAGGGTGACAGGACCTCCCTTTGTGGATGCTACCTGCGCGGTCCAGACGGTGGTACCGCTGAGCACCTGAACACGCTCATGGTCGTGTATCTGCGCGAAAAGCTGTCGCGCTTGCGAGAAGTCATGATACAGGGTATCTGGCCGACGTGAGCGAAACTCGTCGGGCATCTGCTTATAGTATTGACCGCCAGGACGAGCATACGCATCTATCAGGGTAACCTGACAGCCCGCTGCGCTCGCAGCAACGGCGGCTGAGAGTCCCGCTGGTCCTGCTCCAACAATTGCGACTTCAGTTTCCATAAACCTCCTCGCCAGTACCAGTCTGCACCTGGACGTGCATATCAGGCTTCGCGGCTACTATACAGGCCTGACGGTTGGGTATTCCATCCACAACCACCAGACAATCAAAGCACAGACCAATGCCGCAGAAGAGGCCTCGCGGCCTCCCCTGTCGGCGAGTCGTACGGAAGGTGAGGATGCCTGCCGCCATCAAGGCAGCCCCGATGGTCTCCCCCGGATAGGCGCTCATCGTCTGCCCCTCAAAGGTAAAAGTGAAAGCAGGACCACGCTCCACCTGCGCAGTATCGCATTCAGGCCGGACGCGTAAATTCTTCATCCTCGCAGCCCTACTTGCAGGTTGTGGTAAGCGATCTCAATGCGCTGACGGACGGTCTCTTCCAGTTCCAGACGTGGCGGACGCGTCTTGCCTGCGGGCCTGCCCGCGAGTTCAAGACAATACTTGATCGTCTGCACCAGGATCGGCATTGAATCATAGCGGAAAAGGGGCAGTAAGCTCCGATACAAGTGGGTTGCCTCCGCAAACTTCCCTGCCATGACCAGGTTGTATAAAGCGACACTTTCCCGTGGGGTGGCGTTAGTCAGACCTGCGATCCAGCCTGTCGCACCCGCCAGCAAACCCTCCAGCGAGAGATCATCTGCTCCCGCAAAGATCTCCAGGGTAGTTTTCTCCTGTATCTCGGGAATGCGTCTCACGTCGCCCGAAAACTCTTTGACCCCTATGACCTGCTCTATCTGGGACAACGCGGCCAGGAAATCGGGTGTCATATCGGTCGAGGTATCGAAAGGATTGTTGTAGACAATGATCGGGAGCTTCACCTGTGAGAGGGCCTCATAATAAGCAAAAACCTCCCGTTTCGTTGGTCGATAGTTGATCGGCGGCAGAGCCATCAATCCCGCTGCCCCCACCTCTTTTGCATGGCTAGCCCAGTAGACAGCTCGCTTCGTAGAGGGTGCGGCGGTCCCGACGATAATCGGAACACGTCCAGCAGTTGTCTCAACAATCGTCTCAACGACTTTTGCTCGCTCCTGATCTGAGAGGGAAGCATACTCACCGCATGAGCCGGTCGGGATCAAGCCGTGAATGCCGTTACTCAGCAGCCATTCGACGTGTTCGCGCAGGCGAGGATAATCCACCTCGTCACTTGCGGTAAAAGGGGTAATGACTGCGACGTAAACGCCCGGAAAACGTGCCATGGTAGTGCGCTCCTTTTGCTTGACGCCTCACCGCCTGCTGAGGCGAGTCGATAGAACAAACGTGATCATTGTTACAAAACAAATCCTGCTGGAAATGGATCTTCTGGATCGAGGACAAACTGCTGAAAGCCGGTAATCCAGGCACGTCCTTCGATTGTCGGGATGACAGCCGTCATCTCAGGCGTCAGTTGCACCTGCTCTACTAAGCGTCCGGTGAAGCATGATCTCGTGATGCTTTCATGCACAAAATCCTGGTGCAACGCGAGCTGGTTCCGTCCAAAGAGTTGTGCCATGCGTGCACTTGTGCCAGTGCCACATGGTGAGCGGTCCAGGACGCCCGGATCAATGACCACCGCGTTCCTGGCATCGACTCCTGCCGCGCTTGCTGGACCCGTGAAAAGCGTATGTTTGATCTCATCAATCTCAGGGTTGAGAGGGTGTTGCAGAGGGATCTGTTCTCTCACCGCAGCCGTGATCTTCCTGCCAGCGTCAATGATCACCTGTGCGTTACTCTCTTGAAGGGTCAGCCCCACCTGCTCGGCTGAGAGGATACCATAGAAGTTTCCACCGTAAGCAATGTCGAGTTGAACGGATCCGAGGCCCTTTACATCGACCTTCACGTCTTTGAGATACAGAAAGGATGGGACATTGCGTATTTTGACCTTTTTCACCTGGCTCTGCTGCACTGTTACCTCCGCAGTCACGCGACCTGCCGGTGTATCGAGGGTGATGTATGTAAGAGGTTCGCTAGCGGCGACGATTCCCGTTTCGATAGCGACGGTGCAGATGCCGATTGTGCCATGCCCACACATAGGAAGGTAGCCATCGACATCGATATAGATAACGCCGAGATCGGCCTCTGGATCGGTTGGTGGCAGAAGGATGACTCCATTCATCGCCGTATGACCACGTGGCTCGCACATCAGAAAACTGCGCAGATGATCGAGGTGTTCTTCGATATAGTGTTGTTTCTCAAACATCGTGTGCCCTGGTACCTGACCAAAGCCGCTCGTCACGATACGCGTCGGCATGCCTTCCGTGTGCGAGTCCACGGCTGTTATCAATTTCTCAAAGCGCATCTTCTTTCCCTTCAATAAAATAGAGGAAGCGACTATGAACGCACTACATCCTTCTAAAAACGTGCTGGCAGGAAAGGTGTCAGATCCATATCGAGTGCCTGTCCCAGGATGAGCTGACTGAGCAACTTGCCACTGATGGGTCCAAGACCAATCCCTGCCCCCTCATGGCCAGCATTGACGTAGTAACCAGGCACATCCAGCACTGCTCCAATGACCGGCAGGTGATCAGGAGCAAAGGGACGAAACCCGACGTAGGTGCGCAGCGCATGCGCGTGAGCCAGGATGGGGAAGTAACGCACCGCTCTCTGGACAATGGCCTGGACTACTCGCACCTCGACGGTGGGATCAAAGCCAACAAGTTGGCGGCTACTGCCCAGTAAAATGGTGCCGCTTTTCGTTCCCTCTACGACCGAGGCCACCTGAAGATCTGCCTCACTGCTGTTGACCGTATCCGAATAACTTGCCTCAAAGACCTTGTGGTGAACGAGCCTGGGCAGCGGCTCAGTGACGACAATATGACCTTTGCGCGGTTGAATGGGAAGATCGAGACCCACCAGCGCCGCCAGTTGTGAACTCCACGGACCGGCGGCATTAATCAGACGCGGCGTTGTAATCGGTCCCTGACTCGTCAGAACAACGCGAATTGCCCCCTGCGTGTCGCGCTCCACAGCGGTGACCTCCGTGTGATCGAGCAGAAGAGTTCCGTGTTGTCTGGCATGCTTTACCAGCGCGGCACACGCCAGCATAGGCTGTACCTGGGCATCCTGCGGGAAATAAGCAGCGCCCGCGAGATCATGAGCAAGATGAGGTTCAAGTTCGCGCAACTCGGCATCCGTCAGCATCTGAGCGGTGACTCCAGCATCACATAACGCAGCGGTGCGCTCTGTAAGCCCATGGAGATGCACATCAGTTTCAGCGACAACCACGCCACCTTTTTCCTCAAATTCAAAGTCCTCAGGGAGGAAGGAAGCCAGCGTTTTCCATAGCAGGCAGCCCTGTTGAGCAAGTACGAGTTCCGCTCCTGGTTCTTTGTCCGAGACAAGGATGTTTCCTTCCCCTGATCCGCTGGTGCCGCTTGCAATCCCTCCTCGCTCGACAAGAGCAACCTTGAGTCCTCCCTGCGCGAGAAAGAACGCACATGAGGCTCCAACGATCCCAGCTCCGACGACGACCGCATCTGCATACATCAACCGTTTTCGCTCCTTTCCTGCCGTAAGTAATCGGCGAGCATCTCCCCAACGGCAGCGATCTGGCGCTCCAGAACGATGAGTGCGGTGCTGATGTCCTGTCGTTTACACGCATCGAGGATTTGTCGGTGTTCTTGTTGCGCCTGTTGCTTATAGTTCATGAGAGAAAAGTGGACACGCAGGTAGCGATCCATGTGAGCGTGCTGAGCCTGGATCAGCGCGAAGAGACGCGGACGATTGGCCGGAGCGTAGAGAGTAGCATGAAATTTCCAGTTAATCTCGCCCCATTGAGCGACCTCTGTAATATCCTGATCAGCCTCGTCGAGAATGGCCTCTGCACGTTTGAGCACCTCTTCAGAGAGATGGGGCATAGCGAAACGCAGAGCCGCCGTCTCAAGAGCAATGCGAATATCGCAGATCTCTCGCACCTCTGCCAGGGACAAGGTTGAGACGACCGCACCACGATGTGGGTAGAAGATAATCAATCCCTCCCACTCAAGCTGTCTTAACGCCTCGCGTACA
>DAOTTL010000691.1:0-3350 GCA_034438135.1 Ktedonobacteraceae bacterium | reverse complement strand
CCGAGCCTCTCAAAAGGGTGGGTGGGCGGGTAAAGAAACGACTTTTGCGAAACCCTGGGAGAGGAAGCAAGCTACGTTGACAGGCTTACTTTTTATATGATACGCTTTCACTTGTACCTACTTTTTGGCAAGACAAGCATGGTTAGGCACCAGGACGGGTAAACGTTCACCTTTTATGGCGTTGAGTCCATCTTTTTTGAGATGTGCTAAAGCCCCCTGGCGGAAAAAACCTCTTGTGGAAAGGAGATACATACATCTTTACCAGAATTCATCACCGATTCTCTTACCCCGCCGGGGTCACTTGCTCGCGGTGAGCATGGTGCTCTACATGGAACAACGCTGGAAATGCTTATTCGAGAGAGCTACAGCCAGCAGCATGTAGGAATCAAAATGATTAGGTTTGAGGCATTTTGAAAGGCAATATCATGACGATGAAGCGTGAAATTACAGTAACCGTGAATGGTCAGCAAACCCATTCAGAAGTGGAACCCCGACTGTTGCTGGTCCACTATTTACGAGAATCACTGGATCTGACCGGAACCCACGTGGGTTGCGACACCTCTCAATGTGGCGCTTGCACTGTTCTCCTCAATGGCGAGTCAGTCAAATCATGTACTGTCCTGGCAGTTCAGGCTGATGGCTGCGACGTCACGACTATTGAAGGACTGGCTCCCTCAGAGGAAGATCTCCATCCCATCCAGGCAAGTTTTTGGGAGAAACATGGCTTACAGTGCGGTTTTTGTACCCCTGGAATGATTATGGCTTCTTACCAATTGCTCAAGAACAACCCCAATCCAACCGAAGCTGAGATTCGTAGAGGGCTTGAGGGCAATATCTGTCGCTGTACTGGTTATCAAAACATTGTAACCGCGGTCCAGCATGCAGCCGAACAAATGCGAGCCTCTCATTCTGCCGAGCCTGTAGGAGCTGTGGGTGGCGAGTAGTTCGGTATGTTGAGATACCTTTCAATCTTGCAAACCTGCGGAAGATCATCCACGAGAAATAGCTGAAGCTCTGAAAAGAGCGGCATAAAATAACAGAGCCTCGAATTCTCAGTCATAAGTCTTAGTCATAAGGAGCAATGTATGTCTATTCCAGCAGCTTTTGATTACCATGTTGCACAGACCGTCGATGAGGCCATTACTTTGTTAGAGGAGTACGGAGACGAAGCCAAGTTGCTCGCCGGAGGCCATAGTCTGCTGCCTACCATGAAATTGCGCCTGGCCCAGCCTGGTCACCTGATCGATATTGGTCGCATCACCGGTCTTTCTTATATTCGTGAGGAGAACGGCTATGTAGCGATCGGTGCAATGACTACCTACAAGCAGATCGAGTACTCAGATCTTTTGCGCCAGCGCTTTGCACTTCTGCCTGAAGGGACATCGGAGATTGGCGATCAGCAGGTGCGCAACCGTGGCACTATTGGTGGGAGTGTAGCTCACTCGGATCCCTCTGCGGATATGCCTGGACTGGTTCTGGCACTCAAAGCAACGATCGTTGCTCGTGGTCCCAATGGCGAGCGCGAGATCGCAGCAGACGATTTTTTCCAGGACCTCTTTGCGACCGCGCTTGAACCCAATGAAGTCATTACGGAACTGCGTATTCCGTTGCTGCCAGAGTATTCTTTCAGTGGTTACGTCAAACTGGCTAACCGTGCCTCACACTATGCCATCGCTGGCTGTGCCGCGGTAGTGACAATGGACAGTGACAACACCTGCACCTCTGCCAGCATTGTTGTGACCGGAGCCTCGGTGAAGCCCACACGTATCCCCTCAGTAGAGGCGGCCCTTACCGGCAAGAAGCTCGATGAGGCCACCATTGCCGACGCTGCGTCGTCTGCCGCAGACGGCCTGGAACTTGTCGAAGATATTCATGGTTCTAAGGCTTACCGCGCTCAGATGGTGACTGTCATGGTGAAGCGTGCTGTGACTCATGCACTTGAGCGAGCATAGGAGTCAGGAAAAAAATAGTAGAGAGAGGGATGAGTTAGGAAGCAGCGAAGCTGCTTTCTAACTCATCCCTCTCTGTTTCTGGCTCTGCCATTTTCAATCCTAGCGCAACGGGGTTATGAATGGAGGGAGAGCGTCGCTACTGAGCATGGATGGAATTGTTGTGCGAGAGCGTACTGTTTCTGCCTATCTGTGTATCGTCTCTCGAAGGCCAGGAGATGTTTGACGACCCGGTCACGGATCTCCCGGCCTGTGTTTGTGTTCTCCAGTACATGCAGGTAGCCAATGACGGCTGTGCCGAAGGCCATGAGTTCAAATGCCGTCGCCTGCCATGAAATCAATGTGGGAGGATTGGTCAGTTCATCTGGTGGCCGCTTGAGGGAATGCTGTCGGGAGCGCCAGTCCATAAACGGTTGCTCATACTTGTACTGGAATGAGCGCAGTTGAGCGATTACCTCGTCCCGTTCATAGGATGAATCGACGGCGAATCTTAGAAGTTGAATATAGCCACGAATGGCAGCATCGATAGCTGGCAGTTCATCTGAACTGGCTTCTACTCTAATAAGTGCTTCTTCTAGCATAACATCTACCCTTCCACCTATCACAAAAACATTTGCAAATCAGAGGTTTCCAGTCCTTTTGTGTACTCTATAGAATGGTATGGACAAAAGGAACAGAGGTGTGTCTATGGGGATGTCAATGGAGCACTCAGTTCTCTGGCGAAGAACTGATCTCCCTCCGTCATCCTGCATCTTGTAGGGATACGCATCCATCAGCGAGGACATCCCCTCTTGCTATTGTACTTTTTTCAACAAGCTGAGCACCACTTAAACCGAGGTCTCAACAGGCGCTTCTTCTTGAGGTTCGGCTGGAGTCTTAGAGAGATCTGTAGGAGCTTGAATGGGTCGGAAGACCAGTTTACTGGAGATAAAGAAATTATAGGCAAAGGCAATGACAATCCCTGCCGGGTTGGCCAGATAGACATTGACGTGGAAAACATAGACAAGTAGAAGTCCGGCCAGATATGAGACCAGCATCGCCGAGAGACTGGTGAGTTGTCCCTTCCCGATCCGGCGAATCCATTCCCAACCGTGAATATGCTGGCGCTGCTCGCTATAGGTGAAGAATTGGTTGAGTATAAAATTGACAATGTTGCTCACTTCGAACGCGCAGGCAGAGGCCAGAGGGTATAGTCTCAGACCAAAGAGGGATATGAAGAGGAAGAGCGCTACATCATTTAGCGGAATGCCGACACCACCTACTAATCCGTAACGGACAATGCGTAATTTGAAGACCCGTTTTACAAACGAAATCATACGTGAGCTGCTCCTCGTTTCTCAAAGTTCGTGTAAAAAGATGGCAACATCCTATCATGAAAGGAGCATTTTTGCAACAAATGAA
>DAOTTL010000690.1:0-18051 GCA_034438135.1 Ktedonobacteraceae bacterium | reverse complement strand
GGAAGCAGCTTTGCTGCTTCCAAACTCAGCCCTTTCTCCTGAAAATCTGGTAAGGGGGCGGCCTGCATAGCAGGCCGAACACCTTTTCGCCTGATTTTGGGAAAATCAGGGATGGCTCACATCAAGCACCAGTGTGGTAATCCTTTTTCGATTTATCTCCTGTTACGGCATTCGGAGTCACGCCAGAAGCGCGAAGCGTATCGCAACCATGTGATCCACCTGTCACAGGAATGCTGCCAGCATACATGGCCTGATGAAGTGTCGTGCCAGTGGGTGCTGTAGCGACTGGCACAACCGCCACGGCTTGATTGTCCGAGATTGCAGTGGTGATATAGTCGCCGGTCATATAGCCGGATTCAGTGATTGCCCACCAGTTCGGGATAGTTGGTCCTGCCAGCATCTGGCGCTGACTCCAGGTTGTGCCGCCGTTGGTGGATGTTGCCATGCCCACATAGGCCTGACAGGTCGAGGCGGTGCAACTTCCAGCATTGCCCCAATAATAGTAGGTCACGGCCAGGTGCGCGTGGCTGTCTGCCGTTGCGCTATCGACAGCCAGACCCGCGGTGAGATGTTCGACATCGCTGCCGATCGCATCGAGCGGAATACGTTGCAAAGGCGTCCAGGTGAGTCCGTCCCTCGTGGTTGTCATGACAATATCGTCAGTCGTATTGCCACTTTCATTGGCAAGACAATCCGACTCGAAATAGCAGCCCGCCCAGACCACGTAGACCTTTCCAAAGGCATCGACTCTTGCGGAGGGTAGCGATCCGCCCCGATAGAAGGGGTCCGCGGTACCGGAGTACGTAGAAGGTGAAATCTCCTCCAGATCGGTCCAGGTTGCGCCTCCATCAGTTGATCGATAGGAATAGATGCCCTCGGCACCCGTTGCCTTGTCATAGCCATAGATGGGGACAATGACATGGCCATTGAGTTGCACCACAGGCTGCCCGCCGATAGCAAGGAAGGATTGACTGGCTGGACTAACCGCCTGCGACCAGGTGAGACCTCCATTGTTTGAGTAGCTCATCAGGATCTGGTTGTCCGCATTCGCGTTGTCCCATTGCTCGTAACACCGACCATAGTACTTGCTGGTGGGATGATTATCACAGACGATCCAGTCCTTATCGTAGTAATCGTTTGGGCCACTCGCAGCAACCAGTATTGGCTTGCTCCAGATGAGTCCATTGGAGGAACGACTGACTACTATCGCGCTACTGCCTGAAGAGTTCTCGAAAGTCGTCTTCGCGACCAGCACAGAGGCCTGCCAGATATGATGAGCCTGGTCATAGACAACGACCGCGTTACTGGCGCGGGCATAGGAACCGCCAGTATAGACCGTCATGCCTGGCAACGCGCCCCCTTTCCAGGTTCGGCCAGCGTCAAGTGAGGTGGCCCAGAGAATACCTGAAGCTCCACCTGATGTGGCAAAGCGTCCACTCTGGAAGATAGAGACAACGGTGGAGCCCTGAGAGAACGTAGATGGCTCTACCTGCGTTTGATGCTGTGATGTACTATTGGTGAAGGGATCGCTACTGATCTGGTGAGCAATGGAAGATGCTGCTTGAGCATGTGCCTGGTGCAGTGCCGCGAAACTCAGGCTTCCTCCAAAGATAAAGAGAGTGAAGATCAGAGAGGTCACAAGGTACTTGCGATGTGCAAAAAAAGCATTCATAGTTTCTGCGCCTTCTTTTCGAATATTTTGTGAAAATAGAGATCCATTTATTTCATCGATAGAAGATCTCTAATAATAAGATCGCGATTTCTTTTTTTTTTTTTCTTTTCGTGCTGGAATGGTAGTACTATTGGAAAATTTGGGGTTAGTGTGCTGCTTTTATGCGGCTTGTAAAGTCGCCCCATCCCCTTTTCTTACGAAGAAGCGAGTCTGTGTGGTGGGGCATGCGCCCCGTTAACCAGCCTCGCTTCTTTTGAGGAAAAGTTTGTTCACATTTAATCCACGTGATGAGCAGTTGCCTTTTTAACATCTATATTGCAAGTCGAGGGGGATTGTACTATACTGGCAGTGTCTGTGAGAGGTGTTGATAACTTCATATTTTTTCTATACTTGATACAGACCTTTGCGATTGCATAAGGCGAACAGATTGGATAAGAGACATTGATAGATAAAGCGGACAAAATAGAAATTTTCATATCTTATGCTCGCGCAGATGAAAAATATCTAGATCCTCTTACTAAAGCACTGCATGGTCGTTTGGGATCTTTGATAAGAAAGAATACTGTTAGCCTGTGGGATGATCGTCAGATCGTAGCCGGAGTTGTGGCGGCCCGAGAGATCCTGCAACATCTCCAATCTGCTCGGATTGTCCTCCTCCTTATTACGGCGGATTTTATGGCGTCACAGTTCGTTTACAGTTATGAGATGGACGACTTGATGAAGCGCCATCAAGCTGGTGAACTTCGTGTCATTCCCATTCTACTTCGTGAGGTTTACTGGCAGGAGGCTCCCTTTGGCGACCTTGCTCCTTTACCTGCTACAGGGGATTTCGTGAGTAGTGCCGGCAATAAAGACAGCGTATTTTCAAAAATAGCTGAGGGTGTGAGAAAAGTAGTAGATGAATTGCTTGGTTCTTCACAAACAGGTACCAATGTGTTGAAGGAGAATAAATCAGTGACGAACTCGACCTTTGCCCATGGTTATGCGTTACTTATCGGCGTAGGTGGCAATCTTCCAGTCACCGTAAAAGACGCAACTGCTCTCTATGATCTATTGATTAACCCTGCACGCGCTGGTTACCCCACTGCACAGGTAACCTTGCTTACCGAGGCTATGGCGGATCGCAGACGTATTCTGACCGAGTTTGACCATCTGATCGAGCAGGTCAATCGCGACCCGGAGGCCACTGTAATCGTGTATTTTTCTGGTCATGGAGGCAAATTTTCCGCTCCTGGTCATTCCTCAGAGTACTTCCTGGTGCCGCATGGCTATGATCCTAACCAGCGTGCGAGCACCGCTCTCTCCGATCAGGAATTTACCGCAAAAATCGAAGCGCTCGAAGCGCGTAAGCTGGTTGTACTATTGGATTGTTGTCACGCCGGTGGAGTCTCCCTGGTCAAAGAATCTGATGCGCTGTTTGAAAAATCACCTGTGCCTCCCAGCCTGCTCAATGGTTTGCAAGCGGGCAGTGGTCGTGTTGTTGTGGCTTCATCAAACGAAAGTGAAGTTTCTTATACTGGTACGCCCTATAGCGTCTTCACGGCCTGTCTTATGGAGGCCCTCGAAGGAAAAGCGTCCGGTAAGAAAGATGGCTACGCTCGTATCCTTGATGTGTTAGCCTACCTCTTTGACCACGTTCCTTCGCGCACATCGGATAGGCAGCACCCATTTGTCAATAAGATCCTCAATCTGAACGATAATTTTTCTCTCTGCTACTATGCAGGTGGCAGCAAGGACACTCCAGGCGAGGGGGCGTCATCCTCACCAACGCTTCCCATCTCCACGAAGTTGACAACCTGGCAACGCCAGCGTTTAGCAGAGGAACTTGAAGAGCAGAAAGCATTGCGAGCTTTACAAAACGAAAAGGTAAAACTCCTGCGCCAGGCAAGCATTCTCGATACCGAGGTGCTGGTCAAATTCAAGAATGACCAGCACCTTCTACGGGAAGAGGCCATGCTAAGACAGATCGATAATAAAATCGATGAGATCAATCAGCAATTGCAATAGCGCAAGACAAGAAAGCAAAAGCATGTGTCGTCCGCCTGGTCAAACAGCCGCGGCATCGCCTGTTACGACCTCTAAAGCATCTGCGTGGGGTAGAGGTGGATGAGGGACATGTGGCTCCGTCTGATACCAGAAGGAGGTAGAGGCGATATCGTCCTGGAGTGGCAGATAACGGCGTCCACTGCGCCAGCCAAGTCCCTGGATGGTAACGCGCAGATCCTCAGTAAAGCGAATCGGGTCCATAATATGCCAGCGGTACATGCCGAAGCGTTGCTGGCTGCGATAGAGTCCGTCAGGCATGATCACCTGAGGCAGACCGAGAAAGGGTGTTGAGAAAGGCTGATACTGTCCTGGCGGTTGCTCAAAATTCCAGGCACCGCCAAAGTAATCTTCGGTGCCAGTGCCGCAGATGGTTGGAAACGCATTATCTCCATCCAGATAAAACTTGATCTCACCCTCGCCCCACCAGCCATTGCTGTTCACCTGCCACGCGAGATAGGTACCGACATATTGTCCCTGTCCTCGTATGTTAGCGAGCAACGTGTGAACCTCTTTATAGGCCAGGGGATTGCTGCGGTTCCATTGAGCGTGAAAATAGCCAACATCTTCAGGCACCTCGGTCAAGGTATAATCAAACTGGTAGTAGAGCGTAACATCCTCGACGCCAATATTTTCTATGGTCCAGCGTGCATGCTGTCTGAAAGGCATTTCCCAGTAAGAATTCATGCCTCCGGCAGGATTGACGGCGATAGGCAATGAGTTAATGTTAGCTCGTTCGCACCAGCCGTTGGCGAAGAAGTCGCCATAGGGCGTTTCAATGGAAGGATACTCCTCTTCATCCCAATAGGCACGTAATATAAGCCTGCGCCAGTGTGTCGGGTAGGTCGTCATCCATAGATGCTGCATGGCACCTGATCCCTGGATATCGGCCAGCGTCACTGTACTCTGCGCTGGAATGATCAGTGAGGGGGAAATTTTCCAGCCCTGTCCCAGATCGCGTGCGCTATTGGCACCTGTTCCCTCGGTTGCCCTGCCACCTCCGCCTTTTTCGCCGGTGAGATTTTCCGCGCTAATAGAGCGTGTTCTGGCTTGCGAGAGACGAGCTAGATTGCCCAGACCCATGCCCAGACCATTGAAATTATCTGTATTTGCCACATTCTCCCCTTTCAAAAAAGAGCGGTGAACTTGCTTTTGACGCCAGGAGGTGAAGGGGGCATAAGGCAAAAGCAATCAACGCTTTGAGGTAATTGTCAGCATCTTTCCAGTTCTGATAAGCAGTGGATGTTCGAAGCGTACCGTGCATGACCGATCCTCTCGCTGAATATCGCAAGTGAGCGTAATCTCTCCATTGCTGACCTGCACCTGATCCGCGTCGAGCGCCAGAGTCAATTGTTGCACATGAATTGCTCCAAATGAGCAGGTTAACTCTACTAGCCAGCCATTCTCTCCTTGTTGTTTGCGCATGACGCCCCAACCGTCCCTCGTGATAAAGGGGACACGAAACTCATCGTCATCTCCCACAGGAGCGAAGATCAGCGAGTCCTCCTGGGCATTGTAGCGTAAGCCGCTTAGCGCTTCCAGGACCGACCAGCCAGCCATGGCACGCACATAGTGATCGCCACATTCAATTTCGTTGTAGGGATTGCGTCTGGCTCCATTATAGCGAGCGCGTAAGGCCTTCAGAACCTTCAGTCCCTCATCTAGCATACCTTCCATAATACAATGAGCACCCACCTGATACTCGATGCCCGTCCAGACCTCATCGCAGTAGCGTACAGGAACCTCGGGTCTTCCCCCATGGGGCCAGGTGCAAACCAGCAAACCTGCATCGTCCTGGTCGGCGAAAACTCGATAGTCATGGGTAAAGTTCTGGAATGTTGCACGGAAATTGTAGGACACAATGGATTGGAGCGTCTTTTTCACATGCTCGGCGGGCAGAATATGGCCCAGATCCAGTACATGTGCCCACCACTGGCCAAACATCTGGTCAGCCAGGCAGCCCTCACCAAACTGATTCTCCAGAGGAGCGTTTGCATCGATGATCTGGATATAGTATTCGCCGTTCCATAAAAGCTTATCATATTTGCGGCTACCATCCTCGAAGAGTTTGCGATAGAGCGCCGCCTGTGACTCATCGCTCTGAAGATGCGCCATTTCTTCAGCCGCACGCAGTGCTGCCAGCCATAGTGCGCCGATATACATATTGGGGCCGTAGAAGGCAATATCGTAGGTGTTTGGCTGCTCACCCTCCAGGATGCCGTCTTCGTTCGCATCCCATTTCGCGATAATATAGCGTAGCAGGCGTTCGACGTGTGGCCAGCAGGTATCGAACCAGGTCTGATCCGCGCCCTGGCGAACCTCGCGATAGACCTTTAAGATAGTGCCGAGCATCCCATCCAGGGCCGGATTGGATGGTCCATTCACGGGTACATTCCATAATTGAGGCAAGTAAAGAGGCAGAATAGTCCGATGAGGAATATAGCCCTCGGGAGCCTGAGTATGCTTGAGATCAGTCTCACGCATACTCTGCTCCAGCGTGGGAAACAGACGTGAAAGCGCCATCTCATAGTTCCAGACATGGGTGCAATTTAGGGGACAGGAGCCTCCGAAATCGGCATTCCACATCGCAGTAGAAGCACCCAGCGAACCCTCAAAGCCGTAGAATCTACCATCTTCGGTCCAGAAACAGGTGGGACTACGCACAATAGCTCCCTGCGCTGCCAGCGTCTCATTAAGCCACTCAGGTAACGAGCTGGCATAGATGTTCTCTGACCACTTGCGCGAGGCATCCTCAAGCCACTGCCGATGCTCCAGCACATAGTTTGTGACCTCGCTTGCTCCAGCAAAACGCGTTGCATAGGCGTTGCCCAACCAGAAACGACTCCTGCCATAATCACAGCGCGGCCCAAACTGGTCGAAATTGACATAACGGTTCGGGAAGTACCAGCTCATCACAAAGGTAACGGTTGTTGTCTCTCCTGCTTCGAGCCAGAAAGGCGCGAGCAGACCACCATTCCAGGTTTCGCCAGGGCCGCTTGTGCCGTTTGCCACGCGGGGACCATTTCTGTAGCCGCGTTGTTTGTTGGTGCTAACTCCTTGCAGGTGATGATCCAGACTGGCACCCTCTATGAAGCGTATAAAGTGCTCTGGCTCTGTCCAGCACTCGTACGCACGCGTACCCGGCACCAGACTGGTTAAGGCCATCTGGCCCATGCCTGGATGATCGTCTGGCAGCGTTGGATTTTCCATCAAGAGCATCGTCGTACCCTTGCTTTCGCGCAGACGATTCACATTCCCTCCATAAAGAGGACAGCGATTTCCCTTGATCGGCGTTATACCATCCCAACCAACCGCGTTCTGTAAACTTGCGCCCAGGCCACCCTGTATCGGGTGCGACCAGTTGTTTTTGATGGTGAAGGTAAAAATAATGGCAGGTAGTCCGCTGGCATGGGCATCGAGTGGGACAAAGGGAGAATAGGCCTCCAGCTGGATATCTACAGGAAGCTGTGCGTCTTCATAGGAGACACGGGCAAAGGGATACTCTCCCGTGAAACGTGTGCGCTCAACGCCAGGATGGGCCTGCACCAACGCCAGTTGTTCCGCTGGAATGACATCGTCGTTGATCAAAGGAGTAGAACGGTCTTCACGGGTCAGAATCTCACGCGATTGGAGTATACGGATCACATTGAGCGGCGGCTCAACCGAGGCAATGCGCACCGCAAAAAAGCTATCAGGCACAAAACCAAGATGGTTGATCTGATTGACCATCTGCCACTGCCTCAGCCCACCATCTCCGCACAGGGCGATTTGTCCGGCACCAATTCCACCTAAAGGCATCGCAACATGACGTAACTCCTTCCCTTTGTATTCAGTCCCCTGTGACTCCTCTGAAATACCTGGTTGTTTAAAAAGAGTCTCTGCCATTGCACGCTCCTCAGCTCCTGAATGAAATACATCTCTCGCTAAAATATCCAACTGTCGAGAAATGTTTAATAAAACAATATATGATATTTGTAAAAATGAAGCAGCCAGAAGAAATCAGCCAGAGGCTTTACACTCTCTGGTTCGGCTTTGAATCCCTCATTTCAAATCAGCGTACCCTATAAATATCTGGAAGTCAAGGGTGAAACATATAGTTTTGTTAAATAACACAAAATATTTAACAAAACTATATTGACTTTTAAAAAAACACGTGGTATATTCCTTGTGTTGTCAAACGAACTCGTAGAAGAGCAAATACCAGGATTACTATTTCAAAGGGGACAAGACCTATGGACACAAAGCTACCCTCTTATCTTGACCAGACTTCGCGCTTTGGCCGTCGTCACTTCCTGAAAGGTGTGGGATACACTGCTGGCCTGACCGTCGCGAGCGGTGGTCTTCTGGCAGCGTGTGGCGGCACCCAGGCATCAACTTCAAACACGATTGCGCCCAAAGGTACCAAAGTTTCGGGTACGATAACACTCGCCTATCTAGGTACCGCCGCTCAGCAGAAATCCTGGCAGGCACTTTTTGCATTGTTTCAGAAGCAATATCCAGATGTAAAGTTGATTGCGCAACCAAACAATTCAAACAACTGGGCCACTTTCTTCAACTCTATTTCGACTCAAATCGCCGGAGGAAAGATCCCCGATCTCATTCAAGTGGCGACCGAGGGTCAGCGGTTGTTCGCCAGTCGTGGTCTGGTTGAGCCAATCGATGCCTATATTGCACGCGATCAGGATGAGTTAGCTGACTTCTTTAGTGATATTGATCCTCATTTGAAAGAGTGGGCCAAGCTCAGTTCTACTGACGGCAAAACTTACTATCTCCCCGGCGAATTCAATCCTA
Source organism: Ktedonobacteraceae bacterium (assembly GCA_034438135.1). Taxonomy (GTDB): domain Bacteria; phylum Chloroflexota; class Ktedonobacteria; order Ktedonobacterales; family Ktedonobacteraceae; genus Paraktedonobacter. Next base: position 9,545 of record DAOTTL010000690.1, on the reverse strand, counting down.
TGTGTATGTGGTACAGCACCGACCTGTATCAAAAAGCGGGCCTTGACGAGCCTGATGACACCTGGACATGGGATGATTTTATGGCCAATGCGAAAAAGTTGACCAGTCCAGGCGTCTATGGTGTACAGGTACCCGCCGCCTATTTCGCCGGTATTATGCCCTGGCTCTTAACCAACGGAGCAAGTCCATTGAACAGCGGCTGGACCCAATCGATGATCACCTCAAGTGCCGCGATGGAGTCAATTCAGTTTATGCGCGATCTGGTCGCGCAGAAAATCAGCCCCTTACCAGGTGGCACCTACGATCCTTTTGGCGCGATGGCTCAGGGCAAACTGGCGATGTTTGGAGGAGGGCGCTGGCCCATTGTGAACATTCGCCAACTGGGCTTTACTAATAAAGTCAAAATTGTCGCGTGGCCGAAGAAGACGCAACAGGGATCGCCCATCGGCTTTAACGCCTATCCTATTATGCAGGCTTCGCCCAATAAAGAGGCTGCCTGGGCTTTTGTGAAATTTATTACCTCAAAAGAAGCCAGTCAGTATTTCGCTGAACAGGGGGGAACGATTGTACCACCAAGGCGCTCTGTTGCGACCAGCGACGCGTTTCTGTCTAATGCTCCCGTGGGATCGGATAAGCTCTACTCCGCGCTCTCTTATGGATCGCCCCTGCCAGCACCTGATAAAGAGAACATTATGGAGCTGGCGATTGTCAATAGCCTGACGCAAATTCTGGCTGGCAATGTCAGTGTATCTCAAGGTGTGACGCAGCTTAATCAGCAAATCCAGGCATCCCTTTCGTAAGAAAACGTCTGCGAACACGACTTGCTCCAGTTTTGGCAATTGACCGATGAGAGGGGGCAGAGGGAGACAGAGCGCCATGCTTACCCGCAGCGTTTTGTCTCCTGGCAAATGATATGAACAGGCAAATTACAGAGAATAGTGCTGATGCGCTGGCTATTAAAGGAAGTGCTGAACTGGTCGCGCGTATCAATCGGCCAGTCCAGGCAGGTCAGCAGAAACGACGCAAGAGAACAGGCCAACAACGTCAGGAGATTATCACCGCATACCTCTTCCTGACTCCGGCTCTGCTTCTCTTCCTGGTCTTTATCGCGGGACCATTTCTTGGGGCGTTCGCGTTAAGTCTTTTTAGCTGGGACATGTTTACAGCCCCGCAGTTTGTCGGTCTGGCGAATTACGCGAAACTCCTGACGGATGTATCGGCGCGTACCGCGCTGGAGAACACAGCGATCTTTACCTTCTGGTCCCTGGTTCTGCATCTGACTTTCGGGATGTTGCTCGCCCTGGCGGTCAACCGGGCCATATCCAGGGTGCTCCAATACTTTTTGCGCACAGTCTACTTCTTTCCCTTGATTATGTCCTGGGCGGCTGTGGCGCTGATGTGGCTCTACCTGCTTGATCCCAACTTTGGGATTGTCAACTATTACCTGGGCAGGTTAGGTCTCCCGACTCCTAACTGGCTGGTAAACTCTTCGACGGCCTTACCAGCGCTCATTTTTGTTGATCTCTGGCGCACGTTGGGCTTCACATTTATCATCCTCCTGGCCGGACTGAACAGCATACCCCCTCACTTTCATGAGGCGGCACGCCTGGACGGTGCAAATGCGTGGCAGCGTTTCTGGAATATTACTATTCCCATGATGTCTCCAACGCTCCTTTTTGCCAGCGTGATTACGATTGTTGGAGCCTTCCAGATTTTCGATCCCATGTTCATTATGACCAGTGGTGGTCCCGGCATTTCAACGCTGAGTATTGTGCTCTACATCTACCAGACAGGCTTCCAGTCCTTCCAGATGGGTTACGCCTCTACTCTGGCACTGGTGGTTTTTTTCGTCATTATGCTTTTAACTGTGTTTCAGCTTGGTATCAGTCGCTACTGGGTCCATTACGATTAGAAAGACGAGGTGAGCGGCATGGCTCAATTGCAAGTGCAGTATCACAGGCGTTCCAGGATCGTTCCCCGGCTTGGTGGCTGGGCCTTGAATTGTTTTCTTATCTTGCTTGGCCTATTGATGCTGGCCCCATTTTTTTGGATACTGGTCAACTCGCTGATTCCTCAGAATAGCGCACTCACTCTGCCACCTAAATGGTTGCCGGTTCCTTTTACGTTGAGCAACTATCAACAGGTCTTTGCACTGATTCCCTTTGGCCTGCTCGCCCTGAATAGCCTGAAAATAACGCTGATTGTGACGGTGGGAGGCGTGGCTACCAGCACATTGGCCGCGTATGCGCTGGCTCGCCTCAACTTTCCCGGGCGTGCCTTCATTTTTGTGCTCTTCCTTTCGGCCCTGATGGTACCAACTCAGGTGACGGCCATTCCAACCTTTGTGCTGATTCGTTTGCTGGGACTGCTTGACACACACGAGGCGGTCTATCTGCCCGCGCTGATCAATGTCCTGGGCATTTTTTTGCTGCGCCAGTTTTTCCTGACTCTTCCCAGAGAACTTGAGGATGCGGCACGTCTGGAAGGGGCAAGCTACTTTCGTATCATGCTGCAAGTTATTCTTCCGCTGGCCAGACCTGCCCTGGCTTCACTGGCCATCTACATCTTTCAAGCAACCTGGAATGATTTCTACTGGCCGAATCTGTTTTTGTCAACGCCCAGCAAAATGACTCTGCCAGTAGGGCTGGTGTCGCTTCAGGGGGCCTACAGCGGTGGTGCTCCCCCTACGGTCATCTTCGCCTCTATTTCCATGGTGCTGGTGCCAATTCTGTTGCTCTTCATTTTTGCTCAGCGTTCAATCACTGAAAGCATTGCTTCGACAGGCTTGAAAGGATAGCACAATGAATATGCGGATTGTGGAAACGCTTTATGCACCCGATGCCCCCTTACCTCTGCGTGCTCTCCTGTTTCTATGGGATCACCTGTCCCTGCTCCTCTTTATGGATCTGATGCTGTGTCTGGCGGCCAGTCCACTGGTAATTTTCTGGCTGATTGGTTCACCTTTGCTGGCTCTCTGGGTGACGGTACCGCTGCTTGGTCCTGCCTGGGCCGCGACGAATGCGCTTGGCACGACATTCGCACGTGGCGAGGTGGCGACCTGGCGCGATTTTCTGCGGGTATTTGTGCGCTACTGGAAACCAGCAACCGCTCTGGGCGCAGTGCTTGCGGGAGGTCTCACTCTCTTTGGGGGAACCTGGTCTGTCCTTAGCTCCTATCCACACATGACCTGGCTCTATCTGCCACTGTTTATCGATGGGTGTGTGATGACACTGGTCTTCCTTGTCTGTCTGACCGCTTTTGCTCTGCTCTCTTCCCATTCTGTACGGGGCCGAACTTTGTGGCGCGTTTCGCTGGCCATAACCCGGTTGCAACTGGGAAAAGTACTCGGGACCCTGGCACTTTTTCTGGCAGTGGGCACGCTTGTGGGGGTGTTGAATGCGACGCTGCTACCGTTGCTTAGTGCTCCTCTGGGCGTTTGCCTGGCAGCCGTTACTCAACGAACCATCGCATCTCTGCCAGAGCAAAAACAGATAGATGTAGACGAAAAAAATAAGCTTTTAGTATGACGAGCAAATGGGGTGTTTACGTTTGTGCTCTTTCAAGGTACACTCTAGGGGAAAACATTGTAGAACGACTATGAAGATCAGGGAAACACTTTTGGAATCGCAGAAACAAACAGAGCCAGTGACAGTGCAGCGCATGGTCACATTGCGCGATATCGCTGGACAGGCTGGCGTATCGGTTGGCACCGTCTCGCTCGTCTTGAATGAGAAAAAAGGCATCGCTCTGGCAACTCGTCAGCGTGTGCTTGATGCCGCGCGTCTGCTGGGATACGAACCGCCAGTACGACGCCCCTCTTTCAATCAGCAGACCATCAATATTATGATTGAGCGCTTACCTGTAGCTCCTACGTCAGATCCTTTTAATAAGGCGATTCTGATTGGCATCGATGAAGTGGCTCGCCGCGAGAACTATCGCGTGGTCTTTGAATTTGTTTCTCCTGTGGATGTGCTTCCTGTCAGCCATTGGGAGCATAGCTCCACCGCTGGACTGATTATTTTGGGTGGGGGCGATCTCAGTCCACAGTGGGTGCAGGCTGCGGTGGAGAGCAGCTTACCAGTAGTCATGGTTGATCACTTTATTCCCAATATGGAGCTACCCGCGATTGTGCCGGATAACTTCGCTGGAGCTTACGCGGCCACTCAGTATTTGCTTGAAATGGGGCACGAGCGCATCGGTTTTATTCGTGGTCCCTCGAAATATTGGACCCTGGGAGAGCGTCAGGCCGGGTATATGCTGGCAATGCAACGGGCGGGTCTGGGTCCCGACCCTCAACTGGTCCCACCGCGCGTCTCTCATGGGGAGGAGAAGGGTTTTGGTGAGATGCATCTGCTGCTCGATCTTCCCGATCCACCAACGGCTGTCTTCGCGGTGAGTGATAAAACCGCCATTGGTGCATATCGAGCAGCGGCGATGCGTGGAGCTTCCATTCCCGGCGATATTTCTATCATTGGCTTTGACGATATAGAGGAAGCCCAGGTGCTTCAACCCCCCTTAACCTCTGTCCAGGTTTCCGGCAAAGTCATGGGCCATGTCGCTGCCGAACGCTTGCTTGGTCTGATCGATCTTCCTGAACAGGAAACGACGCTTTCGCAGATTAAGTGGACCATTCCTACGAAGCTAATTAAACGCGGCTCTGTGCAGCAACGATTACAGAAATAAAAAAAACAAGTCTGACGTGACATATTGTCAGACTGGAGGAGCTTTTTATCTCTTTTTAGGGTGTCACAGTGAGAAGGGAGGGGTTGGTGGAGCGAGAGGCTACAGTGTTGTAATAAACGAAGGAGAAATAGTGATGGCCCGTATTGGATTACTGACTTTTTCTGATGGTCGAGATTTTGTGCATAACGATCTGACAGGTTTTCTGGCGGATATCGAGCAGAAGATTAGTGTGACCCTGACTGATCATGGACATGAGGTTATCAAGGGGCGAGAAGTGATCTGGACCAATGAACTGGCAACCCAGGAGGCCAGGTACGTAGCTGATGCCCGTCCCGATCTGACGATTTTCAACATTCCGGTCTGGGCTTTTCCCCATTTTACTATGCTGGCCGCGCACAGCACACCTGGAGCCATGCTGCTTTTCTCAACGCTCAATCCCAGGTATCCCGGTATGGTTGGCATGCTGGCGGCGGCTGGAGGTCTGGATCAGATAGGCCGCACCTACGGTCGCGCCTGGGGCGATATCGCCGATCCCGCTGTGCTCGCCAGTATAGAGAGGTATGTACGAGCCGCAGCCTCTGTGCACGCGCTCTCTGGCAGCACGTTTGGTCGCATCGGTGGTCGCCCGATGGGCATGTATACAGCGGTCTCATCTACCGAACAGTGGATGGAAAAGTTCGGCGTAGATGTGGAGGAGATCGATCAATGGGAACTTGTGCGTCGCTCTGAAATGGTGGAGAAGACGCGTGTGCGTGAGGCCCGAGCGTGGCTCGAAAAGCATGCGGCTGGCGTGCATTACGATGGCAAACAGCTCACGCCTGAACTACTCGAACGGCAGATTGCTTCTTACTATGTTATGCGCGAGCTGATTGATGAGTGGCATCTGGATTTTTCCGGCATCAAGGGTCAGCCAGAACTTACGACCCATTTTGCCACGATGGATGTAACCGAAGCCTTTCTCAACGATCCCTACGATTGGGATGGTCCAAAGGCCACGCATGTCTGTGCGACCGAGGCAGATATGGACGCCGCCCTGACCATGCAGTTGCTCAAGGGGCTGTCGCATACGCCTGTGCTGTTCGCAGATGTGCGTCATTATCACAGCGCACAGAATATCTGGGATCTATGTAATTCGGGACAGCATGCGACCTGGTTCGCGGCTCGCAGTGATGATCCGGCGGAGAATATGCGGCACGTTCATCTCTACCCTGAAGGCTTCTACTTTAAAGCTGGCGGTGCTTCCATTCACCACCTTGCCGCGCCCGGTGATTTTACCTTTGCACGGCTCACGCGACTGAAGGGGCGCTACCGTATGCATGTGTTAAAGGGTACCTTTGAGCAGTTTGACGACGAACTGAACGAACAGTTGATGCATCAAAGCGATTATAGCTGGCCACATGCCTTTGCACGTTTTGACGCCTCGTACGAGGAGTTTCTTGGTCGCTATGGCTCAAATCATATTCACGCCATTCCTGGCAATTATGTAGAGGAGCTGCGCGTGATTACGCAGTTACTTGACATAGACTACGATGGTTTTGGAGGTGCGGCATGAGCGAGCTTGTGCTGGGCATCGATATCGGAACCTCCAGTTCTAAGGGCGTGCTGGTCACATCTACAGGCGAGATCCGCGCAAGCAGCGAACGCAATCATGCACTCTCTCTGCCGCGTCCCGGCTGGGCCGAACATGATGCGGAAGAGATCTGGTGGCAGGACTTTCTGACGCTCTGCCAGGAACTTATGCCGCAGGCTGATCAGCCTGTGGCGGCGCTCTGCGTCAGTGGGATTGGACCCTGTTTTCTGGCCGCAGACGCGTCCGGCGCTCCTCTACGACCCGCTATTCTCTATGGTATAGATACACGCGCTACGGAAGAGATTGCAGCACTGACCCGCCAGTATGGGGCTGAGCAGATTCTTGCACGTGGTGGCTCGCCGCTCACAACGCAATCGATAGGACCCAAACTGCTCTGGTTGCAGCGCCATGAGCCGGAGGTCTGGCAACAGACCCGTCAGCTCTTGATGGCCAGTTCTTTCGTCGTCGAGCGGCTCACAGGCGAGTATGTGCTGGATCATCATTCGGCCAGTCAGTGCGATCCACTTTATGACATTCACGAGAATGGCTGGATTGAGGACTGGGCGGCGGAGATTGCCCCTGGCCTGACCCTGCCTCGTCTCCTCTGGCCGTCGGAAATTGCGGGCTACGTCACTGAGTCCGCGGCAGCCGCGACCGGCTTGTCCGCTGGCATTCCAGTCGCGGCTGGCACCATCGATGCCTGGGTTGAGGCCCTGAGCGTTGGGGTAAGTGAACCTGGCGACCTGATGCTCATGTATGGCACGACGATGTTTCTGGTCGAAGTGCAGCGTGAGGCCCTGATTCATCCGTCACTCTGGAGTACTGCCGGGGTATTTGCCGGAACCCATACGTTGGCAGCGGGTATGGCGACCTCAGGTGCGTTGACCGCCTGGTTGCGGAAGATCGCGGGCGATATTCCCTACGAGACACTGGTAGAGGAGGCTCGCAATGTGATGCCGGGAGCCGAGGGTCTGGTGGTGCTGCCCTACTTTGCTGGCGAGCGCACACCACTCTTTGATCCACAGGCACGTGGCATTATATGTGGTCTGACGCTCCGTCACGAACGCGGTCATATCTACCGAGCGCTGCTGGAAGCGACCGCGTACGGCATACGTCATACGTTAGAGGTTATGCAAGAGGCGGGAGCAGACATAAAACGTCTGGTCGCGGTCGGCGGAGGGACTAAAGGGGGTCTCTGGACCCGTATTGTCTCGGACGTGACCGGCCTATCCCAGGATATTCCCGAAAAAACGATTGGTGCCTGCTATGGAGATGCCTTTCTCGCGGCTCTGGCGGCCAACCTTACGTCACGCGATGCTCTGTGGAATCCTATTCTTGAGCAGACGCAGCCGGATCTCGCAACCAGATCGATCTATGATGAACTCTATGGAGTGTACCGACAATTGTATCCAGCTACGCTCACTCTAACGCATCAGCTAGCAGCTATCCAGGAACGCCCGAGTTGAACAGGGCTATTTTATTCTCGTGAGGAACCCCTCCCCAGTTCAAAAACATGAGTCATCCCTCATTTTGGCAAAATGAGCAAACGCTCTTGCTGGCGGCGCAGCCGCCAGCTTTTCAGGGAGAAAGGGCTGAGTTTGGCAGCGGCAAAGCTGCTGCCAAACTCAGCCCTTTCTCCCTTTTCTCGGGGGAGGGGCGGCTTTGCAAGCCGCAGAAAAGTTCGGGATGGTAACTACTCAGGTGCCCTCTGCTTGCCGCCTGCGGCGGCGAATAAAAAAGGCATGTCGAGCAAACGGGCGGGTACGCCGCCCGTTTGCTCGACATGCCTTTTCCTCTGTGGGGTGGGGCTGTTTCAGCAGGGCACCTGAGTAGTTACTCGGGATGACTCATAACACTCAGGGGTGGGGCCAAAAGCCTCTGGCTTTTGGAGAATGAAATAGCCCTGCGAGTTGAGAGGAACGTACCCGCTCATAAGATCCATATTCCAGGTTCCAGATGCCTCGTTCCAGGCACAAGGTGCTTGATGGCGAGGTATTTGAGTCCCGTCGCGCCATCGACCACTTCGAAGGAGGTGGTCGGCGTATCAAGCACCGGTGTCACCTTTTTGAGAGGCTCGGAGGCAGCGCGACCGCGCTACCTCCGAGCCTCTTTTTTTTGAATTGAGATGTAGTCCTACTGGATTTGACCAGGGTAACATTCATGAACTATGCTTAGTTCTGATAAGTTGTCTATCGAATATGCGGCTCTTAACGTATGTTTCGTATCGTGACCTCTCCTCAGAGGTATTATAGAGTTGGACAAAGTGAGGTCTGAGGAGATACGCTTTGCTTTAATGAGAGGAGCAACTATGCAATATCGACATCTGGGACGAGCTGGCGTGCGCGTGAGCACGATTGGGCTGGGTAGCTGGTTGACATATGGCAATGCCGTCGAAAAAGAATTAGCTACTACCTGTATTCATCAAGCCTATGAAGCCGGGGTAAACTTTTTCGATACAGCGAATGTCTACAATCGTGGTGAAGCTGAAAAAGTTGTCGGCCACGCGTTGAGTTCTTTCCCCCGTGAGTCGTTTGTGCTGGCAACCAAGGTCTATTTTCCGATGGGTGATGGACCCAATGATCGTGGTTTATCTCGCAAACATATCATGGAGCAGTGCCACGTCAGCTTGCGACGTTTAAATACTGACTATATTGACCTGTATCAATGCCATCGCTATGATGCGGAGACACCTGTGGAAGAGGTATTGCGTGCTCTTGATGATCTTGTAACGCAAGGCAAGGTGCTCTATACGGGTGTTTCGGAGTGGTCTGCCTCCCAGATTAGCGATGCGGTTCATACTGCTCGTGAACTAAACCTGGATAGGATCGTCTCGAACCAGCCCCTTTACAATATGTTGACTCGCTATATTGAACCCGAGATCATTCCACTGTGTGAGCGTGAGGGCATTGGTCAGGTGGTCTTCTCGCCTCTGGCTCAGGGGGTGCTCACCGGGAAATATAAGCCTGGTCAGCAGCCACAGCAGGGGACACGTGCTGCAAATGACCAGATAAATGGATTTATGAAAGGGACCAGTATGATGAGCGATGAAACGCTGACGGCTGTTCAAAATCTGCAAGAACTGGCTCATCAGAATGGCTCTACTTTGTCGCAGCTGGCACTGGCCTGGATTCTACGCCAGTCGAATGTCAGTTCGGCCATTATTGGGGCTTCTCATCCTGATCAGGTTGCTGAGAATATCAAAGCGGGCGATATGGAACTCTCTCAGGATCTTCTCCAGCAGATCGATGAGGTTCTTGGCGACGTTGCGTCGTACACACGCTAAAAGGAGTTT
>DAOTTL010000689.1:0-10609 GCA_034438135.1 Ktedonobacteraceae bacterium | reverse complement strand
AATGGTGTGTGCTGAGGCGCATTTGCGTCACAGCACACACCAGTCGCTCTTTCTTAAAGAGGGGTGGAGTGGCCTTTCAGGCCGATGCAGCAGATCGGCAAGAAACCTATACGTGTAAGGGGGTGGCCTGCCAGGCAGGCCAAAACCCTGTGACTGTCCGTCAGGACATTTCCTTTTTCGAAGTCGTATGTTACAATAAATGTATGGTTTTGAACAAGGTAAGTAGTATCCGAGACCCGGTTTCGCTTCGCCATCGGTATCAGGAGACACCTGCCTGCATGTTCAAGTGTTTTTGACCATTATTCGGAATCTACCATGTGGGATTTTTAGAATATTTCAGGATAGCGCCTGATTACCCAGTTCTGCACCATTGTCATATCGGGCGAAGCGAAGAGCAAGAGAAGGGGAATTACAACCCATGATGTCCTATGAGGGATACCAGGACCGTATCCTTACCTGTCGCGATTGTGGACAAGAATTCACATTTACAGCCGGAGAACAAGAATTTTTTGCAAGTAAAGGTCTGACTAACGCTCCTAGCCGTTGCCCCGATTGTCGTAAAGCTCGCAGGAACGGCTCACCCACTAATCAGCGCCCACGTAGCGGTAGCGGAGAACAGTATGATGCTATCTGCGCTACTTGTGGCCAACCCACAACGGTTCCGTTTATCCCACGTGAAGATCGTCCAGTCTATTGTAGTAATTGTTTCCAGGAACAGCGTGCTTCTCGTCCCTCTCGTAGCAGCTACAGTAGCGGTAGTAGCCCTCGTGGTGGCAACAGCGGCGGTGGCGGTGGCGGTGGCGGTGGCGGTGGTAGCCGCGGCGGCAATGGTGGTCGCGAACGTCGCGACCGAAATAGCAACTGGGATCGCTGGTAAAATAGCGAAAAAAGGGAGGCGGGAGAGACTCTGGCACAACCAGGGCCTTTCTCGCCTTCCCTTTTTTGGGAGTGAAACTGTGCTATACTACAGACGGCATAGTAACCATCCTCATTCAATAAGGAGGTCCTTTTTTGATGTCACATATCTCGGATCGGCAAGAATGGCCCGCTTATACCTTTATTATTCCTGAGATCTATACCAGGGCCGGAGTGCGCCTGGCTGGTCTAGGCAACTATGTCCCGGCAGGGACAATCACAAATGAGTTTTTTGCCTATATCTCTACCAGATTGGGCGATCCACGCAGTGGAGCCGATCTGGAGCGCGTTACAGGGCTTACTACGCGTCATGTACGCGCCAGTACGCTGGCCCTCTGTCGCACGATGGTAGGCGCGGATGCCCCCGGTCTGATCGATGGAGAAACTCAGGAAGATGAAACGCTAGTCGATATGGCAGTTGTTGCCGCTCAACGAGCTCTGGCAAGCTCTGGACGAGATATTTCCGACATTGATACGATCATCGGTGCCTCTTCTTCAGACAACGATGCGTTTCCAACGATCGCAGCTCAAGTAGCAACTCGCCTGGGACTCGGACCTATTCGCGCCACTATGCTAAAGGGAGCCTGTGCCTGTCAGACAGAAGCATTTCAGACGTGTGCGGAGGTCCTGTCAGCCAGTACAGCCAGATTGGTGCTCATGGTAACTTCCGAGGGTCTTCTGCCCAATATTATGAATGTGCTGGATTGGAAGACCAGTTCGCTCTTTGGTGAGGGAGCCGCAGCGTATGTGCTTGAAAAAAGCGACGAGATGACTTATGTGATCAACGGAGCCGACGCCAGGCAGGGACCCTCTCTTTACTATCAAACCCCTCTACGGAAAGATGTGGTAGAGATGGCTGAGATCGATCTGCGTATGCGCCAGCTTTTTCAGCAGGGGAAAGGATCGGAACTCAATAAAATTCTAGCTCAATATCTCGTTGGTTACACGAAAATGAATGGACGAGAGGTTTTTCGCGAAGCGCCACGGGCAATGGCCGAATCCCTCGATGTAGTCTGCCGCCATGCCAATCTAAACCGCGACGATCTCTCCTATATTATTCCCCATCAGGCCAATTCACGCATCACTCGTCGCATGGGCGAACTGCTGATCCATGACTATGGTTGGCCCGAATCAACTATGGAAAAGCTGGTCGATAACTTCCGTCACTATGGCAATCTCTCCAACGCCAGTATAGCCACAGCTTTTATAGAACTTATTGGTCAGAAAAAACTCACTGAGGGAAGTTGGATCGCATTGCCTGCGGTCGGGGGTGGAATGAACTATGGCTGCTGGCTTTTGCGCTTCCATGAGTTCCAGAATATGGAGCTCATTTACGAAACTATTCGCAGGTGATCCTCCAAGATAGATGTGCACAATGAGCGATGGCCCTTTAAACCAGGCCACGCTCATACGTCGTGAAAGTGCTTCCCTTCCACTCATACTCTGCACCGCTAAAAGCGTCACGAACCATGATCAGATCAGGTACGTTAGCACGCACATAGTGCTGACCAGAGGAGGTCAATTTCTGACGTAATGTGTAGGCAATCAGGCTAATCGATTCGGTCGTGCCATCAATATAGCCAATGAAAAGATAGGCTCCTTCCTGGCTCTCACGAGGCTCGGTAATAACCAGTCCATCCAGCCGATCCCAGCGGCGCAGAAGCAATATATGTCCAGACTCAATCTGCGTTCGAAGCAGAGTATCACTGATGCGATGACCAATAAAGCTTGAATAATAAATGCCGCCCACCGCAGGAAAAATACTTGAGATATCCAGGTACGCGATGATCTGATCCAGATCATCAGTTGTGGCCTGGACAAGTTTATCCAGACTGGTGTTGCTCCTGGGCACAGCGTCGAGCGGTGGTGCTGTATAGAGCGCAAAGGTGCCTACAGGCTGAAAGCGTGCCTGTTCGAAAAGACGCATAGAAGCTTCGTTAGTGGAATCGGTCAGGAGACGTATTATAGTTGCTCCTCTGCGCATCGCTTCCGCCATGGCCTCTTCACTGAGCCGTCGAGCAATGCCCTGTTGACGATAATAGGGATCGACACGCATTCCTTCCAGCCAGGCTTCAGTCTCGGTGAGCATCTGTATATGCACAATGCCCACCGGCCTCTCCTCAAGAAAGGCTGCCAGAAGCACCCCTGCGGGATCGCTCAACCACTCATCCCATTTTTGCTCTATGTAGTCACCCCATTCCCATGTATGTGCGCAAAAAGCCAGGATAGCCGAACGATCTTCTTCTCTCGGCTCATGTATCTCTATCTCAGGCATACCTTTCTCTCTTTCTCTCGCGCCTCGCCAGCAGCATAATGAGGACAAAGCAAGAATGCGGCATTAACCGCATTCCTGCTGCTCTTTTAGAGTTAGATGGAATGACCTGGCAAGTCGATGGCACAGGTCAACGCAGGAACCGCTAGAAAACCGATCTTCTCCTCTCCAAGAGAGAGCTTTATCAATGCCCTGAGCTGTCTTCTGTATCAACGGACATGGTGGACTGGCTAGTCTCGTATGAAGATAGCTCCTCTGTCTCACCGTCTGGCTCTTTTGTGTCAACGGATGTGGTGGGATCGCTAGTCTCGTTCGTGGCTGGCTCTTCTACATCAATCGAGTTCTCTGGCTCAGGTGAAATCGCAGGCAGAGTAGCCTCTTCATTGTCCAAAGACTCGCTAGTATCTGCCTTCTCTATTTTCTCATCCGCACGTGTTGCAGCAGGTTGCAGATCAACTACCATAATCTCTGCCTCATTCGTGTCTTGAATAATAGTAGTGACCAGTTCGGCATCAGAAGTATCTGCGGACGGAGACGGTTCTTCTGCCAATGTATCCTGAACCATAGCAGCTGCTATTTCAGCAGAAGAATCGCTTTGCTCTGTCTCCTCAGATGCCGCGTTAGCAGTCAGATCTGCATTTGCTAGATCCTGGGCGATTTCATCTATAAGAACTTCAACAAACGCCGCCTCAGCGGGGTCGAATGTAAAGACACCGTTCTTCTCTATCTGGACACCATCAGCACTTTTAGACGACTCATCCAGATCACTTTCGGCAGATGAAACGACAGAGGTAGCGCGTATCCGTTCTAATTTCATCTCGCGGGCAAGCAGATTCGCTTGCTGTTTCTCTAGCTTCTCTTCAAATCTCTTGACAACACGGCGAGCCTCGTCAAGAGCTTTTATGGCCTTTGCTTCACGTTTAGCCCGTTTCTTTTGTTCCTTTTTCTCGTCACTGGAAGAGAGGGTGGTTTTCTGATCGCTTTTGCTCATACTGTCTACCTCAATTGTTGATTACTAGATGACAACTTTCCTCAAGAAGAACCTGACCATAACACGTCCACCCTACCAGCCTGGTCTCAATACTATGCAATTTTACCAGGAGTGTCAAAGTATGAGTCATCCCAGGGTGTGTGGGTGGGGAGAAAACAACTTTTGCGAAGCCCTATGTGCATAAGGGCTTGCGGCTCTTTCAGTAGTGCTATATGATTAATCTAAAGAATATATTTGTACACATTTGCTCAGCCAGAAAGAGCCGGGCAAAGAGAGGTAGTATGTTGCAACAAAGTTCACAGAATGCTACGACTGGCCTACAACGCCGCTCGGTGCATGTTATTCACTATAATATCAGCTATGAGATCCAGGGAGAGGAACATGGTCCAGAGAATGCAATTGTCCTGCTCCATGACCTGCTAGGAGGTGCCTTCACATGGAACGCGATCCTGCCACAGCTTACAGGTCTGGGTCGAGCTGTCTATGCCATCGATATGCTAGGTTATGGTCAATCTGACCATCCCTGGCCAGCTGATACGTCGGTCTGGGGTCACGCGGATGCTCTGGCACTCCTGCTGGAACAACTCAATCTCACAAATATTGTACTTGTTGGATACGGGATTGGAGGAGGAGTGGCCCAGATTCTGGCAACACGCCTCAGCGTACAGCGTGTTGCCAGTCTGGTATTAATTAATACTATCTGTTATGAACATGCATTTGCTCCAGACTGGCCTTTGACAGATATGCAGAAGAGCCAGGATCCTGATTATGCCTGGGAAGTTGAACCAGCCAGACTACAAGAAGAGTTGCGTCACAATCTATCAAAGGCGGTCGTTAACAGCGATGATTTTGGCAACGTCATTGAGCAATATCTTACTCCCTGGAACAGCGCAGTAGGCAAACATGTTCTCTATCAGCATGTACGACTGCTTATTCCCTATTATACAAACTCGGTCTCGTCCGACCTCAAAACCCTGAACAAACCTGTAATGGTTATCTGGGGCGAAAAGGACCAGCAAAATCCATTGAAGTACGCTCAGCGTTTGCATCGTGAGATCCCTGAATCGCGCATGGTGATTATACCCAATGCGGGTCACCTGATCCTTTTTGATGCACCGGATGCGGTTGCCGAGGCCTTAAACGATTTCATTGGCAGACTCTAATGTTTCCATTATTTGAGATGAGTCATCACTGGTAATTACTCAGGTGCCCTCTATTCGCCGTCGGCGAGTAGAGGGCACCTGAGTAATTACCAGTGATGACTTTTATGCTTAGGAAGCCAGTTTTGTACCTGATTGTTTATCCTGGCGAGGTAGCGTTTTTTTTGTGAAGTTGGCGTTGCGCCTCTTCTGCCACCGCTGCTGATAGGCTTGCAGGCAGGCATTATATTCTTCTGCCATGAGGATGTATGTGTCATACATCTGTTCGAGTATGGCTAATGGCTGACCCGCCTGCTCTGCCATCGCCAGGTCATGCCACTGCTGTTGCATCCGTTGCTCGGCATATTCAACCTGCGCTAATGTCATGATACCTGCTTTCTTGTTTATTATGACCACTTGAGGCGCTCATTCTCACTTATGCAAGAGGCGCAAGCCAATGTTATGATATCTGCTCTCCTGTTTATTATGATGCCTTGTTCTGGCTTAAGCGATACTCCTGGCTTAGTTGAGCAATCAGTTCTCTGGCTCCAAGATGGGTCAGTTCGTGCACATTTGCTGGTTCTCCTCTGCCCAGGCGCTCACATAATGTGCGAATGCTTGCCAACTGAGACTCGGTCATTGGTTGCTCAGGATTCCTCTGAGTACTGCCATTTGCATGGTTATTGCCGTTTGAAGTATAAGCAGGCCGCCGTTCTGCTACTTTAGCGGATGGAATAGGTGTAGCAGGCCTGCGCTCGTTGCCCGGTCCACTTTGGGAACGCGTGACTGGACTATCGACGATACGATGCTCCTCTTGCAGTTCAGGCGCAAATTGTGTCCCAAATCCTAGAGATGCCAGAGCACGCCCGATTGCACCGGTTTCAGCAGCTTCAATAAAATCCGGGAAATTGGCCGCTGTCTCCGATTTAGTGCCCGTCCCAATTCCTCCCTGGCCATCCTTCACAGTCGCTTTGAACACTGCCAGACCCTTCCCTCGTTTAACCAGTTTCTCAGGATGCTGTCTCTCTTCGCTCCAAATATCGCTGGCTGCCTCTACCTCACGCTCTGGATCAAAATGAAGCATCTCCGTCTCAACACTCCCATGCGGATACACTGATCGAAACCAGACCAGTCTCCATTGCACAGGCAGGTAATCGGCCATACCGTTGTGTCCCTTAATCTGTATAAGATGCTCGTTTGGATTAAACGCACGAGCGGCTTGCTGGTTGTCTGTATGGCCATTGCCATTCTGTTGGTCGCCCATATGATACTCCTTGATCTAGAATATTTGTTCAACTATAGTATACGACGAAATTCCTTGACTGTCAAACGCTGGAATTTGCTGGCTATTCATCCCTCTCTCTCCTATTTCTTTCTGAACAAGTGGAAGGTGGCAGTTTTTTTCGCATCAGAAAAAAGTATGTTCAATAGACTTTCAGGAATTTTTCTTGCCTTCTGAGATGTTATAAAGACTATCAAATTCTAGTCAAACCTGTGGTACTGCTCTGTCAAACAAAGTTTGACGCACCCACGTCCCACCTGGAGAGGGAGGAAAGAGCCGGGGGGGCAGCCCCGGACCTCAGGCAAAGGGCTATCGCCCTCTGTACGCTCGCTTTTCGTCCCCGTCAAGTGACGTTTGACAGAGTAGTACTCGCTTGCAAAGTACTTTTAAGAAGAGGCCAGGAAAGTGACTCTATTATGAATAATGCGACGTTTTACAATGAAATGCAGGCAGCTCTAAAGAAGGGCGAGCAAGTGATTGTGGCAACTGTGGTAAAAACGGCAGGGTCCGCGCCATGTGGTGTGGGCGCAAAGATGCTGATACGCGCCGATGGGAGTGCCAGTGGCAGTTTTGCAGGACCACTCACAGATGGCAAAGTGATTGAGATCGCTTTAACGGCGCTACGCGATGAGCATTCGTTCCTGACCCATATTCATCTGGATGCTGATCAGGGTGAGGCAGTGGGCAGTTGTGGGGCAACGCTGGAAGTATTTTTCGAGGCCCTGCGCCCAGAACCCAGTTTGATTATTGTCGGCTCTGGCTATGTATCTCAGGCCCTTGCACGTCTGGTTGCTCGGCTCGATTTTCGCATCGAAGTTATTGACGACCGCCGTGATCAGGTTACGTTTGATGAAACAGTCCAATTTACTTTCGGCGATATTCCACAAATTTTACGCGACCTGGAGTCAGGCGCAAGCAACTGGATCGTAATTGTGACACGTGGTCATCATCTCGACGAGGAGGCGCTCCGAGCTGCCCTTACTACCAAAGCAGAGTACATTGGGATGATCGGCAGTCCAGGCAAGGTCAAAAATATCTTTAAAAATCTGCTCAAACAAGGCGTCACAGAGACTGATTTGAAGCGCGTACATGCGCCCATTGGATTAGATCTTGGCGCGGAAACGCCCGACGAGATTGCACTGAGTATTGCAGCAGAAATCGTTATGCAGCGTCGGCATGCCAGCGGGGTCCCTCTCAAGTCTGTACATAATCTCCTGACAGAAAGCGAACTCATGTCTGCGGAGAAATAAATGGAATGATGGCCCACCATATCTACCCGGATTGTCTACAACATTTCATCATGCAGAATACGCTATTCCTGATATAGCATCAACCCTCTATACCTGCAGCAGAGAATCATGTATACTCCAAAGCACAGGGTTGTACTATTGGTCTGTCAAACGTCACTTGACGAGGACGAAAAGCAGGGGTGCAGAGGACGACAGCCCTTTGCCTGGAACCGAGACTGTGCCCCGGTTCCCTCCCTTCGAGAGGGGAGTAGGCATGTCAAACGAAGTTTGACAGAGCACTATGAAATGTGCACAACCATTTTGATACACGTCTTTACAGGAAGAAATGAGGCAGTAGATAGGAAACTGTATCAGATGGAGGATTAGAGCGGAAACATGCAGCAAAGAGGCTATTTTACATTCGGAATTCTGACTAATACATCACCTTCAATCGATGTGAGAACGACTCTGCCACGCGCAAACGAGGTTAACGAGATCATTAACCTCTTGAGTGAGCCACAAACACGCACCGTTCTCATCACAGGAACACCTGGATCTGGTAAATCAACACTGGCATCGTTAGTTTTCAGTCAGATGCAGGAGAATTTGCCAGACAGTTCGCTGCGGTTTCAACATTATGTCTGGCTAAAGATAGGTCCGCGGGCCACCTGGCCAGATATCTCTGCCGCGCTCCTTAATGCGCTCCAGGGAAAGAGAAGGCGAGCAGAAAAACTCTCACAGCGCATTGCGCTTCAGACAGTTCATGAGGTCTTACATCGGCCAGAACAAGGAGCACTGATTGTGCTCGACCAATGCGAGGAACTCTTTAGACAGGTCGTTGAAGCTCAAAATCAGGCGTCCCCCTATACTGTTGGAGTCGGACTTAGCAGTGCAGTACGTTTTCTGGAGATGCTTCAACAGGATCTGGGTGACACCCGTGTCTTGTTGACCTGCGAACAATCCCCTTACAGTTCCTCCGATTATAGTGATGTACCAGCCATTCGAGAATATAAAACAGGTCGATTGACCGTCACAGACGGGATAGGTTTTCTACAACAACGCACTATCACAGGTCTGCAACAGGACCTCTCTGACGTCTGGCAACGCTGTTATGGCCATGTTTATACACTCCTCCTCTTCAGTGTACTGAAAAATCTGAGCGGTCTCTCACTTCACTACTTACTCAATGCTTCAGCATACCAGATACTCTGGGAAGGCGATATCTCTCAGAATCTCATTGAAGCTGTCTTTAGCAATCTGAGCGCAACACAAATGTCGCTACTCCGCTCACTCTCCCTTTTCCGAGAGACTGTTTCACTGACAGCAGTTATAGCAGTACTTACCGACGAAACGACTCTGGAAACCACTTTCTCTACATTTGAGTCAGAGATAAAAATGCTTGCAGCTCTGGGTCTGATTGAACAAAACAGAAGCCATGATGGAGAAATCGAATATAGTTTACACAACGTTCTGAGCAGATATATCCTGAAACATTATCTGGAAAATGCACAACACAGAGTAAGCGGCCTGCTTCCTTCCTCTCTGGGGGTAGTAAACCAACCAGGACCGGTAAACATCGATGATGAAGCTCGCCTCATCGCCCTTGCAGCCGGACATATGCGCATCGCAAACTACTATCAGCGCCTGACTCAGCAAAGCTTTCTCCCCCATCAGCAGTCCACTAATCCCAACGAAGCCACACCCTCGCTGTCAGCTTTAGAACACCTCTGTCTTGGATGGCATTGGCAAAAAGCCTGTGACCAACTTTATGCTCAGAGACTGGATGAGGACCTCCTGCGCTGGGAAATATGGCATACTCTTATTCAACTCTATGAAATGATGCTGCCACCAACGGGTATGCTCAAACGCCGTGACGAAGGGCTCATATGTAGTACGCTTGGCATGATTTATGGAAGGATGGGAGAGTACGAGCAAAGCAGAATGTACTATACCAGTGCCCTGGCTATTCAACGCGATATGAATGATACACAGAGCGAGGCAACTACTCTGATCAACCAGGGCGAATTTCTGCGCGGAGTGGGAGATATAGAGCTAGCCAGCAAAAACTTTGAGCAGGCCTTGACACTACTCACCCCGCAAGGTGATCCACAATTAGTCTGCATCCTCTGGCACAATATGGGTCTACTGGCTCAACAACAGGGTGATATCCGGACAAGCGCACACTATCTGACACAATCGCTCTCGCTGGCGCAACAGAATAGAGACCAGAAACGTGAAAGCTTGATCCTGACGAATCTAGGTCTCCTCCTCTGTGAGCAGGGACGCTTCCAGGAAGCACTTTCACTGTTGCTTCCTGCGCTCCAAATGCGTCACGTCCAGCACGATACAGGCATCGATACATTGATCAGTTTTCTTAACAAATTGGAGGAGAAGATGGGCAAGAAAACTTTTGCGACTATGCGCGAATCAGCACAGCTAGAGGGTAAGCGGCAGATGGTTTTGCGTGCCCTGGCAACCCTTTTATGAGTCTGCCCGCTTTTGCAAAAGCAGGGCAAAAGCTTTGGCCTGCTTTGCAGGCCGCCCCTCCCCATTCTTCTACATGAGTCGTCCCTACCTTTTTTGCGGCTTGCAAAGCCGCCCCCGCCCCTCACCGAGAAAAAGGAGAAATGGCTGAGTTTGGCAGCAGCTTTGCTGCTGCCAAACTCAGCCATTTCTCCTGAAAATCTGGCGGTTGCGCCGCCAGAAAGAGCGTTTGCTCATTTTTCCAAAATGAGGAATAACTCACAATCTTTATTCAGCATCCTCGCAGCTTTTATACGA
>DAOTTL010000688.1:0-3760 GCA_034438135.1 Ktedonobacteraceae bacterium | reverse complement strand
GAGCAGAGAAAAAGGGAAAAAAAGTTGTTGAGCTTTCGAGTAGCAGAGCCACTCGAAAGCTCAACAACTCTTCTTTTAGATCTGAAGGAGAAATGAATGAGGTTGCCAGCAGCATCGCTACTGGCAACCTCATTCATTTCTCCTTCAGAGCCATATTCTTATAGAGAGTTTGCAAGCGCCTGCGTCAGATCCTCAAGCAAATCATCTGCATCCTCAATTCCAACTGAGAAACGCAGCAGCGTATCTGTCAGACCGCGTGCCTCGCGTAGCTCACGTGGGATAGAGGCGTGAGTCATTGAGGCTGGATGACAGACCAGCGACTCTACACCGCCCAGACTTTCGGCCAGAGTAAATACTTTAAAAAATCGCACCAGCCGGGCCACATCGTCATACGTGCCCTTAAACTGAGCCGAAACCATCCCACCAAAACCGCTCATCTGACGCTTAGCCAGTTCATAATCGGGATGTGAGGAGAGACCAGGATAATAAATCTTCTCAACACGAGGATGCTCAGCCAGAAAATGGGCCACCCTCATAGCATTTATCTCGTGCTCACGCATGCGTACAGCCAGCGTCTTTATCCCACGCAACGTCAACCAGACATCGAAGGGTCCCGGCACACCACCCGCAGCATTCTGATAAAACTTGAGAGATTCATAGGTCTCCTGATCATTCACAATCAGCGCACCACCAATTACGTCGCTATGTCCGTTAATATACTTGGTTGTACTATGAACTACGATATCCGCACCTGATTGCAGAGGTTGCTGGAAATAGGGGCTGGCAAACGTATTATCAACCACTACGAGAAGCTTATGCTGATGAGCCATTGTAGAGATAGATTGAAGATCGACCAGACTGAGCAGAGGATTGGTAGGAGTCTCTAACCAGATCATTCTGGTATTGGGGCGCAGAGCTCGCTCATAGACCTCTACACCAGCACCGGCAGGAACATAGCTGGCCTCGATCTGGTAACGTCCTACAACTTTCTCAAAGAGACGGTAGGTGCCACCATAGAGATCATCGCATGAGACCAGATGATCGCCTGTGCCTAGTAGACTTAGTATGGCACTCTCTGCGGCCAAACCGGAGGCAAAGGCCAGACCATACTGACCACCTTCAAGAGAGGCCAGACAGTCCTCAAGGACTGTACGCGTCGGGTTGCCGGAGCGAGAATATTCATACCCTTTATGTTCACCCAGACCCGACTGGGCATAGGTTGATGTCTGAAAAATGGGCGTCATCACCGCGCCAGTTGAGGGATCGGGTTCCTGGCCGGCATGAATCGCCCTGGTTGCGAATTTCATTCAATAGTCTCCTCTTCACACCGCACAGTTCATGCGGACAGAGACAGAATAGCAGAGGCCTATAAACCTGTCAAGAAAATATGCTCAATGCCCAGGGCCATTTCATTCTCGTGAGAAACCCCTCCCCGGTTCAAAAAAAGGAGGGGATGGTGGGGCCGAAAGCCAGAGGCTTTCGGAGAATTCAATGGCCCTGGGAAAAAACAGAGTTTCTCAAAAGTCACTGCGAGGCAGTAGCCAGACCGCGCTCCAAGAGAACAAGATGGATAGTGGCAGCGCGACTGCGCTGCCACTATCCATCCAAGGAAGGGTGGGTGGACGGGGAACGAAGCGACTTTTGCAAAGCCCTGTGGGAAAAAACTGTCTGCCTTGTAAGCTCCAGAGAAAACTGCTATAGTGGAGGCAAGAGTTCCCTCATCTCTTGAAATGTCCTCGTTGTTGACTCGCTCGGCGCTTTAATAGCACAGCAGGCAATCTCAGTTTTGTCATCACTGAGACATAGAGTAAAGCCATCTGGATGAAGGAAAAGCCCCCCCGCGCATTCGTGCCGGGAGCGTCAGTAGAAAATCCGGGAGAAAAGGACAATGGTAGCTAGATGAACAACGATGCAATCGTCATACTTATGGCAGATGACGACGAAGACGATATCCTGCTAGCAGAAAAAGCCCTTAAGAAAGGGAAGCTACTAAACGCGCTCTACAGCGTACACGATGGAGAAGAACTGCTAGACTATCTATTTCGTCGCAATCAATACAGCGATCCGACTCAAGCACCTCGGCCAGGCGTTATATTGCTCGACCTGAATATGCCTAGAAAAGATGGACGAGAGGCACTGAAAGAGATCAAATCACACGAGCAATTACGAGACATACCCATCATTGTTTTCACCACCTCCAAAGCAGAAGAGGACATCTACCGCTCATATAAACTTGGTGTGAACTCTTTTATTACCAAGCCTGTCACCTTCGACAAATTGATCGATGTCATGCAAATGCTAGGCAGATACTGGTTCGAAATTGTCTCGCTGCCAACAGAGGAGAATAGAAGCGAGTGATGTCGATGACTTTAACAAAAATCCTCCTCATTGAAGACGACGAGGCAGACTATTTCATTCTTAGCAAACACCTGGCCAAATCTTCAAATCTACACTATCAGTTGGATTGGGAGTCCTCCTACCAGGCAGGTCTTGAACGGATGCTATCCAACGAGCACGACCTCTGTATGCTAGACTATCGTCTGGGCGAATACAACGGTATTCAATTAATCAAAGAGGCGCGTCAGCAAGGCTACAGCGGTCCAATCGTTCTTTTGACGGGCGCAGATGAGTCCGAAATAGATATCCAGGCCCTTCAAGCAGGGGCAGATGACTACATCTCGAAAAACCAGTTGGATAGTAATCTTCTTCCACGTGTAATCCGTTACGCGATTGAGCGAAAAAAAACAGAACATGAGCGAGAACGGCTCCTCCACGAACAAATTGCCAGCAAAGAACTGGATCAGCGAAAAAACGAATTTGTCGGAATCGTCGTACACGAACTAAAAACACCTCTGACCAGCCTCAAAGGCTTCGCACAATTGCTCCGCCGACGTCTGTCACAGAGCGTCGATCAACAGGCCCGTCAACTCGCCAATCGCATCGATGTTCAAACGAATAAGCTCACCTCACTCATCGATGATATGCTAGATGTCACCCGAATTGAAGGAGGCACCTTTCAATTCGATGAAGAAGCCTTCGTATTTGACGAACTCGTTGAGGAGATCGTTGAAGAGCTTCAACTCACTACCGAGAAGCAACAGATCATTCGACAGGGCCAGACAGACAAATCCGTATGGGGAGATCGTCAGCGCGTCGGACAGGTGATTACAAACCTGCTAAGCAATGCCATCAAATATGCTCCTGCTGCCCCTGTTATTCTGCTCAACCTCAGCACAGATGACTCAAACGTTTCTCTCTCCGTTCAGGACTCCGGGCCGGGCATCCCCCTCGAAAAGCAGCAAAGGATCTTCGAGCCATTCTACCGTATTGAAGCAAGCGAACAACGCGGTGCACCTGGTCTGGGCTTAGGCCTTTTTATCTCAGCAGAAATTATTCAACGCCAGAATGGCACTATTTGGGTTCAAAGCGTGGAAGGCCAGGGTACAACCTTTGGATTTACTCTTCCTATCAACAAACCTCAAACATAACTAATTTATCAGATGTAGATCAAAGACATAGACACTAATAAAATAAAATCTACAAATTATCATACATATACCTCAGAGAGGTAGATCTGTCTCTTATTCAGGGCACAGGCTGACATCCCGGGCAGGTAGTTAGAAACTGGCAAGAACAACACCTGCCCGGAGTATATCACCTTAAAGACGAGGTGCGGACTCGCTCTGAACAGGTGGTGTCGGCGAAGATGGTAAATCTGGACCAGCTGCCGGGGTAGACTTCAGCAACTCCTCGCGAACAA
>DAOTTL010000687.1:0-8587 GCA_034438135.1 Ktedonobacteraceae bacterium | reverse complement strand
GTTGCAGGTGAAGCATGTGATGACTCCTGCCCCATAGCATCTCTTGCACATGGCACCTTTCTCTTTGCTCAGGTCTCTCTGACTCATAGTTCCTGGCCTCACCGTCTCTAAAAGGATGTCGCCTCTGGCAGCAATCATGAAAAAGAGGAAAGGGGATGTTTGACGGAGCGTTTGCCCCGTCAAACATCCCCTTTCCTCTTTTTTAAAGTGCGATTGTTACAGCTTTGACCTCGGTATAGTTTTCCAGCACCTGGTGGCCCATCTCGCGTCCCCAGCCGCTTTGTTTATACCCACCAAACGGCAAGGCAGCATCAAAGACACTATAACAGTTAACCCACACTGTACCAGCCCTCAACAATTTGGCGAGTTTATGGGCTTTACTAATATCTCTCGTCCAGATTCCAGCCGCCAGACCATAGTCGGTATTGTTAGCGGTAGCAGCAATTTCTTCCAGATCTTCAAATGGCTGGGCCACAACGACCGGCCCAAAGATCTCTTCACGTACGATCTTCATATTGGGGTTGGCATCCACAAGAACAGTAGGCTGCACAAAGTAGCCCTGCTCTCCATAGCGCTGTCCACCCACAAGCGATCTTGCTCCCTCTGTTACGCCAGCCTGGAGGTAGCCAGTCACGCGAGCTAACTGCTCATCGGAGACCAGAGGTCCCATCTGGGTTGTGGGATCCATGCCAGAACCAAGCTTGATTTTCCTGGCCTGCTCAGCTACACCCTCAACAACCTGATCAAAGACGCTCTTATGAACATAGAGTCGTGAACCTGCACTACAGACCTCTCCTTGATTAAAGAAGATGGCATTGGATGCTCCTGCAATCGCGGTCTCAACGTCAGTATCGCTGAGTACAATGTTAGGAGACTTTCCACCAAGTTCCAGCGAAACCTTCTTGAGATTGCCCGACGCAGCCCTCAAGATGAGTTTTCCTACTTCAGTCGAGCCGGTAAAGGCTACCTTATCGACGTCATCATGGGCTGCCAATGCGGCCCCGGCAGTCTCGCCATAACCTGGTACGATATTAACCACACCCGCGGGAATACCTGCCTCAAGAATGAGTTCACCGAGTCGCAACGCTGAAAGCGGCGTTTGTTCTGCCGGTTTGAGGACGATAGTACACCCAACCGCAAGTGCCGCACCCAGTTTCCAGGCGGCCATCAAGAGAGGGAAATTCCAGGGGATAATCTGTCCAACGACCCCAATGGGTTCACGCAGAGTATAAGAGAAGTATTCACCAGGCGCAGAAATCGGAATGGTGTTTCCTTCTACCTTCGTGGCCCAACCTGACATATAGCGGAAATGATCAATAGTCAGAGGAACATCGGCAGCACGCGCTACGGCCAGTGGCTTACCGTTGTCCAGTGATTCCAATTGTGCAAACTCGTCACTGTGCTGCTCAATCAAATTCGCGAGGCGATAAATAGCCTGGCCGCGCTCCGATCCGCTCATTCTGCGCCAGGGACCGCTTTCAAAGGCTTTGCGTGCAGCCCGCACCGCGCGGTCAATATCCTCTTTATCCCCCTCAGCCACCTGAGCCATCACTTCACCTGTCGCAGGATTATAAACGGGGAAAGTCTTTCCTGAAGCCGCCTCAACCCACTGTCCATCAATAAGCATTTTTCTCGGCTGCCCTATAAATTTACTTACTTCCGGAGCTATTTTGACCTCTGTATTGGAAATGGCCATACTGGTACCTTTCTGCGTATGCATTTAATCGAAACAACATCGTCTCATATGGCAATACTGGACCAGCGAACAATAAGCATGGAGATGTTCCTTCCCGAATGGCCAGCATCAGGTGCTTTCACATGAAAGGGCATGCTTGCATCGTTCGTCAGACAACGAGGGACGGTCGAAAGAAAAGTTCAATGCATAGAGCAGTGATCTTATGGCGAGGGTGAAACACAGTTCCTCTAAATACCTCAACACTATCAATGCTCACTGATTGATTACTCACAAATTGAGTATAAAAGATTGCATAAGAATAGTCAAGGGAAGATAGAGAGCTAGCAGGGCTATTTTAGCTGTCTCTAAAGACAGCTAAAATAGCACAGAGGATATGAGCATCCTTGATTTCGGAAAATCAGGAGAAAAGGCTTTTGGCCTGCTATGCAGGCCGCCCCACCCCCTTTTTCTCAGAAGAAGTGAGCCTGGTTGGCGGGGCATGCACCCAGCCAACCAGGCTCACTTCTTCTTTTTTCTGAGGGAGGGGCGGCTTTGCAAGCCGCTGAAAGCAAAACGCTCCCTATCCCAGCACACCTGAGCTATAGTTTGGGTGAATCTCCTGACCCTGGCTGAAGCGTGCATAATTGAGCGGCTGCATATCTCCTGCTTTCTGCCCACTGAGGACAAACTCGCTCATCCATTGACCCACAAGTGGGGATAGTTTAAAACCATGGCCACTGAAACCTGCGGCACAATAGAGTCCATCATAACCGGGAAGACGATCCAAAACGGGATGGAAATCCGGGGTGTCGTCATAGATACCAGCCCAACTACCCCTTGGAACAGCGCGTTTCAGTGCCGGGAATGACCTGCCTGCATGTGTACGGAAAAAAGCAATCTCTGTCTCGCTCAAACCCTGGTCATAGTGATCTGGATCACTGGCTTCAAAAACGTTCTCGGTTGAACCGACGAGCGTCATACCACCTGTATCTGGACGCAGATAAATATCGCGCACGAGATCCAGACAGACTGCATGTACGCTTGAGCGTCCACCAACATCTCCTGGACGGCGCAGGGCAACCATGGGATGGCGCGTAGCAGTGATCGGCAGAGAAATTCCGAGCGGCTGGAGTAGTGCCGGACTCCAGACATTGGCAGCCACAATGACCGTTCCCGTCGCAATCTCCTCTGTATCAGTTGCAACGCCTGCGACACGACTTCCATCCGTAATAATACGTGCAACCTCGCAACCCTCACGGATCGTCACTCCCTGGTCCCTTGCACGCGAGGCAAAACAATAGGTCGTTGCCATGGGGTCCGCAACCCCCGCATCCTCTTCATAACAGACCCATGCAGCATCCTCACTGCTATAACCAGGTGCAACATCGGCTATCTCTTCCGAAGCAATCATTCGTGTCTTGACGCCCTGAGCTTGCTGCATGGATACATTGTTGCGCAGACCCTCCCCATCCGTTTCGTTCCCTATAACTACCATGCCAGTTGTGACAAAGCCACAATCTCCGCCAATAACCTCAGAAAACTGCTGGAAGATTTTCAAACTATCGCGGGCCATTCGTACAAGAAAGTCGTTTGAGTAGTGTTGACGAACGATAGCACCCGAGCGTCCGGTCGTTCCGTTGCCCAACGCCTGACGTTCCAGTAACGTTACTCTGGCCCCGCCACGCTGCGCCAGATGATAGGCAATGCTGGCACCCATCACTCCACCACCAATAATCACAATGTCGCTTGTTTCATGCATGTCATCACTCCTGAAAAAGATGATCATTACGAGTTGTGAACGGGCTATCCGTCTCTCAGTTGCCCATCGTTTGCTTACAGATTGACTGTAAGTACACTGTTGAAGCGAGTACCCCGGTTCTGCAACGAAGAAGAAGAAGAGAGAGAGAGAGAGAGATTGGCTGAGGGCTATTCACGTTGACGAGCGCAGAATCAGTTCCAATGCGGGCGGATGGCTCAGTTCTTCTGACAAAGGTCCACCTTTTTGAAGAGCGACGAGTATCTCTACAACCCAACGTCCCAGGGCACTGTTATCAATGCTAATAGTGGTTAGAGCCGGGCGCACAAAGGCGCTAAAGGCGATGTTATCTGTGCCAATGACCGCGATGTCCTGAGGAATACGCAGACCATGATCAAGCAGCGCACCCATTAAAGGTAGAGCATATTCGTCATTAAAGCTGTAAATACTATCTGGCCGACGTGGACCACTCAGATGAGTATCGACGAGAGCGTGGGCCGAGGACATGGAGAGATGCAGAGGCAAAACGGTCAGCTGAACCTCTGCATCTGGCAAACCGGAGTCAGCAATGGCTGCGCACATCCCCTTTACACGTTGAAGAAAAGCCAGCTCATACCTGGCCTCGTCCGGTTGTACAATTCCCAATGAGCGGTGTCCTCGCTGGAGCAGATGTTGCGCGGCCAGATAACCAATCTCCACAGTTGATAGACTAAAAGTTGGCAGCTTCGCAATGACAGCATTAGCCAATCCTGGCCTGGTAGCAGCCCACATAATACATTCAATGCCCATCTGCTGAGCCAGAACAATATCTTCAGCGCCGATGCAATCAGGAATCAGTAACGCCAGCGGACGACGAGCCAGAATTTTTATCAAGATATCTCGCTGCTGTTCACTTGTCAATCCCCCAATAAAATAGACGACTGGAATGTAGCCAAGGCGCAGAGCATGCTGCTGCATAGACATAAAAATTTCACTATCATTGGGTGATAAAGAGATATCTATGAGAATACAAACCTCATTGCTCTGACCCTTGCGCAAGCTCTGAGCCGAGGTATTAAGATGATACCCCAGTTCGCTCGCAGCCTGAAGTACTTTGACGCGTGTCTCTTCGCTCACATGCGGAGTGTGCACTCCATTGAGCACGTAGGAAACCGCTGTTCGAGATACCCCGGCCCTGCGAGCGACATCCACGCTCGTGGTAGATCTCGAACGCGTATCTTGCCGCTTCTTTTCTATCAGAAACTTTTTCACTGTGAAACCTTATTTCGTTTATCCTACAGCCCTGATAATTCTACTCTCGCCCTTGACAGCAGTATGACACACCATGTACAGTTTAGTCAAAGAGATGTGACACGTGTCACATATATGAGTCATCTCTGATGTTCACGCAGTCGGCAATACCTCGTTTCTGAGCCGCACTGCCCCGCCCTGGAAAAACAATAAGTGGGCTGAGGGGGCGCACGCGCCTCCTCAGCCCACTTATTGTTTCTGGGACAGAGAACCAACTCTTGTGTCCTGATTTTTAAAAATCCAGGTGACTCATATCCTCCCTGGCGAGATTGATTCAACGAAAGGATTCTTGATCCATGCGCGATTTAGAAAAAATGCTCCACCTGCTGACCCTGCAAGAGAAGGTGTCAATGCTGGCTGGTGCTACTTCATGGCAGACGGTCCCTGTTGAGCGCCTGGGTATCCCGGCGGTGAAAGTGACGGACGGTCCGAACGGGGCACGAGGCGGAGGACGCGTGAACGGTGTGAAGGCGGCCTGCTTTCCAGCCGCTATCTCCCTGGCCTCAACATGGCATCCAGAGCTGGTTGAACGCGTGGGGCAGGCTTTGGGACAGGAGGCCAAAACGAAGGGCGCACATGTCTTGCTCGCCCCGACAATCAATATCCATCGTTCCCCGCTCAATGGACGCAACTTTGAATGCTATTCAGAAGATCCCTATCTGTCTGGCAAGATGGCGGTAGCTTATATTCAAGGCGTGCAAAGCCAGGGCGTCGGAGCAACCGTAAAACATTTCATTTGTAACGATTCGGAATACGAGCGCCATAGCATTAGTTCCGAGGTCGATGAGCGCACACTGCGCGAGATCTATCTGGCTCCCTTCCAGATGGCAATCCAGGAGGGCAAACCCTGGGCCATTATGGCTTCCTACAATAAGTTCAATGGCATCTTTGCCAGCGAGAACCCAGCTACTCTGACAACTATTCTACGGGAAGAGTGGAACTTTGAAGGGTTGGCGATGTCCGATTGGCTTGGAACTCAGAGTACTGCCGCCTCGGTTAACGCTGGGCTGGATCTGGAGATGCCTGGTCCTGCGCTCTGGCGAGGCGCGAAACTGCTCAAGGCGGTGGAAGAGGGCGAAGTGACGGAGGCAACGATCGATACAAGCGTGCTTCGTCTGCTGCACCTGATCGAGCGTGCGGGTGCCTTCGAGTATCCTCAGATTGAGCCGGAGCAGGCCATCGATCGACCTGAGCATCGCGCCGTAGCTCGTGAGGCGGCGGCGGAAGGCATGGTTCTGCTCAAAAACAGGCAGGATGTGCTTCCATTGCAGACAGAGCAGTTGACTTCGTTGGCGATCATTGGTCCAAACGCGAAGACAGCCCGTATCATGGCCGGGGGAAGCGCCCAGGTCTATGCACACTACGCGATCTCTCCCTTTGAGGGGATTGTCGCACGCGCAGGCGAAGCACTCCAGATCGGCTATGAACTCGGCTGTATGAATAATAAGCGATTGCCCTTAATCGATGCGGAACTGCTGACCACCAGAGAAAACGCCCATGGACTGACGGTAGAGTATTTCAATGACTCCGATCTCTCTACGTTGCCTGTGGCGAGTACGCTGGCACCAGGTTCAGAGATGCTCTGGCTGGGTTCTCTACCGGATGAGGTCAATGCACAACAGTTCTCGTTGCGTATCACAGGCAATTTCACGCCGACCAGCAGCGGTTCTCATACCTTCAGTCTGATCAGCGCTGGCCTGAGCCGCTTCTTTATCGATGGCCAGGAGGTGATCGATAACTGGACTCAACAGCAACTAAGCGAGGCCTACTTTGGTAGGGGCAGCACTGAAGTAATGTATGCCATGAAGTTGACGGCTGGACAGACCTATGCGCTGACGATCGAATACACCAGAAATAACGCAGCCGTTGTGGCAGTACGTCTGGGATGTCTGACTCCACAGCCGACGGATAGGTTAGAACGTGCCGCTGCTCTGGCGGCAACCTCGGATGTGGCTCTGGTCTTTGCTGGTTTGAGCGCCGAATGGGAGAGCGAGGGCTTTGACCGTCCCAACCTGGAACTGACCGGGGAGCAGGTTGCTCTGATCGAGGCTGTCGCTGCCGTGAACCCAAAGACGGTGGTGGTTCTCAACACCGGTTCGCCCATCGCGATGCCCTGGCTGGATCGGGTCGCGGCGGTCGTCGAAGCCTGGTATCCGGGTCAGGAGTGCGGAAACGCCATCGCGGATGTGCTCTTTGGGGATGTCAATCCCTCCGGTAAACTCACCGAAACGTTCCCACTGCGTCTACAGGACAATCCCGCCTATATCAACTATCCCGGTGAGAATGGCCAGGTGCGCTATGGCGAGGGCATCTTCGTCGGCTATCGCTACTATGAGAAAAAACAGATCGAGCCGCTGTTTCCTTTCGGCTTTGGTCTCTCCTACACGACCTTCTACTACGATGAACTGAGCCTGAGCGCCCACAAAATCACTCCCGAGGAAACATTGAGTATCTCTATTGATGTCACCAACACCGGGACATGTGCGGGACAGGAGATCGTGCAGCTCTATGTGCGGGATCAAACGGCGAGTGTGCTGCGACCTGAGAAAGAACTCAAAGCCTTCGCGAAGGTTCACCTGGAGCCTGGCGAACGTCGCACGGTCACGCTGACTATTGACCGGGAGGCTCTGGCGTACTACGACACTCTGACACGGACCTGGGTGGCGGAGGCTGGCGAATTCGAGGTGCTGGTTGGCTCCTCCTCGCGAGATATTCACGCAACGGACACCTTTACTCTGACCGAAACCGCTCATTTTGGCGGACCAGCTCAGGCCAGGCATCCACACTTGAGCCTGAAGAGCACGCTTGTCTAGCTCAGGATGCTCTTTCGCGAAAGCATGACCACCTGAAGAAGAGGATAGCCTGCATCGGCGCACCGCGCTAATGCAGGCTATCCTCTTCTCCTCTTCTAATTTACTTCGTGAGAGCTGGCTCGCGTAGATGCTTGACCACATCATGGCTATAGGACTCGATGAAAGCTCGCTGATCCTGACGAGCGGAATGGAAGATCAAATTGTCAAAGCCCAGGTCGATAAACTGTTGGGCGAACTGAATATGATCCTTTGCCTCGCTTGAAACACATCCAGCCTTTTTGATGGCTTCAGGCGTAACGATCTGACCATTCTCAGCGGACATCTTAGGACTGTAGATCTTCTGGTCAAAGAGTGCTGGAATGTACGCACCAGCCCAATACTTGAGATGATTCTCCAATGCTTGATCAAGAGCCTGTTCGTATTCGACATTCAGTTCGATCAGCTTCGGCATACTCGCGGGATCTTTACCGCCTGCTCGTGCGCCTTGCTCAAAATGTTCGAGTAGCTGACGATACACTTCCGGCTGTTTGCCGCCCACGGTGAACAGTCCATCGCCATATTCACCCGCGAAATGAGCACTCTGGGGTACGAGAGCGGACATATAGATAGGAATAGGTTTCGCAGGTGGAGTGAAGAGTCTGGCCTTCTTCGTCTGATAATACGTGCCTTGATAGGTCACCTCCTCACCCGTCCATAAAGCCCGGATCAGTTCAATCGCCTCCTGTATCCGCTCCTGCCTCTCTTCGTATTCTGGCCACAGACCCGTTGACGCGTAGTCGTTCAGAGCCTCACCAGTACCCAGACCCAGGTAAACTCTGCCGGGAGCCAGGCAGGAGAGGGTTGCCGCCGCCTGAGCGATAATCGCTGGATGGTAGCGCAGAATCGGACTGGTCACGCCCGTTCCCAGTACAATGCGCGTCGTTCTTGCAGCGACCGCACCCAGCCATGTCCAGGCGAATACTGCCTGACCATCCTCACTCCAGGGATGAAAATGATCGCTGACATCTATAAGCTCGAAGCCTGCCTGCTCTGCCTGCTCCGCATAAGTAAGCA
>DAOTTL010000686.1:0-9063 GCA_034438135.1 Ktedonobacteraceae bacterium | reverse complement strand
TCACCAAAAGTTTGCCGAGCTTGCCAGAATGCGCGAACTAGACCTGCTCGACTCTCGTGAAAGAGAGTTAGAGGATAGTGATCCTCTGATCTCAACGCTTGCCGCAGGGTCATTTGAGGGTGTGGAGAAACTTTTAGATGGGTATGTCGATGATGCAGTTGATGAGCAGACAGGCCGACTGCTGGCAGCAACCGGGCCGTCTGCTCAGGACAAACTCTCCATTGCCTTGCACTCGCAAAACCGGACGCGCATGCTTGGGCGTTTGCGCCACGCCTATGGTGAGTTACTGGAGCACTCGCTCCAACAATTCGTCTGGATCGAGCTGGGACTTGCCGGGGTACCCGGTGCCGTCCAAAATGCCACGAACCGGCTGGTACGTCTGTCTCAGCAGGAGGACCAGCCGCTTCCTCCAAACACCTCGATTCTGACGGTCTATGAGAGTTCCGAGCGCGAGTTGCTTGTCCTGGGGGAACCGGGAGCTGGCAAATCTACCATGCTGCTGCACCTTGCCCAGACCTTAGTGCAACGAGCAGAGCAGGAAGAAACACATCCGTTGCCGGTAATTCTGCGTCTCTCATCATGGGCAGAACAACAGTCAGCGTTAGAAGACTGGATGATCGATCAACTGGCCCTGACCTATGATGTCTCACAGAAACTAAGTGCGCAATGGGTACGCAACGAACACGTTCTTCCGCTGCTGGATGGTCTGGATGAGATGGATGCTTCATCTCGCTCGGCCTGTATTAGCGCACTCAATGCCTATCATCATGAGCATCTGCTCGTTCCGCTCGTCATCTGTTCCCGGCGGACAGAATATGAGGACGCAGCCAGACAGCAAAAACTGGCCCTTCAGTACGCTGTACTCATTCAACCACTGACCCTTAAACAGGTTTCCGCGTCTCTTGACCAGATCGGTCAACCATCGGATATCTTACGCCAGACCCTCCAGACTAACCAGGCCTTGCAGGAACTGACCACCACACCTCTGATGCTGAGTATTTTGATGCTGACATACTCGCGTACCCCGATGCCCAGTCTCTCCCACGAGATATCTACGTTGCAAAGGCAGGTGTGGACCGACTATGTGGCACATATGATTGAGCAGAAGGGAGACGCCGAACACTATCCATTCCAACAGACCTGCTCGTGGCTGAGCTGGCTGGCACGTAACTTGCAGAAACACTACCAGACCGTCTTCTACCTGGAGCATGTGGAACTTGACTGGCTGCCAGACAGCCTGCGCCAGCGTGCTTTCTGGCTGACTATGCGCTTGCCTATCCTCTTCCTTGGAATAGTGGGCAGTTGCGTCATTGGCTCGTTTTTACAAACGATTTTTGATCTTACAACAGGCATCCAGGCCGCAGTCCTTGGGTGCCTGCTGGCGGGCTGTTTGAGCCAATCTGCCAGCATCAGCACAGAGTTTGGTACGCGTAGCACAACGCAGATGACGCCGCTTAAGCGCAACCTGGGCAGAGGACTGATCAGCGCTGGCACGGGACTTGTTTTGGGGTTGAGTTTCGTATTCGAGTTAGCACCAGGATATGGATTTGGTGATTGGTTGCGGGATGGCTTGATCTACGGAAGCATC
The DNA here is from genome assembly GCA_034438135.1 of Ktedonobacteraceae bacterium. GTDB lineage: Bacteria > Chloroflexota > Ktedonobacteria > Ktedonobacterales > Ktedonobacteraceae > Paraktedonobacter. The sequence continues at coordinate 7,475 of DAOTTL010000686.1, read as the reverse complement.
CTCGGACTCATTTGCTGGTTGCTCCTGATTTTGCTGCCACGGTTCTCTTCTCCGTCCGCTTCCACTCGCGTTCCGCAGGCATCATCGCCCCTGCGTCACTTTCTCTCAACCCTTCATCTACGGCGCTCGCTCCTTGGTGCGCTCGGGCTTGGACTCGCCTATGGGCTGAGTACTGGACTGAGCTACGGACTGGAATATGGACCGAGTACCGGACTTAATATCATGTTGAGCTACGGATGCGCTATTTTTCTCATCAGTCTGGTCATTGAGAAGAACAAAAGGGATATTAGCCTGACTGAGCGATTGCGCTGGACCGGGAGCAGTTTCTTTCGCACTTTGCGCTCTTTCAAACACTGTGTAACCAGTGTTTCACTGGCTATTGGTCTTCTGCTGGTCGTCGGTCTGAGCTACGGGATCACCACCGGGCAGGGCTTCCAGTTGAGCAACTCGCTGGGCTTCCGGCTGAGCTACGGACTGAGTGATGGACTAAGTACTGGACTAAGCGCCGGGCCAGGCACCGGCCTGATCGATGGACTGATGATGGGACTGATCGTCGGCGTGGGCGTCGGGTTGAGTTACTGGCTGGGATTGGGACTCTTTCAGAGTATTACGCAGGAACAAATTGAAGACCAGGACCGCCAGAGTCTCAATCAAGGTGTGCATCGATCTGCCCTGAATAGTACTATCATCGGCCTTCTCGGTGCAGGAATTATTGGAGGCCTTGGGTTTCTAGGCTATGGGCTGAGTTACTGGCTGAATGAGGGACTGAGTAAAGGACTGAATGTTGGACTGAGTGAGGGGCTGAGCTATGCCCTGAGTGCCGTGTGGCTCTTTGCCATTGGTGGCGGCTTATTCGGCTGGGCTATCAGTGGTGGATGGGCGGCGCTGCGGCATGTTGTCTTGCGCCGGTTACTCCACAGGAGACAGGTCTTTCCCTGGTCTGTGCAGAGCTTCCTCAATGATGCAACCGCTCGAATTCTCTTGCAGCGCGTTGGAGGTGGGTACAGCTTTATCCATCGCCTCTTGCTAGAGTATTTCGCCAATCTCGACGATGATACTGCTGGCGAACGCTCTTTGTGGGCGCAAACCCCCTCACAGGTAGAGGTTTTTGCTGATCTGTTGCATCAGCCTGACAGGCCACCTCACCCCATGTAAAATATGAGTCACCCCTGATTTCCCAAAATCAGGAGAAAAGGCACTCGGCATGCTGGGCAGGCCACCCCACCCCCTTTTCCTGAGAAGAAGCGAGCGTGTTTGACTGGACGAATGCCCGGTCAAACACGCTCGCTTCTTCTTTTTGCGTGCAGAGGAGCGCTTGTGCAAACCACAGAAAATCAGGATGACTCATCGATAGAAGGTGCTTTTATGGCTCCGTAGCTGCAAACAAGCGGCTCCGCGATGAGTATGTAAACAAGTGTACTCCGCAAGTTGATGGATGGATGTTTAGTAGTTGCGCTGGTATGAGATCACTTTTCCCGCTACACTTTGGAAGGTGAACAGATTTAGAAGGTCTAACAGAGACCTTCTGCTACTACTACGTCGATAGCTAGAAAGGAGGTATTTTTTAGAATAAAGATAAAATACTACAGATGAAGTGTCTCATTATAACAGGGCCAAAAAAAGCGTTAAATGGAAGCGACCATCGCGTTCGCTTTGTTCTTCACATGTAAAGGAATGCACCTATGCTTCAAACACAATTACCTGCGGACAAGCCCAAAAGGATTCGCAAACTTCTTCCTCTATTGAGCGCGTTTCTCGTTGTTGCCGTCTTAGCCGGTGCTCTATTGCTATCCACCAATATTGAGGGAAAGGCGCATGCGGCAAGTGCTGTCGCGGCGAATTCGGCGGTGACATATGCCGACTCGCACTGGAATTGCGCAACGGCGGCATGTACTTCCAGGGTTGCGGCTGGCTCTGGACAACCCAGTTTTCAGTGCGCGGAATTTGTCGCGCGTTCCCTGGCTGCTGAGGGAAAGGTGCCTGGCCTGAGTTCCAATTCTTCTCAGTCTGCCTATGGCAGTTATCATGCCAAAAATGGTAAGGTCTATGACTTGTTATGGGTTGGGGTCGATGTCAATGGCTATGACGACGAGGGCATTCCTGGTCTCTACCAGTATCTGACCCAGAACGGCGTTGGAACCAATGTTGGCAACAGTCCCTCCAAAGCAGTGCCTGGCGATGTGACCTTTCATTTTGAGGGTCAGGGACATACCGGCCTCCTCGTGCAAACGGGCAGTAACCCTTTAGCCGACTTTCATAACAACGCACGTTATCACGTCTATTATACCGAAGGGTATTCCACGATAATCGTGCATATTGGTGGGTCGTCCTCACCAACGTGTCCGGCCACAATTCAGAATGGCAATACTGGCTCACTGGTAGTAACGTTGCAGACTAAACTGGACACTCTCTATTCCCAAAAAGTCTTCCCTAACTCTCCTTACAATTTCCACCCACCTCTGGCTAAAGATGGACAATTTGGAAGTCTGACAGAGAGTGCAGTCAAGGATTTCCAGAAGAAAAAGGGTCTCTCGGTAGATGGAGTCGTTGGCCCAATCACCTGGCATGCTCTCGGTAACTGTTAAGAGCTAGCTTGAAGTAAACCTGTACGCAGGAGTCACGCAAACATTGTGCGCCGGTGCTTTCTCTCATCCGAGATGCACCAGCGCACATAGTAAAGGAATACACCTATGCTGCAAACACCATTACCCGTGGACAGGTCCCGAAGAAATCGCAGACTTCTTCCTCTGCTGAGCGGGTTTCTCGTTGTTGCTGTCTTAGTCGGTGCTGTATCGATATTCGCAAATACAGGAGGAAGGGTACATGCGGCAAGTGCCTCTCCCTCTTACACCAGGAGTCAGATTATCACGATCATTAAGAATGCGTTTGGCACTGGTGCCCTCGGCAATCAAGCTGTAAGTGTAGCGACCTGCGAGTCTAGCCTGAACCCGAATGCCCTCAATCCGTCCTCGGATGCAAAGGGACTTTTCCAGATAATCCCTGGTACGTGGGCTATGTATGGTAAAGGTAATCCTTACAATCCCACCGACAATGCTCAAGCTGCACGGAGGATCTACAATGCGGCTCATGGTTGGTCACCATGGGTATGTCAACCCTCTACTTCTGGTTGTCCGGCCACAGTTCAGAATGGCAGTGCTGGCTCACTGGTAGTAACGTTGCAGAGTAAACTGGACACTCTCTATTCCCAAAAAGTCTTCCCCAACTCTCCTTACAATTTCCACCCACCTCTGGCTAAAGATGGACAATTTGGAAGTCTGACAGAGAGTGCGGTCAAGGATTTCCAGAAGAAAAAGGGTCTTTCGGTAGATGGAGTCGTTGGCCCAATCACCTGGCATGCTCTCGGTAACTGTTAAGAGCTAGCTTGAAGTAAACCTGTCCGTAGGAGTCATATAGGGCTTCTTTTCCCGCTCACCCACCCTTTTGGGATGGACGGTAGCAGCGTGTTCGCGCCGCCACCGTCTATCTTGTTCTCCCGGGAAGGAGGGGGCCTGGCCATTCCTGTCTCATAACTTGAATGGAGGAAGCCGTAAAGGTTGTGCGTAATCTGGCGGATTTGTGTCTATAATAAGATCAAAAAAAGTAAGAGAATGGAGAAGCGAGCATGCAGGATGATGCGACCGTCTGGAATACCATCTTTGCCCGCGAGGGGCTTGTGTTTGTTAATCCCCATGAGGATATGCCGCACCTGGCTGACCTTCTCAGTCAGCGTCGTGCTCATACGTTGCTGGATCTTGGATGTGGAACCGGACGCCACGTGCTCTATTTTGGGGAACGTGACTTTGATGTGTATGGCATCGATAGCGCCTCAGCCGGTCTGGCCTCAACTCAGCACCGTCTGACAGAGGCCAATCTAACGGCTCATCTAATGCAGTGCGATATCTTTGAGACTCTGCCATTTGGGGATGCTTTTTTCGATGCCATCCTATCTGTCCAGGTTATCCACCATGCTCGACTGGCTCAGATCGTTGCCCTGGTCGATGAGATGGCTCGTATTCTTACGTCTGGCGGCTTGCTCTTTGTGACCGTGCCCGAATTGCAGAACCAGGGAACACATTTTCAGCAAATTGAGCCAGGGACTTTTATGCCGCTCGATGGGATTGAGGCGGGCTTGCCTCATCACTATTTCACACCTGAGGAACTCCGCGAGCTGTTCAGGACTTTTTCTATCCTGGATATCCATCTTGATCGCGACCAGCACTATTGTCTCACCGCCGCAAAACGGTAATCTGCGCTTTGGCAGTGTTCTCTTTCTTTGCTCAAACCAGTCTGTTCTTGCTGAGTGACGCTCTTCTCCGGTGCCACTCAGAACTTTTTTCCGCCTGAATGAGGCCGAAATTGCTGAGAGAGGCGATTGCGTACTTCTTGCTCATTCTCTTCATGAGAGGGAACTGCTTCCTTCTCTTTAGGGAGCGACCTCTGCAAGCACCAGGATAATTCGCTTTAAGCTTCATAATACGTTACAATGAGGGTGGCATGCTAGCTGGTTGATCGAAAGGACTCTCTCATGAGCTTAAGCGAACAGGCTGAGGTACAGCAACGTCCCACGACTCAAGATAGTAGCGCCTGGCAGACTTACTGGCAGACACAGGGTCAGTTATGGCGTACAGAGCCGGAGATCGCTGCCGAGCGTCAGGCTTTTCTGACCGTACGCCTGAGTATAAAACCAGACCTGGATCAGGGCATCTATCCATTCAAGGGCATCAAATTGGATCGAGCTGATGTTGAGTGGCTCCTCGCGACTCATGAGAATGGACGAGGACCGGTAGATCGCCACGACGAGCAACAACTTGAACGTCAGGGCTTAGATTTGCGGGGCGCTGACCTGCAACAGGTGGACTTGCATCATTTGCCGCTCAGTCATATGCTTGGTGGACTCAATTGGAAAGAGCGCAACAGGACGCCAGAACGACGTGGGGTAGCTGCCGTTCATCTGGAGGGTGCTATCCTTAGCTGGGCGCATCTGGAGGGGGCCGAACTGTATATGGCGCATCTGGAGGGGGCCGATCTGTACATGGCCCATCTACAGGGAGCCTCTCTGCGCAAAGCGCATCTGGAAGGTGCCTCTTTACGTCTGGCATATCTGGAGGGCATGACCCTCTCAACGCCGGAGTTAGAGCATAGTCAGCAGCATGAGCATGTGCCCGCCTCTCTGCCGCCTGCCGATCTACGAGCCGCTTTTTTTGATAATACTACAGACCTCAGAAGTATCTCTCTGGGTTCCGAGGAACACGGGTTTGTACGGTTCGCCGATATCCAGTGGGGAGACGTTAACCTGGGCGTCATAGACTGGTCGTCTGTGACAATGCTGGGTGATGAGCACAAGGCTCGCCAGGCTGTCGATGCAAGAGGCAAGAAGAAGGATACGGAAACGCGTCTGAGCGATTATCGAGAAGCGATGCGTGCAAATCGCCAGCTCGCGGTGGCTTTGCGCAATCAAGGACTCAATGAGGAGTCGGTGGATTTCCTGTATCGAGCACAACAGCTTGCCCGCTCCGTTTTATATTTGCGAGGAAAGATCGGAGCATACCTCTTTTCCATCTTTCTTGATATGCTCGCAGGATACGGCTATAAGCCTGCGAGGAGCGCCATTACGTATCTCTGTATGGTGTTTCTCTTTGCCGTGATGTATTATATTTTGGGCGAAAAGGTGGGACCACATCTTTCACCGCTGGGGGCCTTTGTCTTCAGTCTTACCTCGTTTCACGGTCGAGGCTTTTTCTCGGGTGGCATTATGCTGGATGATCCGCTCACCGTGCTGGCGGCGTTTGAGGCTGTCATAGGTCTGATCATTGAGGTGAGTTTTATCGCGACCTTCACGCAGCGCTTTTTCGGAAATTAGCTTTCTCAATGAGCTTCCCTTTTCTCTCTTGAACGATCTCTCTTCTTTCATCCAGGTATGTCATCATCAGATTATCTCAGTAAGCTACAACTATGATTATCTCGGCAAGCTACAAAACAGACATCCCGACCTTTTACGGCGAATGGTTTATGGAACGTCTCAACGCTCACTATTGTAAGATGGTCAATCCGTACAATCGGCAGATCTTGCGTGTGAGTCTGGCACCGGAGGAGGTAGATGGCTTTGTTTTCTGGACTAAGAATATTGGTCCCTTTCTCAAATATCTGCCCGTTATTCGTCAGAGAGGGTATGCCTTTATCGTTCAGCATACGATCAATAACTATCCTCGCCAGTTAGAGCTAAAGGTGGTCGATGAGGTGCAGACGATGGAGCATATGAGGACCCTTTCAGGGGAGTATGGACCGGACGTGGCGGTCTGGCGCTACGATCCCATTGTGCTCTCCTCGCTCACTCCTCTGGACTGGCATCGACACAACTTTGAGCACCTGGCCCGTTCACTGGACGGTACAACCAACGAAGTTGTGGTTTCGTTTGCGCAGATCTACAAGAAGACCCGGCGCAATATGGACCAGGCCGCAGCCGAGCATGACTTTCAATGGAACGAGCACGAGTCCATCACCTGTGAAGCTGTTCGTGAGTTTGTGAGCGATCTTGCTCAGATTGCTCAAGGTCACGGAATGCAGGTACGAGTCTGTTCTCAGCATGCGCTCCTCGTGCCGGGACTGGTTGATGCCGCCCGTTGTATTGATGCCGGGCGTCTTGAGAGGGTTTCTTCTCGTCCAATTCAACAGAAAATCCGTCAGAAGGGCAACCGTCAGGAGTGTCAGTGTTTTGCCTCCAGAGACATCGGCGCATACGATACCTGTCCCCATGGGTGCGTGTATTGTTATGCGGTCGATAACCGCGCCGTAGCCCTGGACCGCTATAAAGCCCACGATCCCACCAGCGAGTTTCTGTTTCATCCTCTGAAGCAGGTGGACTGAGTGAGTGGGTGCCCGATTCTCTTCATTCAATCCACTTGTTCTTTCTCTGACAAGAGAGAAGATGTCGCTCTCTATAGGTGTGACGGCCAGGAAAAGATGTGAAGGACTAAAAAAAGGCTTTAAGCCGCTTCCCAGGCCGATACACGACTTTTGCTAGGGTTAATGGTGAAGGAGTGAAGGACTTTCGCAAAAGTTTTCCAAAACGCGCCTCGGCTGATCGGAAAATAGAAAAGTTCTTCGTTTCCTATGCACCTCCTTCACCGATACCTCCAAATGAGCTGCTACACCACCCTTCATGCGGCCTGTAGAGCCAGATGAAGCTGTTGACAATCGGCAAAAAGGTCCGTCACCATGCGAAAGAGGTCCGTCACAGTAGAAGATGCTGCTTGTATACACGTGAGGACAAAGACAAAAGATGTGAAGGACTTTTCCAGGACTAAAAAAGGCTTCAAGCCACTCCCCAGGCCGATACACGACTTTTGCTACCGTTAATGGTGAAGGAGTGAAGGGACTTTCGCAAAAGTTTTCTAAAACGCGCCTCGGCTGATCGGAAAATAGAAAAGTTCTTCGTTTCCTATGCACCTCCTTCACCGATACCTCCAAATGAGCTG
>DAOTTL010000685.1:0-9897 GCA_034438135.1 Ktedonobacteraceae bacterium | reverse complement strand
GCTAAGGAGAAGAAAAAGCGAGCCTGTTGGGCATGGCAGACGCCATGCCCAACAGGCTCGCTTTTTCTTCTCCTATTTAAAGTCACAGCGTGCTGCGCACAGGATTGGTCTCTTTTTGCAGATCTTTGTGTTCCTGTAAATCGGAAGTTCCAACTACTTGTTCGCTGTACGATGCATTTGACTCCTGGATTGTGGCTTTCGGAGTGCGAATGACGAAGGTGGAGACCAGCAGTCCCATGATCATCAGTACCGTCGAGCACAAGAATGCTGTCTGGTAGCCATGCATCGTGGCTTGCTCCAACACCTTCCCACTCGCTATATCTGCCGCGGTGGTTGTGCTCGCCACAACTGTTAGAATGGCTAAACCCAGGGCACCTCCAAGCTGTTGCGAGGTGTTGATCAATCCCGATGTCAATCCAGCTTCGTGATCTGACACCCCTGATGTTGCAGCCACCGTTACCGCCACAAACGCGAGTCCCATGCCAAACGCCAGAATGAGAAAGGCAGGCAACAGATTGGTCACATAGGTCGAGGTAGAGGTCAGAAAACTCAGCAAGAATGTGCCGATGATCATTAAAGATGTTCCCGTAATGAGCATGGGCTTAAATCCAAAGCGGTCCAGCAGGCGTGGTGCCTGAATAGAGATGATGCCTATGATGATCGGCAAAGGGAGAAAGCTCAGGCCGCTCAACGAGGGCGAATAATGCAGTATATTCTGGATATAGAGCGAGATGAAGAAGAACATGCCAAGCGCACCTGCTACGATTGGCAGCATGACCAGATTGCCACCACTCACGTTCCGGTTTCGAAAGATGGTGAGTGGTACCAGAGGATGCTTCACTCTGGCCTCGTTGAAGAGGAAGGCAGCCAGCAGGACTAAGCTCAAACTCAGGGCAATTAACGTGCTCTTATCGGTCCAGCCAACCTGCGAGACCAGTGTCAGGGCGTAGACCAGCACTATGAGACCACCTGTTACCATGACTGCACCTGGAAGGTCAAGGTGTTTTTCGCTGGTATCTTCTCTCTGTGAGGGAATATACTTCAGGATGCCTAAGATCGTTATGATGCCAGCCGGGACGTTCACGAAGAAGCACCATTGCCAGCCCAGGTATTGTGTGAGTACTCCGCCCAGGAAGACCCCCACCGCCCCACCACCGGCTGCCACCATGCTCCAGACGCTCAGTGCCTTGTTGCGTTCCTCTCCCTCTTCAAATGTTGTGAGCAGGATTGCGAGAGCCGTAGGGGCCATGAATGCAGCGGCCAAGCCCTGTAGTGCTCGAAACGCGATGAGCAGAACGCTCGAAGTGGTCAGGCCCAGAAGCAAGGAGAACAGTGAAAATCCTCCGATGCCTAGCACCAGTAGACGCCGTCGCCCAAATAGATCGGCAGTACGCCCGCCCAGCATCAAAAAACCACCAAAGGTCAGGATATATGCGGTCAGTACCCATTGCAGCGATGAAGTATCGAAGTGTAATGCGGCTTTCATAGCGGGCAAGGCCACATTTATAATCGCACTATCTAAAATGACCATGAATATGGCCAGTGAGAGCAGCAGCAGGATCATGGGACGATTCTGACTCTGATTCGGGATTGCTTTTGACATAAAGTCTCTTTCTCAGGTGAAAAACGATACTTGCAATTTGCAAGGGGGAATACCATACCACCAATGGACAGAAAGGTCTTCTTTGATCTTGCTCTATTTAGAAATAAGAACAGCCACAGCGTGGTTATCTATTCCAGGAGAAAGGGATGAGTTTGTAAGCCGCCTGGCGGCTTACAAACTCATCCCTTTCTTCCTTCAAATGTGGCGGCGCAGCCGCCAGAAAGCAGGCTACACTGTATTTAGCATTCGCTATATCCACAGGTATAGCACTTCTTACAACCTTCTTCATAGACCATCGTGTTACAACCACATTCTGGACAGAGGTTGCCAGTCACGCTCAGTCGGGTCAGTGCGAAGGATTGCGCTCCATTCTGAGCATTTTCACTGGTTTCTTTGCCATTCATATGGCCGTTATGGGCTGCTTCGGCGGTGCTGCTTTGCTGTCCATTCGCTGTTATGGATGGCAGGTTCTCCATATGCTGTTCGAGGGCACGTGCTACCGCATCAGGCATTGAGCGAACCTGTTGGGGTCCGAAACCCACTGAGCGGCTTCCTCCGATGCCGCGCAATTGTTCCGCGATCTCTTTTGCTCGATCAATCTGAGAGAGTGGACTGAGTACACGCAGGTTGAGCGAGATGAGCCTGCCCAGCGCTTCGGCCAATGCCGCGATGTCGCTGCCAGCTTTGCCAACGTTAACAAAGATCTCCAGTGGACCGTGATCGTCGCTGTTGATAGTGACGTTGATCTTGCCCTCTGGCGCGTTGACCTGGCGTGTATAGCCCTGTACCACCGGGGGACGGGGCTTTATGCCTTGCTGGATCGAGGTTATAGGCTCTATGGTTACGCTTGCCTGCTCGGGCTGCTTCTCTACTTTTTTCTCATCCGCGATGCGAGTAAGTACGGCGTCCCGTGAGCCATCGCGGTAGTAGGTGATGCCCTTACAGCCCATCTCGTAGGCCATGCGGTAGAGTTTTTGTACCTCCTCAACGGTATGTTCATTGGGGGCGTTGACCGTTTTGCTGATGCTGGCGTCGGTGTACCGCTGGATGGTGGCCTGGACGCGTACATGTTCCTCCGGGGTCAGGTCTTTAGATGAGACAAAGTAGGTTGGTGTGGACTCGTTGGGATGCTCGTCGCGCCAGGTTTGCAGGAGTGGATGGTAAAGGATATGCTCGCCTGTGCGGTCGCGGCGGATCATAGCGAAGTCGTAGACTGGTTCAATGCCTGAACTTACCCCTGAGAGCAGACTGGTTGTGCCTGTGGGTGCCTGGGTCAGGAGTACTGCATTACGGATGCCATTTTTGCGAATCTTCTCTTGAATTTTCTTTGGCAACTGTTGAATGAAGTATCCCTGCATGTATTTGTCGCGTTCGAAACGTGGGAAGGTGCCTTTTTCGGCGGCGTAAGTGGCCGAGGCCTCATAGGCTGCGTTCCGAATAGTTGTGTAGATCTTTTCGATGACTGGCAACGATTCTTCGCTTCCATAGGCGATCTTCATTTTGATCAGCGCATCGGCCAGTCCCATTGTGCCAAGGCCCGTGCGGCGCGTTCCGAGCTGAGCTTCGGCGTTTTCCTGAATAAAGTACTCGGTTGAATCGATGACGTTATCGAGGAAACGCATCGCGACCCAGGTTTTCTCTACCAGTTGTTCATAGTTCATGGTGCCATTTTCAACGAAGGCAGAGAGGTTGAGTGCGCCAAGGTTGCAGACTCCCCACGGTGGCAATGGCTGCTCTCCACAGTTATGGATTACCAGTCCATTGGCGACGAAAAGGTGCCTGTCGGGTTCAGAGAGGTCGTAGACTGTTTCTTCTCCCTGGTGGGTCAGGCTCTCAAAGGTGGCGAGAAATGTTTCCAGTGTCAGGGTATCAGCGCAGGCGGTGAGGGCTTGCTCCAGTTGCGCCTGTTTCTGGTCACTGAGTCTGATCTCCCTGGCAAAGACCCCGCCGTTTGTGCCTGAGATGGAAAGTTTATGCTCAGCCGGGTGTTGAGAGATCGTTTCGTCAAGCCTGTTCGCGTTCGCTGAGACTGTGCCGCACGGTTTCATAAGTTGCGAGGCGATCCCAAAATTGAGCAGGAGTCTCTGGATGTCTTCCAGGAATGAAAGACTGGCAGAGGTCAGGCGAAGAGAGGGACCGTTTCCAGCGAAATCTCTTTCCAGGGTACCGTCAGCGGTAAAGAGGTCTGAGAGCAGGTTGCGCTGGACTCGACGGGTGCTCTGGAAAAGTGAGGCGGGTATCTGAGACATATCTTTCAGAGTAGCAGGATCAACGAGGTCGTCAAGCATGCCAAACTCGCCCTGTCCGTTGAGCAGGTGAATGTTTTCTCCCTTGACCAGCGATGAGGCCTCTTTCCAGCCCTGGGTTGTGAGCACTTTATGGTCGGCAGTTAAGCGCAGCGTGTAGCCCTCTGTGGTTTGCAGTTTGTAGACTGGTTTGATGCCAGTCTCGAAGACATGGCTGGCCTGGCGCAGGTAGATCCCTCGATCGCTAGTTGTACGTGTGGCGCGAGGATCATGGGCATCTTTTTCCGTCAGACCTGCCAGGGCCAGTTCGTGCTCCTCTACGAGGATATTGGGCGAGACAACTGTGATTGGCGTGCCCAATTCTGCCAGTTCTCTGGCGGTCATCAGCCCATTATAGCTGTAGATGAGGGTATCGCCGGTTACGCATGGATTTACGCAGCGAATATCTTCATAGTACCAGGTATTGGCCTGGGCGCTACAACGGTCCATAAAGACCATCCCAGGTTCCGCCGACTCCCAGGCGGAGGTGCAGATCAGATCCCACAGGTCGCGGGCGCGAATAGTTTTCTGAACCTTCTCCTGCCAGATCAGATCCCAATTGGCGTCATCCTTTACCGCTTGCATAAATTTGTCCGAGATACAGACTGAGAGGTTTGCATGCTCGATTTTGCCTGCGGTACGCTTGACGGTGATGAATTCTTCTACATCGGGGTGATTGTCGTCCAGCATCAGCATCAGAGCGCCTCTGCGACTGTTCGAGGTATAGATGCCATTGCCTGCGAGCATGTGGACATCCTCGACCTCAAAATCGTAGACCTCTGATTGTCCCACGAGTTCAAGCGAGACAATTTTGTCGGACGATACAGCCGGTAGTGTGTGCGCAGTGGCGACATACTCACGAGCATGGGTCAACAACTCGTGAGAGAGGTCTTCCCGGGTCGAGTCGGAGCGTTTCTGGGAGGACTGCTCAGGATTTCCTGACGCATTCTGAGTCTCCAGCAGGAGTATTTCGTCTCCCTGAACGAGTTCTCGCAGTGGAATGGTGGCAATTTCACCGTTGCGCATCACGCCCATTTTATGGTCAAGGGTCACACGGACCCTGTTGCCTCGACTCGTCGTGACCTCGTACAGATCTTTTCTGCCATTATGGAAAACATAGGTAAATGGACGCGGCCCTTTGTGGGTCAGGGCTTGAATCTGCTCGCCTTGTTCCAGTCGATCCACCAATGTTTTGACCGGAATGAGACCCTGGTCGGTTGCGATCTGCTCGTCTGGACCAAAGCAACCGCCCTGCTGAATAACATCTCCGGTAGCGACCGAGTATAGCTGTGCCCAGGAACAGGGACCGGAGGCAGTGCCGTTGACCGTGCGAATGTAGGAGCCACGGGGACGCAAGGTGGAAAGGTTAATGCCAACACCGCCGCCGCGAGCCATGATCTCGGTCATGATCTTCAAGTTGTCGAGAATACCATGACGGCTATCTTCAGGACTGGGTATTACAAAGCAGTTTGAGACCACGACACCGGCTGAGATAAACGAGTGATCTTCCTCAACTTCAATATCCAGCACAACGCCAGCGTAATCTTCAACCGCAATTTCGTCGATTCGTACCCACTGGAGGTCATCATAGGTAAAGTAGTATTTCAGATCGACGTTATGTTCAGGTGCCTGGACCCCGAAGAAGCTCTCAAAAAGTGGCGCACACTCATTGGCTGTGGCCTGAACGCGGTAGGCGGGTACACGTCCCAGACGAGGTGTCTTCTCGCTTAGCGAGAAGACATATCCCAACCGCAGGAGAAGTTGATGAATCTGGACCGTCAGGGTTCGATTGGCTAGCACTATGCCGAGTTCGTTCCCAGATATGTAGCCATCGGCACTAAACAGACCACGCAGCAATTCTGTGGTGAGTTCGGCGGGTAGATGCATCAGTTGATCAGGTATCTGCTTGTCATAACTATAACAACCGAGAAAAGCCTTGAAGAACTCTCCAACGATCATCGAATTTACCCACAGATCGTACCAGCGTTCGGTACTGCTCAACTTAATAGAGCTATCAATGCCAAATTTGGCTTCGATAAGGCGGGCAATCTCTACAGCCTCGTTTTGCTCATTCAGAGAAAAAACGATTTTGATGCCAGATGGAATATCTGTGCCAGCGCGATGAGTGACGCAACCATCGCCAAGCCAGCGTCCAAGCAGATAGCACAATTCTTTATCCAGCTCCAGGTGGCTATGGATCTTGTGGTGTGTTCCCCGCTCTGGTACATAGCCATGATCGCCGCGTGTTGTTGCTTTGAAGAGCTTTCCATCCTCTATTTCATATCCTGGGACATAATCCTGGAGAGAAATAGTGGCCTCAGAATATTCTTCGCTATTATGCGCAATGGCAACATAATCGCCGGGTTTCAAGTCTTTAGCAGGCATCCAGGCTGGCTCTTGTTGCAGGCGCAGTCCGTCGGACGATCTATCTTTGTTGATCCATTCTGAGCGGACAACGTACACTTTATGTTCGCCTGTCACGCGCAGATCGTCATACCCAATTTTTTTAGGTCGGATGGTGTAGAGCGTCTCCTCAGTCTCGCGCTCAAACTTATGCAAGACCGGACGCAAACGATTGCGATGAGTGACCACGCGATCACCAATCTTTATTTCCGAGATTGGACGATAGCCATCGGCTGTAAGCACTTCCTGGTCAGGTGGCATACAATTATAATATGTTACAGAGTGACCGGAGCCAGCGCCCGTGAGAATACGTCCACCGGGTACAAATTGAAAATCGGTCAGGGCCTCATAAAACTTCTTCTTCCACTCAGCCCGTGCCTCAGGGGTTCTCTCGGCCTCGGCTATACCACCGGCCACGCGTTCCCATAGTTGCTCCGGGTAGCTCTCCAGCGCTTTGCCCTCTGCGTCTTTAAGTGAGTAGCGATCTATAAATACTTTCTGGCGAATACCTTCCAACTGCGTCATCTGGGTGGTATCATTCAGCGGCGAGCTCTGACTGGTTGATTGCTGCTCTAACATGCAGGCAAGTTCTCCTTTTGCTTTTGGCACTACTTTTGAAATAAGAATTATCCTGGATTTGACGAGTGTGGAAATGTCCATGTTTCTTCCATTGCAAGACAGTATACTCGCCTCTATGGGAATTTACAAGCCTTTTACTACAACATGTTGATTTTCTAATCTTTCTTCACACAACATATTGGGATCAGCTCTCTATGCCTGCTTCTCTTTCTGGTAAAGACATAGTATCTTCTTAAAAGATTCTTTCTCTCAAAATGTGCAACCTAATCCCTTGTAATGCACAAACGATCCCTAAACGACCCTTTTCGATCTGGGAAAAAGCCATTAGTGGTATGTATTCTCTTTATGAGACTTTGTTAGCGAAAGACACTGCCAATCGAGACCGTCCATCCCGAAGGGAGAAACGAGGCATTGCGGGCGCCGCGCAACGCGCGGCGCCCGCAATGCCTCAAAAAAGAATGGTGGGGCTGTGCGCCCACGCATCGCCTTCGCCAACAAAGTCTTTATAGAGGTTCGTTGAGGGCTACCTCTTATTATTAGATAACCGACGATAACCGGCATTTTAGTGGCTTTTCCTGTACGCGCAATGACCAGCTTCAGCTTTTTAAGAGCCTCAACAGACTGCTTAAGTGCTTCTTGTTGAAGAGTATGGCCGGGAGTCTGCTAGCTCTTTCATCAGAAGTTCTAAAAATTCTACACGATATGCATCATTCTAATGGTGGCATCGGTTCAGGTATCACGATTTTTAAGTGAAAGGGAAGGTTCGGTTATGAAACCACCCATTTTCAGGTCCACAGGTGGCGTCGCTTTCGGTCCTGGGAAGGCTCCAACCATTTTCCAGGATCAGGCGCATCTGACTCTCAAGCAGGCGTATCGCATCAGTACAGTGCAAACAGCAGCAGGACGTACTCCGGTGTACCTTGCCATGGCTTCTCGCACAATCCCGCCAAAATCAGCGCTGCTTGATGTCTCTATCGCGAACGCTGTGCAGGAGCCAGCGGAGACGGGAAAAGATGATGCAGGTAATAAGTATAAAGATCCAAATATGCATCGTCTCTGTGGACCAGGAGCAACGACCGTTGCCCTCTCCTACTGGTTCAATACGGCCACACCAGGACAACGTACATTTAATGACTATGTAGCAATTACCACCTGGAATGATAACTGGCATCACGCCTATATTATGTATCTCGCCACACAAATACGGTGGCCTGGTCAAAGGGGTGTTCCAGGAGAGATTACGTATAACAATGGCAAAAGCGCTGGAACGAATGTGCAGGATCTGGTTAACACTTTGAACTGGGCCGTATATGAGGCAAGAGTATCAAGCTCTCATTCATATACATCTGCACCTTATATCTGGCCAAATGGATTTTATAGTATCGAAGAAAACCCGAGTAAGGACCAGTTTCACAGCGATATCGTTCACGATATCGCGAGTGCCCAAGTTCCAGCCATTGCTCTGGTCAACGGGCCGGATCTCATAAATGATGATTGGAGGGGTCAATGGGGACAAATCATTGGGAATCTCGCTCAAACACATGGATTTGGGACGAAGATAATTTCTCAAGATGGCCTTTGGACCGCCATGACGAAAATCGTTAATCCACCTATTCTCATCTGGTAGAAAAAGAGCAACAGCCTTTTCTGGCGGCTGGCAAAGCCGCCCCATCCCAAGGAAAGAGGAAGAAGTGTTGAGCTTTGGCTGGCTTTGCCAGCCAAAGCTTAACACTTCTTCCTCTGAATATTGGCGGCGCAGCCGCTATCTTTCAAGGAGAAGGAGATGAGGTTGCAGGCAGTGAAGCTGCCTGCAACCTCATCTCCTTCTCCTGTCTTTAGGGGGTGGAGCGGCTCTGCCAGCCGCAGAAAAAGTAGAGATGACTCATATTGAACGCTTTGCCAAAAAACTACCCTCTGTGCAAAGAGGTAGTAAAAGCGTTATAATCTGACGCAGCATCCATACATCAGGAGTGACCATCATCAGTTACCCCTTTCTGAGAGAACATACTACGAAGGACTAAAATAGAGCCATGTTAACGCTGCCATTTATGTTATTTATTGTGCTGGTGGAGTTGTGTGTTGGGCAGTTTGCAGTGATGTACCTGCTTGATTTGCGCAGTTCTGTGAAGCGTAGCTTTCTCATTCTGTACGCCTTTATCTATCTTTTCCTGACAGGCCTGACCTATCTTTTTCAACAGGGGTTTTCCACGCCTGAACTGCTGGATAGTTTTAAGTTGCTTGATCATGCCTGGACAGGCTATTTGACCTTACCTCTTCTGCTCTTCTTGCTTCTGCTTATTCCCTATACGATTTTTCTGCTGGCTGATAAGAAGGCTGGGAATGCTCTGGATAGTGAAGGGAAGCAGCTTGAGACTCCTCCAAACCAGCCTCTCAGACGTTTGTATGTTCTCCGTATGATCAGTGGGGGTCTGGCACTGCTCGCGGGAATGGTGACCCTTTTTGTGGTAGGTATGATCTACCGTCCACTTGGAGGTGCTGGATTGGGTGGAGTTCTGGTCATTGGCGGCTTCTTTGCCTCAGCCCTTGCTCTGGGTGGGGTGATGACAGCCATGTGGTTGGGTCATTGGTATCTGGTCACACCCGCTATGACTGAGAAGCCGCTGCTGCTCTCAACAACGCTGGTTCTGGCGGGTATTCTGTTTGAGCTTATTTTCTTTCTTGTCGCAGGGGCCAACGTCGCGCCAGCTCAAGCCAGCGTACAGTCAGTAGCGGCACCTGCTGCCACGGTCACTACAGCGAATGCTCCAACCGCAACCTCTACACCGTCACCCGTGGTCAAGCCAGCCGATGTACCTACGGTTATTCCCCTGAGTACAGGGGTTATCGGTTGGCTACGTATCCTGGTTGGCTTTGCGATCCCCCTGACTCTGGGCAGTATCTCCTGGAAACTGGTGCGTGACCGCTCTTTCCAATCCGCTACAGGGATGCTCTATCTGATCGTTGTGTGCACATTGGCCGGTGAGATAATGGCTCGTGGCCTTTTCCTGATAGGGTTGCAATAGCGGG
>DAOTTL010000684.1:0-13232 GCA_034438135.1 Ktedonobacteraceae bacterium | reverse complement strand
CAAAGTTTGGAACGTTGCCAAACATATAAAGGAGAAATACGAAATAGAAATGGGCAAAGTGCGTAATCGTTTGCCAATGGCATTGGGAATAGTCTTTGCTGATAGACGCACTCCGCTTCCGGCAATACTTGATGCGGGTAGACGAATGCTTAAACAACCTCTAGAAGAGGATTTGTGGGTAATAGAACAGGAGGATAAAGTTTCAGATCCTAAAGAAGTTGCGTTGACCCTAAAAAGAAATGACTCCTCACTGAAAATGAAAATTCCTGTTGTTATGGGAGACGGCACAACCGAAGATGTCTGGTATCCCTACTGGTGTGTCGAAGCTGATAAGGATGGAAATCAACCAGAGAAGAGAAAGAGGCAGTTTACAAGTATTGAGGGTAAACAGTGGATACACGTCAGTGATCTTGCCAAGGGAGACACTGTTTATCTATGCCCCTCTCGCTTTGACTTTGAACTGCTTGATACGGCTGCTAGACGCTTTGAGGTAAGTTACGCAGGTGAGAAGAGACGTGGTGGAATGTGCCCTGCACGACCTTACTATCTTGAGCAATTGAACAGTTTTGGACAGTTATGGGAACTGCTCTCTAGGCATCTTGCAACATCCCAAATAGATAATCTAACAGGTCTCATTGAAACAAAGCGCCAGGAATGGCTAATACGACAGGATGACGACGTTTTTCAGCAAGCAGTAGAGGATATATTGCACAACGCAAACTGGCAGGGTGATCCTTTGAATTCCTCAGAATTTCGACAGTTAACTCATGCTGCTGCCAGTGGGCAACTGGCCGATGTTGTGGAGCTTTTTGTTACCATTTTGAAGGAAAAAACCAGAGTTGACCTGATAGGAGGGACTAAATGAACACTTTTTCCCTAGTAACTGTTGCTCAAAATCGAAGAGTTCTTTACACTCAGCAGCGCTTCTTGTTTATGGCACTGGACCCCATACATGTTGGTGCTGGTGGCTACAGACTGGGCAGAGTTGATATGACTATTGCTCGTGAACCGGGAACAAATCTGCCGAAAATTCCTGGGACAAGCCTTGCAGGTGCCACTCGTAGTTACGCCGCAATGCGTTATGGCAAAACTGATGTAGCTGGTCAGCAGAAAAGGTTCAAAGACAATAAAGGAGAGGATAAAAACTGCCCAATTATCTATACCTTTGGCACTGCGACAGATACAGGCGAGCGGCAAGGGCAACCGAGTAGCACAAATCGTGCTGGCACAGTAAGCATCGGAGATGCACACATCCTCTTTTTTCCAGTGAGCACTATGGCTGGTCCTGTTTGGGTGAGTACCACCGAACGAGTAAGAGAAGCATGGGGAACAGAAAGCATCGTCCTACCAGAAAATAATCCACCCACTGATGACAATGTGGTAACAAGCATGAATTGGGAGCGCGAACTGAATCTTGGCTGGCTACTATTCAGTGCAATCAAAGGGTTGGAGATTAAGCCTCCTGCGAATATGCCATCCACCTTGGAATGGAATGGCATTGCAGAGCGCGTTGTCCTCGTCACAGCAAAGCTTTTCTCTCAAATTGTGAATAGCAACCTGGAGGTTCGTACCTCAGTAAGTATTGACCCTATGACTGGAGCTGCTGAATCTGGGGCTTTATTTACATACGAAGCAATTCCTCGCACTACCTGGCTCTGGTCAGATATCATTGAAGATGACTACAGGTTAAATGAAGATGGTACAGGTCAGTTTCCCAGAACTGACAAGCAATGCCAGATCGAGATTAAACAGATTGATGACAAGAAGCAATATAAATACGCAGATAACTCAGGAGAGCCGCTTGGCGAAACCTGGAACCGCCCGATAGATGTCGTAAGGGCTGGCATCAAATTGATTGAATTTCTGGGGGTCGGTGGCATGGGAACGCGTGGTTTCGGGCGTATGCGCCTTGTTGCGGATTGGGAAGAAAGCAATGGGAGAGTGCAATGAAGAACCTTGATCTGATAGCAGCGAAAGCCGCACAAGAGATTATTGCAAATACACAGACATATATAACAAAAAATGATAAGAGAGAGGAGGTCAAGAAGCCCATCGAAGGGGGCGAGGTAGATAATCTTGCGACGAAAGCGCTCGGTGTATTGCAAGAAAACGGTGTGTACGCTGTCCAACTCTACCTCTATTCTCGTACTGGCAAGGCAGAGGAATCTATCGCCAAACAAACTCGCGAGAAGCTTCTTTCTTTGCTGCGTGAATTTGGTTTACCGGAACTAGAGAACACCAACGCAGCGACAGCCCTAGCCTTCTTAACTGAGCATGTTTGTACTGATCTCGACAGGCTTTTGATGGTCAAGCAACTTTGGGAACAAACCTTGATTTATGCTCGCTACGGAGCAAAAGCTCGTAGTGTAGCTGCGAAAGTAAAGTCATGACCTGGACTGCCTACAAAATAGCGTTTCGCTTACTCTCGCCTATGCATATTGGCTGGCGCAAGTTGGGTAACTTACAGCAAACTCGTTCCTATGTTACAGGCCGTAATCTGTGGGGGGCAATAACAGCCAGGTTGACACGTGAACAAGGCAGCAATGGATATAAAGCGATGTCAGATCTGGTTGATAGAGAACTTACTTTTACCTATTTTTATCCTTCTGTAAGCCCAGATCCAGAGAAAGTTCCTCTGTGGCCTTGGGATACTGACGAGTTTTCCTGGACATTTCTTGGTAGCTATGCGAGTACTGCTCTGGAAAACAGCCGTAACGCCGAAGAGGGAAGCTTACACGAGACTGAATTTATTGCTCCATACGCTCGGAACACCATGCAGAATTCTGAGCCTCTTCCTGTTTATCTGGTTGGCTATATCTTTGCCAGAGATGATAACAAACTTGCATGGCGAGAGGCATTAAGCAAACTCCAGATAGGAGGCGAACGAAGCTATGGCTGGGGGCGCGTTTCTCTTGTAAGCATAGCAACCAAAATAACGAAGTGCTTTGACTACGATTTTGATGGCGCAAGGGATCACCCCTTAATAGTTGTGCCTAAAGACAAAGAGTTATTAGCACATACAGATGTAGAGAGCGTAACGAGCAATGGGTCTATAGAGCCGTTTATTGGGCGCGAAACGCGTGATAGCGGGCGTTTTGGCAAACATCTCGCAGAGCCAAATATATGTTGGACGCCTGGGAGCACTATTTTTGAGGAGAAAACGTTTCAAATAATGCCCAGAGGCATATGGAGAGAAGTAAAAACATCCTCTTCGAGCTGATCGCCTTGTTTGTAGATAAGGCTGTGTAAGAAGAGGAATTTTGCTTCATCTCTTAAAAAGAGATTATAGTAGGAAATGATATTAATACTCTGAGGATAAGTTTCAAATCCTTGATTTTCGGTTTGCCTTGGGTTTAATTCCTAACGCCACAAACCGCCAATCATGCTCAGGATATCTAGCCAATTGCCAGATCAAGCGATGAGTAACACACCCGGTGAGCGACCCTCGTTTTACAAGAGCGGCAGCCACTTTGTCTACGGCGAAAGAATAGTCTGAAAGGATTGTTTGAGCCTGTGCCCAGCAAGAATTTGTTATGGCTTTGCGTTGTTGCTGGTCGGGATCTATATGGGAGAGTATGTCTTGAATCCGCTCTAAATCGTCCCGTTCGCTTCCCTCAGGATATCTGACACTACCTTCCTTTTCATCCAACGCGAGATAGCGAGAACTGTAACGCGCAGTGGAGAGCATACCAGCGTAGTAGATCGTGATGAGATCCGGATTTTCGCTTCTATCGTTCCACTCCGGGAGGCCATTCGCATCTTCAATGTAGGAGCTAAAGCGACAGTAGCCACCATATCCTTCTTCTCAATTCAGAAGGGCGACAGACTCGATGCATCGTCCGATTACATGACCAACGACAGCATGTCCCGCTTCGTGATAGGCTTTGAGCACAGTCTTGATATCTGCGAACACGTAATCTTCTTTCTATGGAGCGTATCTCTCTTTTTCACTTCCCTTTTATGGTACGTCAGTTCCTGAATCTAGTTCTCTCAGCGAGGATTTTCATATCTTCTCCTCGTACAAGCACTCATCCCTATCTAAAGATGATCTTCTCGCACATGTGAGAAGAGCACAGAGAACATAGCTGCTCTCTGTGCTCACTCAAACCGTTTCTGAAAAATGAGCGCCCACAATCCTTAGCCTACTGCGCATCCCTCCGCTTCTGACAGCTTCCACACAACCGTTGATGGCTGACACTTGAATACTTCCTTGTATGCACTGATGAATTCCTGAGCACTCCCTTGCCCCTGACCTCCTCCCTGGCCGCCGCCGCTACAATCACGGCAAGACCGGCAGGTGGTGCAAATGGCGCTCTCAATCTCATCCTCTGGAACTGGCACCTGGGCCACGTGATTGATCACCTGGCCGTGGATACCCAGGCAGAAATGGAGATAGAGATGGGAGCACAAGACGTGAGAATGCCAGATCTCATCGACTGGCCTGCTAAACATGCCGAGTGGTGTATACCCGAGCAGTATCAAGCCAAGAAAGCGTTGATACTCTGGTAAGAGATGATCAAAGCACTCTGGTTTCATGCCGTACTCTTTGTGTGCGACGCGTTTGACATCAATCCAGAAGGGCCACGCTTCAATCTGTTCCATAACCTGTGCAGGTGTACGCTCCTTCGGCATTTCTGACAGGATTGCGGCAGCGTTGACAATCGTCACAGGATATTCAGGGGTTGCTACTGATGCCATGAAGAAAACCTCCTTGTGTGAGTAATGGTTCTATGCCCGACCAATCAGGCATCGCTTCTAGTCGCACCACCGGACCTATCGGCAGTTCATCAGGGTGCGCTCCAAACGCAAAGATGGTAAGACGTTCACGTAAGATTTCTGCTGCCTGCGCTGTCGCCTCATCGTACTTTGCCAGTAGTCTCATCGCGTTCAGTGCTTTGTGCCAACTATCATCAATGAGGATGATCTTGCCTTGCACCTGGTCATAGCGTTCAGCAATGGCAAGCAATTTCTGTGCCATCCCCTGGCAGAACGTTACTTCACCGGGGAATTGATGGTCGTGTAACCAGGAGCGTGTCGCTGCCTGGATAGCAATTTGTTCGTCCTCATCGTCACTCTTGCGCACGGTGAAATATCCTACTTGCCCAACCTCTGTCAATTTCTGAACTCCAACTCGTGCGCCAGGGAGTTCTTCGTGTATGCGCAGGACGGCTGGGAACTGGAAGAAGTCCATATATCTAGTCGCCTGCTCAGGAATCATGATGCCACGATCCTGGTAATATGTTTTACTCTCTAGCACACTGCTCCCAACATAGCCAGTGCTCATAGTCTGGTCAATATCTACGCAAAAGATAGGTTCTCTCTCTTCCATCCTCTCAAAATCTCCTCATCGTCTTTTTCTTGTTTGTTCGCTTCATTGGTTGATTTCTCAACGCATCATTTCTCTCAAACATAGGAAGTGGTCTCCTCCTTCTCTAATTGGATTGCACATTGTAGCATAATGCCGGGTCAAAGCACCTTTTTGTCGTGATCTCAATCGCACCTGGAAGAGATGACAATGGCCCTTACCGCCTCAGAAAATCCTTGTTTTTCAGGTATGCAGTAATATCTCGCATTCCTGAATGGCAGCACTTTCCCAGTCCAGAACACCGTTCAGCTCTTCGTACAGGCTCTCAACGGCTGCGAGCATGTCCTCTCTCGGGGGCATCGCAGCTTTGCGCCAGATAAGGACAATCACCACTCGCTCAGGGATGACAGGACTACGAGCAATATAGCGGGCAATAGTTCCTGGCAATTGGTGGCGATTACTCGCATGGATCTGCTCCAGACACTGCTCCAAGGTCTGACGTTTTCCCACTCGCACCTGAACGGTAATGTGGGTCAGCAGTTGACTATTGTCTGAGGATGAACGATGCCACTCCGGCTGGCGTACCCGTGGACGACCTGCTGCCTGCCTCCGAAAGCTGCGAACGGCTGCTGTTTCTACCACCAGGAGATTCCCCTGGTGGGTAAAGGGAAGTTGTTCTTTTTCAAGATAGCCGTAAACGCTGCGTTCAGAAACGTTCAGCAATCTGGCAGTTTCTTTGACGGTTAAATAGTCAGGCCATGAGATGACTGATTCCTGCTTGTCTCCATAAGACGACACCGATTGATTGTGATGGACTGGCTGAGGCTGGTGGTCGTGCTCCTGGTATCTGGATTGACGCGCCGTCATTCTTCACTCCTTTCTTCGCCAGTTGTCGTTTCCGGTTCAAGCGTTTCCTGGTTTCCTGGCAGGGATCCCTCGTGGAAGCTTTCAGCGACACGATCATCCTCATAGACCATATAATCCAACACCTCGGCGTCGATGTCTAAACTGTCGAGGAAGCTCGGAGGAACTTTTCCTTGCCACTCCAGGACGATGTTTCCATGGCCATACTTACTGGAAATCCCCCACCATAAGAGAATGATAGGCAGGTCTCCTGCGGCCTGCTCGATAGCAGTCTGATAGGCGGCAACCATTCCATGCAGTACGCGTGGCGAACAGGTGAGAACAATCTCAGTCACACACAGCGCTGGTGCTTCGACCGCTCGTCCGTTCTCATGTGGCAGTTCGTCTGACTGCGTGGGACTGGCCTGTGCGTTGCCTTCAACTGTTTCGTCCAGAGACGTTTGTGTTGCAGGTGACGAGTAGCTGTTCTGCTCCACATTCATGGTTGTCTGGACTCTCTTGTGAAAGACCTGCCTCGATTGAGTACGACTAATACATTGGCTAGATCAGCTATCAGAGCGCTTCGCTGCTCACAGGGAGGCGTTGTTCTTTGGAGACGTAATAGTCGAACGACAATACCTCGCAAGGTTCGTGCCTCCTCCTGACTCAGGAGAAGTGACGTACCATGTATTGCCTGGCATTGGTAGAGACGCGCTTGCATCGCCTGTGCTGCCCTGATGGCTTGATTGCGCCTGGTTGAGGGCGTTGCGTGCTGAACTAATGAGCAACGATAGGATGCACAATAGCGTGAGAGTCGCTCGGCCTGGGAGGCGCTGAGTTGGACCTGGGAGATGGTGTTGATCATGTAGTCACTCGCCTCCCATAGAGTACATAACAGATACATGAGGTGCGATACGTCTCCCACTCTGTGTCCATTTGTCTCATGAGCGCATCGAAGACCTGCGGATCACATGCTCCGCCCTGGCAGCATGGTTCTTTGAGTGCCTGGAACACACTGAGTGCATCTCGTTTGAGCAGTCCTCCCACGCGTCCTCCCCACTCTCCCAACGCTAAAGGAATGATCTGGCGTTCGATGTGTTGTAACCCTGCCTGTTCAAAAAGCGTTTGAAGTTGTCGGATTGGCTCGGGAGAGATGCCACGAGCTCGTTGGACACCCTCGACATATGTCAGCAACTGTTGCGTCGCAGGGCCCTGGTTCTGAAGACTGGGATCAGCTTCTACTACTTCGATCAAACCCCCAACACGTGTCACACGTACCAGCTCGCGCAGGACCGCAGGCCACTGTTCTGCGGGAATGGCATAGACGAGCAATCGTTGGTGAGTATACTCGAAAAAGTGATCAGGAAAAGGAAGACCGCGCAGCACATCGCCAACTCTCAGCAGACAATTTGCTGGAAATGAAGGCATGTCTCGAAAGAGTGTCGGATCCAGATCTATACCAACCACCAGAGCCTGAGGAAAGATGCGAGCCATTTCCACTGTCCAGATACCGGTTCCCGCACCGACATCGAGGATCGTGCGGATGGCAGGATCGAGTGGGGCCACATAGTGATTGCCGATTGCTTGGAAGAAGGCGTGATGTTGAAAATGCAATCGGTTGCTCTCTTCCTCATCTTTGGGCAGCAAATACGTTGTGTGAGATAGATAGCGCCTGGTTGATGACTCCTGCGGAGCGTTCGTGGGAGCTTGTTCCCAAGAGTTCAAGTGAACTGTCGTGCGCTGGGACTTGCGTCGTAAGGTGAGTCTCATAACGTCCTCTCCGTATAGTGTGCTCATGGTAGATGTATCCTGGCGGTTCTTCATAAGGACAGCGTTGTATCCGTGGCATCATGTGGGCAACCGGTCAGGTCTGCTGTGATGAACTCCTGTCTATGACGGCAGACCCAGTACAATTTCTTCGGGCTGTGATAGATAATTGATGCGCCCTTCCAGTCGCGCTCCATCAGGAAATATGAGCGTAAAAGGAACCATCCATAGTGTAGAGAGACCATCCAGGCGTCTCATTCCTGTCGGAAAAGTGATTCGGTAGACGTGATAGGTGCGAATGCGCCGACGCCCAGAAGGTAAATGCGCAAGATACTGGTGCCCTTTCGTCACCACCTCAACTGTGGCTCCATGTGTTTGGAGGAAGGGCACCAGATGCGCAGTCACCAGCGCATCAATCGGCGTGGTGATGGTTGTAAACCCTGGTCGTTCGACTCCTCTCGATTGCGGCTCCTGTAAAAGAGTTGTATCAGGCACCAGTTGTTCTCCATCTCGTTTCTGGACCTGTGGTTCACACATCGCTGCTCCTCGTTATGGTATTGAGATGGGTATCAAGTAATTGCATGGCCTGATTTGGACCTCCCACGAGCGGTTGGAGTTGTTCAAAGCTTCTGGCAATCTCTTCGGTATAGTCAGTTCGTCGCCGATGTGGTCCGACAATGGCTGGACCGTCCAGGCCACGATGGGCTGCTTCATAGGCTTGTTCGATGGAATGAAGCAAGCGGGCAACTTCACTCTGGTTGGTAGTGATAGACATAGTTGTGCCTCTGTCTCATAAGAGAGAAGAACTTTTCTTTCTCATCTGCTGGCTACAGCAGCTTTACATCAAAAGCTGTCAGCGTAGGCAGTCGATCTGCCTTTCGGTTTGTCCTGCATCATCTCAATGGCTTTTCACTGAGATGATGCAATGACCAGACGGATACAGATAGTGGTGGAGTAAATGACGGCAAACAAGAGGCAAATACGTCTTGATCTTGTTGTACCTGGTCGTTTGCTCTTCAATCCCTGCACCGAGAGAGAGCATACCAGAAGTGCTTGTTTATCAGATGGTGGCTGGCTTGCGTCTTGCTCACAGATGAACGTCGGTTTTGAAAAGGAGGGGATAAGAGTGGCGATTTTGTAGGCATAGATGTGCTTTGTTGTTCTCTAGAAGCGAGTATTAAGAAAAAGCGAAATCAGTGTTGATGAATGGGTAGAGCAAACGTCGCTCATGATATACTTGGAAGTATGAACAACAAGACGATTCCTCATCCAAAGGGCGTACTGTTCGATATGGATGGCGTTTTACTGCTTGAGATGCAGCAATCCTCTCAGAGCTGGCAGCAAGTATGCCAGCAGGTTGCCTCTGTGCTCAGTCTGCCCGCCCCCACTCTTGTTCACGCAATCGCCGAAAGTCGCCGAGCCTATCAACAAAGCCTGGAAGGCGACGAAGAAAAGCAACGCAGAGATCGCCTCGAACCATTTCTGACCAGACGAGAGATGGTCGAAAGAGCTCTGCGATCTGTGGGACAAGAGAATGTTGCGATCGCATCAGCAATGGTCCAGGCATACGAAGCCCTGAGAGATGAGTATCGTCAACTTGCTCCTCATGCATTAGAGACTTTGGAGTATTTCAGAAGCAAAGGAATACCATTGGCCCTTTTGAGCAATGGAAACGCGACGTATCAGCGCCAAAAAATCAAGCGACATCACCTTGCCCCTTATTTTTCGCTGATACTCATTGAAGAGGAGTATGGCGTTGCCAAACCAGACCCGCGTCCATTTCTCTTTGCACTCTCTCACCTCCATATCGATGCTCAAGAAGCCTGGATGATCGGAGATAATCTTACCCTCGATATTGCAGCGTCTCAGCGTCTCAACATCTTTGCCATCTGGTGTGATTTTGCCAGGCAAGGGCTTCCAGAAAGTTCTCCTGTTCAGCCGGATCAGATTATTCACTCATTGGACGACTTGCGTCCTCTTTACGAGCGCGGCTAGCGTTTTTTCTCCTCTTTCTCAAGAAGCAATGGGGCTATGCTTTCATCAAGTTCCTGAACAATACCTTCGTGTTTATAAGGGCGTAAGAGCGTATGAACCTGGAGCAGATGCTTTTGTAGTGTCTTTGATCCATTTCCAGTGGAGAGTATCGAAGGAAGATTGCGTTCCAAAGCACCACATGCTGCTTCAATATCTCCCTGACGGGCCTGGATTGCAGCAAGGTCGGTCAGATAGTAGAGGTGACGTTTCACCGGAGTCTCGCTAGTTAAAGCTTGTTCGAGAGCTTCTTTGGCTTCTCTAAGGAAAGTGTGAGTTGTTGGATCTTGTCTCTCGTAGAACTGCTGAAGACAGATGCCCTTGTAGCCTAAAAAGAGGACTGGATGGAACTCGAAAAGATAAGAGGTATCCAATGAAGGGGCAGTTTCAAGGATCTGCTCTGTTGTCGCGAGTAATACTTGACAAGCTTCACGGTTGCACAGGTGAGCCTGGATCTCAGCTTCGATGGCTCCAAGCCATGCTTGCACGATGGGAGCATGACTCTGTGTCACAAGATGATGTGCTCGCTGGATGCAATGCAACGCCTGCACATACTGTTGCTCATAGGTCCATGTGAAACTCATCCATCCCCACACAATTGCCTGGAGAATAAAGCTGTTTGCCTCACTCGCTGCCTGAAATGCTATCTGATAACACTGGCGTGCTCTGGTATAGTGTCCCATATCATAGAGCAATACCCCTGCCAGGAGTATTGCCCGGCTTGCCGTTTCACAAAGATGGAGACGCAAATCTGATAAATG
Organism: Ktedonobacteraceae bacterium; assembly: GCA_034438135.1. Classification (GTDB taxonomy): domain Bacteria; phylum Chloroflexota; class Ktedonobacteria; order Ktedonobacterales; family Ktedonobacteraceae; genus Paraktedonobacter. The sequence goes on along the minus strand of DAOTTL010000684.1, from coordinate 2,525 downwards.
AGAACGTGCAAGCAGAAATGTAAGATGATGAATATGTCTGACTACAGAGCCATAGAGGCTGGACGCAGAAAGAAGCGTTTCTTCACGAACACGCCAATAGAGCCGCAGCTGTTCATCAAAATAAGAGATTTCTCTGGTTCCAACGCTCGAAGACGGGTTGAGGACGGTTGATAAACGGAGAAGCACATCTGTATCTGTCTCGAAAAGAGGCGAATGTGGCTCCATTGTAGGGAGAGAAGGGAGGTTTTCAGAAAAAAGGGAAGGAATAGTGGAGGAGAGAAGAAAGGGCGAAAATGGTCCTCTTTTTTCTAGTACGCCAGGGCTTTTTGAAGAGAGCATTGGCTCTTTTCGGAGTTGAGTGGCGATCCTGAGAGTGGTTTCAGAGAATTCCAGTCCCTCTTTAGCAAAGAATGCTCTGGTCTGATTGTAAAGCACCAGTGCTTGATGTGTAAGTCCATACTGATGCAAGAGTGCCATGAGTTGACAGATTACATCCTCATCCGTTGGATCTTCTCCCAACAGTGTATTGAGTACCGTTTCCGCCTGCCCAAACGTATCCTGGGATGCATATGCCTCGGCTAACCATCGCTGGCAGCGGTAGCGTCTGCGCTCGACGATTGCACGTTTATTGTCAACCCATTCGCCTCCCTCATCTTCGAGGAACGCGCCTCGTTGAAAGTAGGTCAGTGCATTCTCTAGCAAGGATACCGTTTCTCTCGATTGTTGTCCATGACTATCTGCTTCATCAAGAAGAGCCAGTGCAGCATCTACATCCACCCAAACCGTTGCCTGAGATGCCAGAGAGAACCCTCCGGCGTCTTGCTCGGTCCTGAGGCACTCCTGTTGTCCAACCGAGGACAGAATTTTGCGTGCGCGAGAGACGGCGACATTGAGTTCGCGGTTCGCTTGCTCTCCATCTGCCTCTGGCCAGAGCTGAGTCAGCAAGGTGCCTCGACTGGCTCTTCGTCCCAGAGCACACAGCAGTGCTTTGAGTAGAGTACGCGGCGAACGATGTCCTCCCCATTCCTTTGTATCTACTACCACATACGTGTTGTCAACTCTCCGTTGCAGACAAAACGAACCGCACAGCTGCACTCGATACAATGGGAGAGTGTCTATTCCCTGATTTTCCAGGCTTTCCTGATTCATATCCATCTTTTTCCCTTGCTGTCTGGCATAGACAGTGTTTGCCACTGATATCGGAACACTTGTATTCTCGAAACGACCCTGGATGAGCACTCTATTATAACAGCTTCAACCGTAGTTCAACCAGGCGAGGCAATAAAAGATGCTGTTGTTCCATTCAAATCTTTTCAAATAGAGCCTTCGGAAGAGATGTAAAGAATACCAGATGATATCAGCGATAGCCTAACGATTAGCTAGCGATGCATGAGCGGATGGCAACACGATCGAAAAGGAGAAGGAGCATTGGAAATTTTTGCAGATTTCTGTATATGAATATTTTAAAAAGAGTACTATGTTCTCCTCAAGCAAGGCAAATAGATGCTTCGGGAAAGAATGAAAATGCTTGAAAAAGTAAATAAGCAATAGGTGAATTTTGACTTTTTCAAACGTTATTTACTCTAGTAAATAGGTTTTTCTCCTTTTGTAAGTGAAAATCAAGAGAATCAAGAGGATTTTCAATGATTCTGTCCGACGAAAAATTGAAAATTGTAGAAGAAGCTAAAGCCATAGAGAAAGATGTTCTTTATTCTGCCAAAGGACACTATGAAGAAGCGAACTATTGGACACAGTTTCACCTTCTTCTTGGCATTCCAGCATCTCTCCTCTCGGCCATTGCAGGTGCTTCAGCCTTAAGTCAGTTCGCTAATCATGCTCTGATTGCAGGGTTTCTGGCTATTTTTGTGGCTGCTCTTACTGGTATTGCTACTTTCCTGAATCCCAATGGAAAAGCCAGTTCACATCAAACTGTCGGTACCAAATATACGGTATTGAGAAACCGAACTCGCATGTTTTATAACCTCACGGTTCTTACAGACACACCAGATCAAGTGTTGCTCAATCAACTCCAGGACCTGGCAAAACAGCGGTACGAGTTGAATGAGGCGAGTCCGCCTATTTCAGAACGCGCTTACAAGATAGCTATTAGGAATATTGCAAAGAAAAAGCAACCACATCTCTTAAGTGAATTTCCAGCAGATACACCAAAGAAAATTCATCTTTTCTCATCAACGACTAAAGAAGCTTGAAAATGCTGGGGTGCCCGATCCACAAAGTAGGGATGTGGTTGAATTGTTCTAAGAAGGTCAGATGGTACTAACAGTGGGCAAAGTAAAAGGTTGTTTCTGGTGCAGTCTGTTCAAGAGCCAGAGGCAACCTTTTACTTTAAGTGTTGTAGTCAAATGGACTCTTATCTTGCATGCTCTCATTAAAAATGATTGATTTGTGTTTGTCGATCTTTCACGACAAGCAGCCCTTCTTTTTCGTCATACTCCATAACTGCATCCAACATCCTTAGCAGCGGCAAAAAGACTGGTCGCGGCTTCATGCCTGCGATCACTTTT
>DAOTTL010000683.1:0-6980 GCA_034438135.1 Ktedonobacteraceae bacterium | reverse complement strand
GAACAGCTGGTGTGTTTTGTGGCGCGAATGCGCCATAAAACACACCAGCTGTTCTTTTTTAAAATGGGTGGGGTGTCCTGCCAGGTCGATGCAGACAATCGGCAAGAAACCTATATTTGTGAGGGCCAGATCCCTCCCCAGAGGAAGAAAGTGGAGGTGACAGCGCGGTCGCGCTACCGTCTCCGCTCTCTTGAAGGGTGGGCGGGTGGGGAAGAAACGACTTTTGCGATAGTGGGAGCAAAAGCCATGTGCAATCGAGCTTGTGAATTGCTCATTTTCTGTGCTCGTGTGGACGCGAACATTGTCCCCACTGTTTACGAAGTACTGTCCTCTGATTACTTATCCTTGACCCTTTCCAAAGAGAAGAAGTATCATACTTTGGAGAGGTAATTGAGTATTTCTGGTAAAGTCCTTCAGGCAGGCGAGATACCCTCGCAAAAAGAAAAGAGCCGATAGTATGAAAATAAAACGTATGGGTCGCACAGGTCTACAGGTCTCCGAGATCTGCCTGGGCACTATGACATTTGGGAATCAGTGCGACGAACCAACGTCGCGTGCCATCATGGAGAAGGCATTCGATAACGGCGTGACCTTCTTTGATACCGCCGACGCCTATCCACTGGGGGCCACATCAGAGACTGTTGGACGCACTGAGGAGTTCATTGGCCGCTGGCTCAAGGGACATCGCGAGCAGGTTGTGCTGGCAACCAAGTTCTTTGGGAAGATGGGCGATGGACCCAACGAGCAGGGCGGCTCACGCAAACATATTGTACAGGCCGTTGAAGCCAGTCTGCGCCGTCTACAGACAGACTATATCGATCTCTATCAAATGCATTTTCCAGACTCAGAAACACCTCTCGATGAAACACTTCGCGCTCTGGACGACCTTGTGCATAGCGGCAAGGTGCTCTATATTGGCTGCTCCAACTATCCCGCCTGGCTACTGTGCAAAGCACTCTGGACCAGCGACCAGCTTGGATTGGCACGTTTCGATTGCGTTCAGCCCCGTTACAATCTCTTGTTTCGTCATATAGAAGCTGAACTCCTGCCACTCGTCGTTGATCAGGGCGTTGGCGTGATCAGCTACAATCCGCTGGCCGGTGGCGTGCTCACTGGACGTTACCAACCCGGCGATTCGCCGAGCGAGGGAACACGTTTCACAGTCCATAATGCTGGAAAAATCTACCAGGCTCGCTACTGGCTCGATCCACAGATGCAGGCGACAGAGAAGCTCAAAACCTTTTGTCAGGAGCGCAACATCTCTGTGGCACAACTCGCACTCGCCTGGGTCCTACATCAACCTGCAATCACCTCGGCCATCCTTGGCGCAAGTAAGCCGGAGCAACTTGATCAAACGCTGCCCGCCATTGATCTCGAACTGGATGAGCAGATGCTTGCCACCTGCGATGAGATCTGGTACCAGTTGCCTCGCGAACAAAACCGCGACCTGGCATTTCGCTAAATAAAGCGGCGAAACAGCATCCATACACTTCCTACAACCAGCAAACTGAGAAGAGCGCCAATCAGCATAGCAGTTGGCGCTCCGTAGAGACCTGACAGTGCGCCCATAAGCAAATATCCTAGCGGCACAGTTCCGTCAAAGAAGAGAACCTGAATACTTGTGACACGTCCACGCAGATGGTCCGGGGTAATCTCCTGAAGCATAGTCATAGCCTGCGTCGCGAAGGTGAGTTCCATAAAGCCAATGCCCATAATTAGCAGTAGCGACAGGGCATAGGTATGTGATAACGCAAAAATAATCTCTAATAACCCGAAGAGCAGCATATTGATCAGCAAACGACGAAGCGTTGATTTCTGGTTACGCCAGGCCAGCCACAGAGTCGAGAGGAATGCTCCGATACCGAGCGCAGCAGAGAGAAAGCCAAAACCTGCCGCACCTCTATGCAGTACATCTGTAGCAAAAAGGGGAAGCACAACATTGAAATTCGAACCGAAGAGTAACGTCAGACCAGCTACAAGAATCACCAACAACACAGCAGGCGTCTGCCAGACATAACTCACACCCTCACGCAGACTCTGCCAGGTTTTCTGTCGCCCATTCGTGTTTGTATCTTGAGGTGTTCGGGCATAAAGTTCGTTGCCCCTGATCAGTAGCAGAGCCGCAATCACCGGAAGGAAGCTAAGTGCATTGAGCAGAAAGAGCATAGTCGCACCACTGGCGGCAATGATAATGCCCCCAAGTCCCGGTCCTATAATACGTGCAAAAGTAGAGATAGAAGATTTCAGAGCAATAGCATTGCTCAGATCCTCACGTCCGACCATCTCGATGACAAAAGACCAGCTCACCGGCAAATACAGGCTGTTCATGAAACCTAAGAGGAGCGCCAGAACATAAATATGCCAGAGCTGGAGAGTTCCAGTTGCTATCAGTAGCCAGAGCAGAAAAGCCTGGATCATGTTTATCAACTGGGTCACAAGCAAAACATGACGACCTGACCAGCGGTCGGCGAAAACACCTCCGAAGATCGAGAAGAGCAGAATCGGTAACGCTTGCAGCGCACCCACAAAACCAAGTTGCCAGGGACTATGAGTCAATTCCAGTACCAGCCAGGCCTGTCCGATACCCTGTATCGAGCTGCCCATCAACGAGACCATCTGACCAAACCAGTAGAGACGAAAATTGCGCTGACGTAATGAAATAAAAGCACTCAGCAGACCCTGGCTGGCATGCTGTGGAAGACTTTCAATCGCACCCTCTTTCGGCAGAACGCCCTCAGATACCGGATGTTTTTGAGAACGAGAAAAGAGCTTTTTTATGTCAATAGCTCCTTCATGTGATTACAAGACTTTGTTGGCGAATACGAGTTTTATGAGTCATCCCTCACTTTTCTGCAGCTTTGCAAGCCGCCCCTCCCCCAAAAGACAGAAGAAAAGGCTGAGATTGCCAGCAGTTTCGCTGCTGGCAATCTCAGCCTTTTCTTCTGAAAATAGGGCGGCGCAGCCGCCCGAGAAAGGCATTTGCTCACTTTGCCAAAATGAGGGATGACTCATAAAGAAAAAGAGCAGTTGATGTGTTTTATAGCGCGAATGCGCCATAAAACACATCAACTGCTCTTTTTCAAAGGGGGTGGGGTGGCCTGCCAGGCCGATGCAGCAGATAAGCGAAAAACCTCTACCCGTGCGGGGGCGGCCTGCTAAGCAGGCCAAAAGCCTTTTGACCTGATTTTGCAAAATCAAGGGATGACCCATATCTCCTTGAAAGATGGTGGCTACGCCGCCAGAAAGTCTGCTACGCCTGATCGGCAGGACGTTCGAGCGCGATGACAGGAATTTCACGAGGTGCCTTCTTTTGATACTCTCCATATGGAGGAAACACCTCTACCGCTTTCTGAAACGCTTTTTCCCGCTCAGCGCCGGTGAGAACTCTCGCGGTCGTCTCAAATTTTTCGCCCTCCACCTCGACAGTTACGTCGGGATGAGCCAGTACATTGTTATACCAGTCGGGATTTTTCTCTGCCCCACCTTTAGAGGCTACAGCCAGGACAGTTTTGCCGTAAGGCACATACATCAGGGGAATGATGCGAGTCTGACCTGTCTTTGCTCCCCTGGTCGTCAAAAGGATGAGCGGTGCCCAACCCTCGACTTTACCACCGTTTGTACGAAATTCCTCAATGACCCGCTGATTTCGATCATTCCATGCATTCATAGAATCAATCTCTCTTTCAATATGTTAATAGGTATGTCTTGTAGTAGTCCTACGAGAGCAATTCGCCTCGCAACACTGTCAGAGCCTGCCCGCCAAGATACACTCGATCACCGTCGAAGCGCGTACGTACAATTCCCCCACGTATGGATGCCTGATAGCCGGTCAGTTGTGTCCGACCCAGACGCTTGCTCCAAAAGGGACTGAGGGCACAGTGGGCGGATCCCGTAACGGGATCTTCGTTAATACCAACGCTGGGACAGAAGAAGCGTGAGACAAAATCATAATTTGGCTTGGCGCTGGCCGCAGCAGTGACAATGACTCCACGAGCCGGGATCGTCGTCAACAGTCCAAAATCAGGCTGAATACGGCGCACAACCTCTTCCGATTCGACCTCCACAAGGATGTCGAGCTGACTTTTGCCGACATAAAGTGGTGTGACACCCAGACTTTCTTCCAGGACCGGTTGGAGTTCTATAGCCTGCTCCGGCTTGGCAGGAAAGTTGAGTTCGATCCACCCTCCCTCCTGTCTGGCCGTCAGGGTACCCGCTCTTGTAAAGAACTGCGCCTGAACATTGCTCGCCAGATAATCCTGTTCCCAGAGTGTATGAGCGCTGGCCAGGGTACCGTGACCGCACAGTTCAAGCTCGGTCGTTGGCGAAAACCAGCGCAGACCGTAGCCTCCATCCTGAGGAGATAGAAAGGTGGTTGCCGCAAGATTCATTTCACCTGCAACCCGTTGCAGCCAGACATCTTCACGAGGTCCATCCAGGATACAGACTGCCGCCGCATTGCCCGCGAAAGCGGTACTGGCAAAAGCATCAACATGAAATAAAGGAAGTCCCATCTGTGTATCTTCTCCAGGCTCTTCTAGTTTATTGTATCCATTTCTCTAGAACAATTCATTTAAATTGTATCATCCTTGAAGGGCGCTCCCTTCGGACATTTACAATTTTTACCAGCCAATGCCCAACCAGTTGTCGATTCTTCCGTCTGGGATGAGGACCATGCCTGGTTCGAGGTTGCGGAACAGCTCGATACTGTTATAAATCAGCTCCGTTTTAAAAACGCCCTCGCTGAAGCGCAGGCACTTTTCGCCGCAGGTAAATATAAAGAGGCACTGCCCCTCTATGAGCTTGCCTTCGAGCTTGACGATCACTCGGCTCCCTCAGCCTATGGCAACGCTCTCACTCTCTTTGAACTCGGAAGGGACGAGGAAGGTCTCACTATCTCAGAACAGGCTCTACATCTTGATGCAGAACTGGCCAATGCTCGTTTTTATCAGCAGAGAGCACACGCGCTCCAGGGTCTCGCCGAATTTGAGAAGAGTCTAGCAGCCTATGAACTGGCTATCTCGAAGGATCCTGAACTCGATGAACTCTATCTCCAGCAAGCGCAACTCCTGACGCAACTGGAACGCCTGCCTGACGCAATTAAAACTTATGCTCAGCTGGTTCACCTCAGACCCACACAGGCCGAGTACTATCAGCTAATGGGACGCCTGTACGCCCAACTTCAGCAACTAACGTCCGCTCTTGAGGCCCATACTCAGGCAACCGCCCTGGCTCCTGAGATCGCTGCTTACCACGCTGAGCGAGCCGAGATCCTGCTCACGCTGCGACGCGATCAGGAAGCCCATGACTGTTATGTCCGCGCGATTGAACTTACACCCGACGAGATCAGCTACTATGAACGTCAGGCTGCTACTCTACTCCGTCTAAAGCTCTACAATGATGCGCTAACACTCTATGAAGCATTCGCTTGCTGAGACAACTGATCCCTACTGTCTCTATGGTAAGGGTCTGGCATTTGTCGGATTACAGCGTTACAAGGAAGCACTGACCGCCTTTGAGCAGGCTCAGCAACTTGATGCTTCTCCTCCTGATCCACGCTTTGCTGAGAGCATCGCCACAGTCCAGCAGCAACTTGCCCGTCAGGCGCGACGAGTAGTGCGGGAGGCAAAAGACCAGCCGCGCCTTCCGATCCAACAAAAGAACGCCATATGGAACACGGTTAGTATGAATCCGCTCGACCCCTCATTGGTCCAGACCCTGTATACCTTCGCTGGCCACAATGACAAAGTGACCAGTGTGGCCTTTAGCTCTGATGGCCTTCTTCTGGCCAGTGCCAGCAATGATAAGACCATTCGCTTATGGAACCCTCACACTGGCAAGTGCATCCGCACTCTCACTGGTCATGGTGCCGCTGTGAGAAGCGTGGCTTTTAGTCCTGATGGGCAACTGCTCGCCAGTGCTAGTGAGAGTAAGATCATTTGTCTTTGGAATCCTCACACTGGCAAATCTCTCCATTCCCTCACTGGCCATGATGGAAAGGTCCACAATGTAGCCTTCAGTCCTGATGGACAATTGCTTGCCAGCGCCAGTTCTGACAAAATCATTCGTCTATGGGATCTACGTACAAGAGAATGCCTACGTTCACTCACTGGTCATGATAGAGAGGTCTATAGTGTGGCTTTTAGTCCTGATGGGCAACTGTTCGCCAGTGCCAGCGCCGACGAAACCATTCGCCTGTGGGATCTACACACAGGGGAGTTCCTGAGTTCGCTCACTGGTCATAGGGGAGAGGTCTATAGTGTAGCCTTCAGCCCCGATGCACAACTACTGGTCAGTGCCAGCGGTGATAAGACGATCCGTCTATGGGATAGACACACTGGCAAGTCTCTCCATACCCTCACTGGTCATGACAACCTCGTGATCAGCGTAGCTTTTAGTCCCGATGGACAACTGCTGGTCAGTGCCAGCTATGACCATACCATTCGTATCTGGGGAAACGCAGAGACAGATTGGGGCTAATTATCCCTATGCGTCAAAAATGGCTCTATCATGGGTTCTCAAACTGGTACTTCTTCTTTGACGCAGGTGGCTCGCAGGAGCAGAAACGGTATCTGCCATAACTTGAGCGCACGCTCTTGCTCTATCCGAAAGCCACTCTCTCGCACGGTCCGACCTGTGTTGCGATTCCAGTGACAGTTGCCTTCCATCCGCGTCGTGAGAGGAACGACCAGATCTTGGATTGTCGCTATAATAGCTCTCTTTGAGCGCACATGCTCGAATAGCAGCAGCATTCCACCGGGCTTGAGCACACGCTGAATCTCTTGAAGACCCCGTTTTGGCTCCTGCACAGAGCAAAAGACCAGTGTAGCAACAGCACAGTCAAAGCTACTTTCGGCAAAGGGCAATTCCTCGACTCCGGACCGGGTCAGCGTGATAGGGACATGCGCCTGTGAGAGGCGTGTACGCGCATAGGAGAGCATCGTCTCATCTGGTTCAGTAGCTTCAACACGAGTTACCTTTTC
>DAOTTL010000682.1:0-5325 GCA_034438135.1 Ktedonobacteraceae bacterium | reverse complement strand
AAACCATCCTGGTAAATCTGCCTCACTCACTTCTTCCTTTGGGGGACCAGCCTTTCTACTCGTAACGATATTGCTCATTCTTCTCGTCGCTGCTACAGGTCTCTCTGTCGTGTTTTACCGAGCGAGACGTTTTACAGGTCCACCTGTGGCATCAGTCTATAATCGTCTCTGCCGCTTTGCTGACCGACTCGGCTCGCCTCCTGATCTCTGGCAAACACCTTATGAATATTTGTTTGCGCTGAGCAAGCGCTTTCCACGTGCTACCAATGAATTGCACAAACTGGCAGATCTCTTTGTCCTTGAGCGCTGGGCACCTCAGTCTCAGGCTCCCACACCTGTTCAACAACAGCAAGCTCTGAAGGGTCTCTGGCCATTTCTGCGCAATGCAATGTTACGATCAATCTTTTTCAGGGGTCGCTGAGTATCGACCTTCTAACGTTCAGATATAATGCACCTGTAGAAACCTGCAAGAGAGTATTGAGTAAGTATATGTGGATGTTTGTGGCGTCTGTTACGTTTATAGAGCTTTCTCGTCCCTGATAAATAGAGTGCTCATTTGTGGCTTGTGCGGTGGTGATAAATGGCATGGGTATGTCGGATTGGGAGGAACGCTTCAATGAGTAACGAGAGGGCCTTGCTTGACTGCACTTTTGGATGGGGCAAAACCTGCCGCCTCTACCAGGATTTTATGGAGATCGGCGGGAAATTTTATAGCCTGCACGATCTAATTTCAGTACATCCGACCTATCGCAAAATGTTCGGTGTCTCCTCAGCACGCCTGGAACTCTATTTTGGTGTACAGCGACTTGTCTTGCGTGGTATCTCGAATCTTGATGCGGTGCGCCTGATAGTTTCTCATCTTTTGCCATACTGTGCGGAACAGTCTACTACTGGTGCCGTTACTCACCGGATGCGCTCACGGTCTGCGCAGGCGCGGGGGCTTGCGCGTGCGCAAGCAAAGGCATGGGAGCGCACCAACAATCCCGCGCCATCCTCCTGGGATGCTATCCCCCTTTCTCCCGTCACATCCACTTCAGATGATTCTGAGGACGAGGCCTTTGCGGCAATGACCATCGAATCATTTGACGATGAAAGGGTGTCGGATGAGGACGATGCTTTTTTCGACGATGAACTGCTTGCGGAAGAGCTTAGCCAGGGATCGCGTGCCGAGTTCCAATTGCTCATGTCAGCTGAACCATCACGAAACGAACTCATCACAAACCCGGTTCTTGAAGCAGTAAAGCCAGTCACGCCTGTGGCCGTGAAACCAAAGGATGCAGGTTTTATGCGACCGGTCCGAGAGATCTCGGAAGAAGAGGACTCACCAATATCAGAACCGGCCATCTCTCAGACGCCAGTTCATACGCCTATCAACCTACCGGAGAGTCCCATTACTCCCGTAGGAGAGTCAGTCAGCAGTCAATCCACGAGCATGTTCGCACAACACACACGTGTGCCGCGTCTCCAACCTCCCATCCGTTCAGTTCGGTTAGTGCAGTCAGAGCAAAGATCTCCACTCTCGAACGCTCCCATAGAAACGACGGTCAAATCAAGTGCTCTGCCGATTATTCATGTACCCGTGCGTCTCCAGCCAGGTGAGTGTGCGCACTACAGCACTGGCGCAGCCCTGTACAGCGATCAACAGAAAATGGCAGAAGCAGCTCCGTCTCTGCCGATGGAACGCGGCTTACTGATCCTGACGAACCGACGTATTTTCTATATCGGGAAGCGAACTCAGTTCATTCTGGCTTACACACAGCTCTGGTATGTCTCGCGTTCATCTACGACTATCGCGCTCCATATAGAGCGACAGTTTCGCCAGGTTATCTTTGAAATAGAGCATCCCGATGAATGGTCGGGTCGTATTGAGAGACTGGTATTTCTCGCACGCCGCATGAGTCCGCGCTCCGCATATCCCCGGCTCTCCAATGCTGCTCTGCCTGGTCTCAAACCTGTCAGAGAGAACCCTTTAACCCTCAAACGTGCTGCTATCGCTATCGAGGCCCAAAAAGTCGCTGACGAGAGTGGGACAACTCTCAAGAGAGTTGCTGCCGCCGCTATTGAGAATCAACAGTCAGATAGCATCGCCTCTGAGCATCCTCTATTAAGGTCAGCCTCTATCGAGAGTCAGAAAACAGCCACTCAGTCACTGGCAACGTCGGCCTCTATGGAGAATCAGAAAACGGCCTCACCTGCGATCACGCGGGCGCTCTCGCCTCGTGCTCGTGCCAATCAGCGTATTATGGAGGCAAAAACAGTCTCGCTCAGTGGTCATAGGAGCCGTAAATATGTTCGTACCAAAGCAACAATGATGTCTCAAAGACCTGTACGGTACGTTATGGATCTCAAGACAATCGATCTGCCAGTTCAGAACGAGCATAGCGCTACTGAGAAAGAGATAGTTGAGCCAGATAATACAGTGGTTGAAGAAAAGGGAGAGACAGTTCGCTCGGCTCAGCCTGAACTGGCCGAGAAGAAAATTGAGGTTGTTAAAACGAGTACGCCGGATGGGCGCAGACGTGTAGAGGAGGCAGAGGTTGAGACAGTTCTATTGAGTCAGTTGAGGGATCAGGATTATGAAGAGGTCGAGACGCTTTTGCTGAATAGGCCTGAATATGAATACGAAGAGATTGAAACGATCTCGCTGCGGCAGTACAACTGCGAGGATGTCGAGACGCGTTCGCTGAGAGAGTTGGAAGATGGAGCCACAACGACAACACATCTGCGGGGACGGCGAAAAATCGAGGCCAGAGCTATGACTGGACGTACTCAAGTTCGCGAGCGGTCCGCTGCGGTAGACCGCAGAGCCAGGCGCATTTCGCGGGTTCGTTCACCTGGTCAGTCTCAACTCTCTTGAAGAAAGGCAGAAGGGGCCAACGGAGCATACCACATAGATGTCCCTGAGTGTTTTTGTGACTGGACAGTTTTTGGAGAAGGATGGGGGAGAAGATGATTGATACGTTGATGGTGTTATGGACAAGGAGGTTTTACGGACGTCTTGTGCGTGTAATGGTAGCCTTTCTTATCCTCTTTATTTGTGTTGGCCTGCTGATGTTTCTGGTCACAACCAGCGGTGTGCACTGGCTGAGTGTCACCTCTCCAAATTTCTCAACAGGGGGCGGTTCGGGTGGTCCCACAGGTCCATCTTCCTCTTCCGCGCCAGCTCCTACAGCCACAGCTACATTCTCTTCTATTCCTGTTATTCTCCAAAATCCCTGTGCTGTTTCAACGCAATCTACCCCTACCAGAACGGCGCGTTCCGCTACACCTTCGACCGGACCCCACAAAACACCGCGCGGAGGACAGGTTGGGACCGCGCTGCCAACTGTTTCTGTTGTACCACGGCAGGTTGCTACTTCTGGTACGTCCAGACCATCCCCAATCGTGACCAGGCAGCCAATATCTGCACCGATTACGAATCCCACCTCTATAGCAAAACCCAAACCAGTTCCAACCGTTCGACCCGAACCAACCACCGTAGTCAGGACCGTCCCGACCGTTCGACCCGAACCAACCATCGTGGTCAGACCAACTCCTATCGTGCATCCTACCTCCCCAGTCCATGTTCAGCCAACTGTCCGACCGACCGCGGTGCTGCTTCCCACTGCTGTGCCGGTTCAGCCAACTCCTACGCCTCACGAACCTGACTTGCTTGACCCACCCTCACTCATCCATGGCATCCTTGATCCTCTTCTACCAGATTTATTTCCAAATAATCTCACCGCACAGAAAGATTGTCAGGGCAATAACCTGGACCTGTTAGACAGCCGTACCATGTTTGCAATTATGAGATTTATTTTCTGGCCAACCTTGATTATCTCTGTGCTACTTACCTGCCTCTGCCTGGGTTTGCTAGCCCTATCGAAACGCAAGCGTCGCCGCCGATATCTCTAAGAAAGTAAGAATGAGTCATTCCAAACTTTTCAGCGGCTTGCAAAGCCGTCCCTCCCCACTTAGAAAGAGGAGATGGTGTGTTTTGTGACGCGAATGCGCCACAAAACACACCATCTCCTCTTTTTTTCTGTCGCTGCAGGCGATAGAGGGAGGAGCGAGAAAAGTCTCTACTTATAAGACTCTGTTGCCGAAAGACACTGCCAATTGAGACCACCCAATCCCAAAGGAAGAACAGAGGGATGTCGGGCAAGGCGTGGAACGCCTTGCCCGACATCCCTCAAAAAAGAAGGGTGGGGTGGGGCCATGCGCCCGCGAATCGCCTGCGGCAACAGGGTCTTATAAGGGGCGGCCTGCCAAGCAGGCCGAAAGCCTTTTGCCCTGCTTTTGCAAAAGCAGGGATAACTCATGGCAGTTCTGGCTGCCATCACCCTTTAAGGGTACCGAGAGCGACAAGTGGGCCAGAAGGAGTATGCGGGCTGAGAGTTGGACCGGGTTCCAAACTTACAGCGGCCAGATCAAAAGCAGTAATATCTCCATAATAAGTAAGACTGGCTAGCCCGTTTTGTATGAATAGTTGGCCAATACTCGTGGCGTGCTTATTTTGCATGAGCCAACCTTGATAGACCTCGACTCCCTGTGGTGCAGGCAAGCCCCTGACTGTGATCACAGTCAGGTTATTCTGAGGTACGTAGAGGAGATCTCCAACGGCACTGGCCGTACCTTGCTGACCCTTAAGAGTAAAAACTTTGGTGATCTGTCCTCGTAAGACATGGACTCGCTTGATCAGTGTACTCATCTGCTGCTGGTTGCTCGCAATTTGCTGATCACGAGCAGCAACCAGACCTTTTAGAGAGACGCTCCAGATACTTACTCCTACAGAGAGGCAGAGCAGAAAGACCATAGCAGCGACCAGCCACCAATTGCGTTTCGTGACTCTATTTCGACGTTTATCTGGTTGTCTGATCGGAATTGGGATAGGCTTGCCAAGACTAGCGGGCTTCGGTTCGTTGCGTATTCTAGCTAGCAAGCGTTCTTTAAGCTCCTCAGGAGGATCGATCTGCGAAACGGTGAGAGGTAAAAGATCGACAATAGCCCGTTGTTCTAGCCAGAGTTTTGTACAATTTTCGCAATTTTGCAGATGTGCACGTGCTTCTGCTCGTTCTGTAGGAGTTATGCCTCCCAGAGAGAACGCCCCTGAAATTTCATTGAATTCTTCACAGTTCATGAGAATGCTCCATTCTCTCTGCTATGAGCGTGTGGCCATCTAACAATGGCGAATAGTCTGCAACGCTTCCTGGTTCACCCGACGGGAGCTATTGTTTACCTCTACTACGTTTTGTTTTTCTATCCAGATTACTCTTCATCAAATAAATACGTCTGAATATATCGAATTCTTTCCGCAGCGAAAGAATGCTGATTTTTACGGTTTTT
>DAOTTL010000681.1:0-6041 GCA_034438135.1 Ktedonobacteraceae bacterium | reverse complement strand
AACTCAGCCATCTCTCCCTTTTCTCGGAGGAGGGGCGGCTTTGCAAGCCTCATCAAAGTGAGGGATGACCATAGAAAGGGCGTTTGCTCATTTTGGCAAAATGAGGGATGACCCATAGCTTTCTGTAAGCTATACAACCTCCTTTTCAGCATAGTAAACGCAAACTACTTGTTTGCGAAACGTTAGGACATATATCCGAGTACTAAAGTGAGAGAGCATTTCTTTGCTTCTGTCCAAAGAAGGGAGATTTACTTCCTGCCTTTGTTACGCTGGGTGCCGCGATGCATCCTCGTTGCTGCTGTGAGAAGGAGCACAAAACATGACCACTCATTCAGAAGAGGCTCCGCGCAATGGGCAAGGAACTTCTGTTCAGTCCGTTGACACCGATATTCCCGCTCGAATGGACCGGCTGCCGTGGAGCCGCTGGCACTGGTTAGTTATTGTATCGTTGGGGATTACATGGGTTCTTGATGGGCTGGAGGTCACGATTGTCGGCGCGATTGCCAGCGTTCTCAAAGATCCCCAGACGCTGCATTTCACTGATGCTGATGTTGGCAATGCCGCGACAGCTTACCTGATAGGTGCGGTAGTGGGGGCGCTCTTTTTTGGACGACTCACTGACAAGCTGGGGCGCAAGAAGCTTTTTATGATCACCCTTGGACTCTATCTCTGTGCCACTGTCTTAACTGCTTTTTCCTTCAACTTTATCTGGTTTGCAGCGTTCCGCTTCCTGACAGGTGCTGGCATTGGCGGTGAGTATGCTGCAATCAACTCAGCAATAGATGAACTGATTCCTGCTCGTGCTCGCGGCTGGACAGATCTGGCGATTAATGGGACATGGTGGGGTGGCACTGCGGTAGGAGCAATTGCGACCGTGTTTCTGGTCAATCCACATTTATTGCCGCTCGATATCGGCTGGCGTCTCGCCTTTGGCCTGGGCGCAATCCTGGGACTATGCATTCTGCTGGTTCGCCGTTACGTGCCAGAAAGTCCGCGCTGGTTAATGATGCATGGAAGATTTGACGAGGCGAATAAAGTTGTTCGGGAGATTGAGCAAACGATTCAACGAGAAGATCACCTGGATGAACTCCCCCCGCCCGAGGGAACCATCAAAATTCGCCCACGTGGCACAGTCTCTTACGGAGAAATCGCCAGTACCATGTTTAAGGTGTATCCCAAACGAGCGATTCTGGGTCTTTCACTCATGATTGGACAGGCTTTCATCTATAACGCAGTTTTCTTTACATATGGACTTGTGCTTACAACGTTCTATCACGTTTCACCCGATACTGTCGGCTGGTATCTGGTGCCTTTCGCGGTCGGCAACATCCTTGGTCCACTGACTCTTGGGCGTCTTTTCGATACCATTGGTCGGCAGAAGATGCTTAGTTTTACCTATATCACTTCCGGGGTGCTCCTGGCAATCACCTCCTGGTTTTTCTTACAGGGCAGCCTCAACGCGATCACTCAGACGGTCTGTTGGATGATTGTCTTTTTCTTTGCTTCGACAGGAGCCAGCGCTGCCTACCTGACGGTCAGCGAGATCTTTCCTCTGGAGACACGTGCGATGGCGATTGCTTTTTTCTATGCCCTGGGTACTGCCATTGGTGGCGTGACGGCTCCAACGCTGTTTGGCTATCTGATCGGAACGGGTAAAATGATCAATGTTTTCTATGGAGATCTACTCGGAGCGGTTCTGATGGCGCTGGCTGGAGTCGTGGCAATTTTCTTTGCCGTCCATGCTGAACGCCAGGGGCTGGAAAGCGTGGCACGTCCGCTTTCTGCTGTAGAAGAAGAGACAGCGGCTCCAGCTTCTTCCTAGAACTTTCTTCTTTTCTTCTCTACGAGTCATCCCTGAAGGTTTCAGCGGCTTGTAAAGCCGCCCCTTCCCTTGAAAGTCTTTGTTGGCGCAAGACACGGTCGATCGAAACCGCCCCACCCCAAAGGAAGAACAGAGGGATTGCGGACGCTGCGCGTTGCGTAGCGTCCGCAATCCCTCTGAAAAGCAGGGGAGGGCATGGACGTTCGCCCACGCAGCGCCTTCGCCAACAAGGTCCAGAAGGAAGGAGCGGCTCCGCCACTAGAAAGGACCCTCTCCTCGAAAGTGTATTTTGCACACTTGCTTTTGGCCAGGTTATCGGGTATACTTCGGGAAAGGTTAGTGTACTCACAACACCTTTTCTTTTTCGCTAGTGACTTGGTGTAAATATGACACTAATTAAGGAGTAAGTGCGCATGAGAAACGACCAGCACTACGATGTAGTAATTGTTGGTGGTGGCATTGCGGGCCTTTCAGTGGCGCTGCGCTTGCCTGTGGATGTGCGTGTGGCTTTGTTTACCAAGGGACAGTTGGGAGAGAGCAATACCCGTTATGCTCAGGGTGGATTGACGGTGGCATTGGGTGCGGACGACAGTCCTCAACTACATCTTGAGGATACACTGAGTGCCGGAGCCGATTTGTGTGATACGCTTGCGGCACGTACATTGGCTGAAGAGGCTCCTGATGCGGTTCGCTGGCTCATCTCTATGGGGGTACAATTTGATCACGCCCACGCCGGGGATGAACATGTGACGGCTGACGGGCTATTGTTAGGACGCGAGGCGGCACATAGTCGCTGGCGCATTTTACACGCAGGCGGTGACGCGACCGGAGCTGAGATTGAGCGTGCACTGGTAGTAGCGCTGAAGAAGCGACCAGCGGTCGATGTCTACGCTGAGACCTTTGTACATCGTTTACTGGTAGAGAATGGAGCCTGTGTAGGTTTAGAGGCGATAGATCATGAGGGTGAGGCTTTTACACTCTACGCGCCTGCGCTTGTATTGGCGAACGGTGGTGCGGGCGGTCTCTGGTTACATACATCAAATCCAGCAGGAGCTACGGCTGATGGGATCGCCCTGGCCTGGAGGGCGGGCGCAGATTTGACCGATCTGGAGTTTATGCAGTTTCATCCTACGGTTCTGGCGGTCAACGGCGGCTCTCATTTGATCTCTGAGGCAGTCAGGGGCGAGGGTGCATATCTGCGCAACCATGCCGGTGAGCGGTTTATGCCGCGTTACCACGAGTTGGCCGAACTGGCTCCTCGTGATGTGGTTGCCCGTGCCATCCTCAGCGAGATGCTGGCCGAGCATACGGACTATCAGTATCTCGATCTGAGCCATCTCTCTGCCGAACGCATCTACGAGCGTTTTCCGACCATTTCGACGATCTGCCGCCAGTATCATTTTGACCTGGCTCATGATCTCTTGCCTGTCGCTCCTGCCGCTCACTACTGTATGGGCGGAGTGATGACCGATACTTATGGATGCACTACGCTTCCTGGTTTGTACGCAGTGGGCGAGGTGGCCTGTACAGGTGTCCATGGTGCGAACCGTCTGGCCAGCAATTCGCTGCTGGAAGGACTGGTTTTCGGTCTACGCCTGGCCGATGGTCTGGCCGAGCCGCAACAGAGACTGACGGTATCCGCTGGTCGCATTCCACTTCCTATATCAGTTCATGACGATACACGCTATGATGCTGACCTGTTGTGTGTGCAACCTGATGATCAGTTGATTGGACAGATGCGACGTGAGATACGCCAATTAATGTGGGAATATGTCTCGCTACGTCGGGATCAGGAAGGATTGCTCAAAGCTCGTGTCCGTTTGCTGGAATTACGCGCTTCTTTACAAAATGGTGAGGCAGCTGTAGCGCCTATAGTCTCGTCGAACCAGAGTTCCTGGCGTGAGACGGTGAATATGTTTAAGTCCGCCGAGTTGGTGATTGCAGCAGCTCTCCAGCGGCACGAGAGTCGAGGAAGTCACTGGCGCAGTGATTACCAACAGCGCGACAAGGACCTGGCCTATTGCCACTATGTCTTCCATTCGACCTCGGTCCAGTCCGAGACCTCTCAGGAACTCCAGGAGGTTGCAACTCATGCATGAAGCACTATCTGCATTGATCCGTCACGCTCTTGCTGAAGATGGGGCCGAGACTGATATCACGACCTTGAGCACTGTATCTGTGGAACAGCAGGCCAGCGGCTGTATAGTGACTCGCCAGGACGGAATTATTGCTGGACTCTCTGTTGCCGCAGAGACGTTTCGCATCTTTGATCCTCAGATCGATGTTCGCCTGCTGGTCGAGGATGGCACTGCGGTCCAGGCCGGGCAGGAGTTAGCTCAACTGCGCGGTTCTGCCCGTTCGCTGCTCAGCTCTGAGCGAGTAGCACTGAACTTTCTGGGCCGTCTCTCGGGCATCGCGACATTGACCGCTCGCTGCGTAAACGCTCTGGAGGGAACAAGAGCGCGGGTACTCGATACGCGAAAGACGACACCGGGTCTGAGAATGCTGGAAAAAGAGGCAGTTCGTCTGGGCGGTGGCTCTAACCATCGCTTCGGACTCAACGATGGCGTATTGATCAAGGATAATCATATCAAGGCTGCCGGTGGCATCGAGTCCGCGATTAAAGCGGCCCGCCGTCATGCTCCCCACCTGCTCAAGATCGAGATCGAGTGTGAGACCCTGGCAGAGGTGGAGCAGGCATTGCGAGCTGGTGCCGAGGTTATTCTGCTCGACAATATGAATGTCGAACAGATGCGGAACGCGGTAGATCTCGCCCGGCGTGCACGTCCCGACATTTTACTGGAAGCCTCTGGCAATATCGGATCAGACAGAACGAAGCTGGCTGCTGTGGCCGCTACAGGAGTCGATTTCATCTCCCTGGGTGCACTTACCCATTCTGCGCCAAACTTTGATGTCTCGCTAGAATTTGATTGAGGAGAAAGTTATGCCCATTCAAGCAACATGCTCATCAAGTAAAGAGGAGCGCATACTCCCTCTTCTCTCGCCAAACTCACGGGCACGTCAGAGCAAGACGGCCCGTATAGACACTATCCCCCTTTTCTATGCACAGATGGAGCAGGAGGAATTGGATCAACGTATCGCCGCCGCCAGGGCACAATTGGGTTCACGCTTGATTATTCTGGGACATCACTATCAGCGGGACGAGATCATCAGATACGCTGATTATCGCGGCGATTCGTTTAAGCTGGCACAACTGGCCGCAGACCGTTCTGAGGCCGACTACATTGTTTTTTGCGGCGTCCACTTTATGGCTGAGAGTGCGGACATTTTGAGTGCCCCGCACCAGAAAGTGATCCTACCCAATCCTGCCGCCGGATGTTCAATGGCCGATATGGCAAATATTGCGGAGGTTGAGGAGTGCTGGGAGATGTTGCTGGACCAGTTAGGAGATGATGCTGGCATCATACCTGTGACCTATATGAACTCGGCGGCAAATCTCAAGGCCTTCTGCGGTCGTCACGGAGGAGTTGTCTGTACTTCATCTAATGCTCCTAAAGTTATGAAATGGGCTTTTCAGCAGGGCAAGCGTGTACTCTTCTTTCCCGACGAAAATCTGGGTCGCAATACTGGCCTTGCCTACGGCATTCCCGCCGATCATATGTTTGTCTGGAACCCTAAAGATCCGCTGGCCTCCGACAGTTCAGAGGAAGAGATCGAGCGAGCACAGATTATCCTCTGGAAGGGCTACTGTACCACGCATATGCGCTTCAATCTTCAGCAGATTGAACAGGCCCGTGCCGACTATCCAGGGATCAAAATTCTTGTGCATCCTGAATGTCGTCAGGAAGTTGTAGCCGCAGCAGATCTCTATGGCTCAACCGAATATATTATTGAACAGATTGAGCACGCTGCGCCTGGTAGTCAGTGGGCAATTGCAACTGAGATCAACCTGGTACATCGTCTGGCGAAGGAACACCCGGATCAACTGATCTTCTGTCTTGATCCGATTGTCTGTCCCTGTTCAACCATGTATCGTATTCATCCAGCCTATCTGGCCTGGGTCCTTGAGGCCCTGGTAGAAGGCGAAGTTCTGAACCAGGTCAGTGTCAACGAGGAGACGATTTACTGGGCACGTGTAGCCCTTGAGCGTATGCTTGCCCTGAAATAGCTATGCTTCTGATAGAACGAGGAGAGAGAGGAAGTTCCTCGGGCCATCCCTCATTTTGTTGAGACTTGCAAAGCCCTCCCCCCCAAAGAG
>DAOTTL010000680.1:0-8808 GCA_034438135.1 Ktedonobacteraceae bacterium | reverse complement strand
GTTGCATCAAGATACCAGGAAAATCGGAGAGGTTGAGTGATTTGTATATCAAGGAGATGTTTATGTCTCATCCTTCATTGTTCGCCCGCTTTGCCAAAGTAATATCTAAGTGGCTTGGCCATCCGATAGCCTTTGGAGTAGCGGCGTTGATTATAATTGTCTGGGCTGTCAGTGGTCCGATTTTTCAGTTCAGCAACACCTGGCAATTGGTGATTAATACGGGAACCACTATTATCACCTTCTTAATGGTTTTCATTATTCAAAACACCCAGAATCGTGATGGCGAAGCTATGCAGATCAAGCTAGATGAGCTTATCAAAGCAGTTAAGGGCACAGATGAGAGTATTCTGGGCACTGAGAATATGACTGAACAGGATCTCCAAAAGCTTCAGGAACACTATAGCCATCTGGCGGAGGTCACACAGAAAAAGCTTCTCGGTGGGAAAAATGTGAAAGAGGAAGACAAGCAGAGAGAGCGCAGTCATTGAATATATCTGACGACTTTTCTACCTGTGCGAAGGAGACTTTTTTCTGCTCAGGCTCTGTTTTCCTGTGACGGAAGATCATCCTTTTTTTGAACGAACTGAGCCAACTCTCTACGCAAGAGCTTTCCAGCCGAGTTGCGCGGAAGTTCAGCTACAAAAAAGATTGCCCTGGGTCGCTTATAGCGGGCAAGGTGTACTTTAACGTGCTCTTGAAGATCAACCTGTGAGATTTTCCGACCTGGATGCAGCCTGACAAAGGCGATGGGTATCTGTCCCCACTGAGGATCTTCCTGTCCGCATACGCCTGCCTCGGCTACATCGGGATGAGAGAGTAGTGCGCTCTCGATCTCTGCTGGATAGACGTTTTCACCCCCCGAAATAATCAGATCAGAACGACGGTCAAGCACATAGAGATAGCCTTCGTTGTCCAGATAACCGATATCTCCCGTAGAGAACCAGCCGGAGAAGAAGGCCGCTCTAGTAATTTCAGGTCGGTCTGCATAGCCTGGTGTGATAGAGGGACCCTTGAGATAGATGCTTCCCGCTTCTCCGGGAGGTACTGGACGATCGTCGTGCATGATTTGTACCTGTACTGGCAGCAGTGGACGACCAGCTGAGCCGAGTTTTCGCAGGGCGTCCGCGGGTGTAAGTGTAACTGCCTGTGAGCAGGATTCGGTAAGTCCATAGGTTTGCGCGACGGGTATATCCAGGCTGGCGCATTTCTCCAGTAAAGGACGTGGGGCAGGTCCGCCCCCTAGCAGTACGCAGCGCAACTGCGCTGGATAACGTATCTCTGGACCATTCTCTGCCAGGGCGGTTAGCATGCGTTGCAGCATCACAGCGACAACTGAGATAATCGTTACTCCATCCTGAGTGATGGATGTATTGATGGCGTGCTCGTCAAACTTCTCGTGCAGAACGACCTGGATGCCGTAAATAATGCTGCGCATGAGAATGGAGAGTCCTCCAATATGAAAAAGTGGCAAGCAGGCCAGCCAGCAGTCATTGGCCTGGTTCCCAAGGTTTAAGACTGAACCTATCGCGCTCCACCATTGCATGCCGTAGGTGATCAGGACCCCTTTGGGCTGTCCCGTCGTACCTGATGTGTACATGATGACCTGCGTTGCAGCCAGATCTATCTCTGTTCGCAGAGCGATAACAGCTTCGGTGTATGTCTTTCCCTCCTTTGTGGAGAGGATCACTTCGTTTTGGGTGGGTGTTGATGAAATGGTCTGTAGAATGAGCAGTGGTAGTGAGGGTAGGGATGAAACAATCTCGCTGGCACGCACAAGCAGAGTATCCGTTGCGACCAGTGCTGTCGCATGCCCGTCGGTAAGTTGCCAGCGCAACTCTTCCTGCGTCAGGCGGGTGTTGAGCGGGATGAGGATAGCGCCCAGACGCGTGAGTGCGTGTATCAGTGCGACGTAGGCCAATCCATTAGGAGCCAGCAGAGCTACGCGACTCTGTTCTGCAACGCCTGCCTCTGTCAGTTGGCGTGCCAGTCGGTCGCTTTGTCTTGCCAGTTCAGCGAAGCTCCAGTGTATCTGTCCAAACTGAATGGCTGTACGCGCTGGCATATTTTCCGCACAGCGTGTCAACCAGTTAGACAGGACAGGAGAGAGTGAACTTTGCATAATTATCCTTCTCGTGAATGCGTAAGATCGAGGCGCGTCTCCGTCAGAACAGCTTTCAGCATTGCGGAGTCCAGATGTACTCCCAGTCCTGAACCGGCTGGGAGGGAGATCTGACCCCCCTGGAGCAGGGGACTTTCCGTCAAGAGGTCGGTTGTCAAAAGGTCCAGTGTGGCCAGTCCGCAAGCGAGCATGACCTCTGGTGAAGCCGCGGACAGGTGTAGCGCGGCAGTTACGCCGATCCCGGCTTCAATCGTACTGGTAATCACACAGGCTATGCCCTGTTTCTGGGCTTCCCGTATAATCTGTTGGCAAACTCGCAGTCCGCCAAGAAGTTGAGGTTTCAGAATCAGCACATCAGCCGCTTCCATCTCTAAGATCTGCCTGACGCTGACGATATCGCTGAGCGCTTCATCGGCTGCGATCGGAATGGGTGAGTTGCGGCGTAGCCTGGCCATGTCTGTGAGATTATGAGCTGGCAAAGGTTGCTCAACATATTGAATAGCATAAGTTGAACATTCCTTGAGTATGGTCATAGCCTGCTCAAAGTTCCAGCTCTCGTTTGCATCCAGACGCAGAAGTGGCTCTGGTCCTATTACGTCACGGATCATTGCAACGCGTGCAATGATTTCTTGCATGTAACGATGAGTCTTGTCTTTTTCGGATTCATCGAGCGTTGTGAGGGAGCGACCGCTCACCGAATGTCTCTGAGGTGGTGGTAGCTTTATTTTGAGCGTGCGAAAGCCTTTAACAGTGGCTATAGCTGCTCTTTCCGCTGCCAGTTCGGCGTTTGCTTCTCCAATCACCGCATTGACCGGGATATGGAGACGAGGAGGCTGTGGACCCAGGAGTGCTGCCAGGCCTTGTCCCTGTACCTGTCCCCAGGCATCGAGTAGCGCGGTTTCTAAGCCGTAAAGCAGTGGGGCGGGCAAGCGGCTATCCTGGCTCCAGTTCTCGATGGCTGAGAGGATCGTTTCCAGGGTCTCACTGCACAACTCTCGTGCCAGCCCAGGCAGAAGATCCAGTATCTCGTCCAGATGTGCGCCGCCGAACTCCGGTAGCGGCGCACATTCTCCATAGCCCTGAGTACCATTCTCAAAGCGCAAATCTAGCATCACTCCTCTGCGGTGACTGAGTGCTCCATGAGCCGTGATAAATGGGTCGCGCAAAGGAATGCTGTAAGGGTACCAGCGGAGGTCAGCTACTTGCATAGTTGAGGTACGCATTAAGGTAAGCGCGGAAACTTGGAAAAATCGGGCTTGCGTTTCTCCAGAAAGGCATTTTTGCCCTCTTTGCCCTCATCTGTCATATAGTAGAGCATCGTGGCATCGCCCGCCAACTGCTGGATGCCAGCCAGACCATCGGTATCGGCATTGAAGGCCGCTTTCAAGAAGCGCAGCGCGATGGGGCTTTTCTCCAAAATCTCTTTCGCCCATATGATGGTGGTTTCCTCAAGCTCAGCCAGGGGAACAACAGTGTTGACCAGTCCCATATCCAGAGCTTCCTGAGCGTCGTACTGACGGCAGAGGTACCAGATTTCACGTGCTTTCTTGTGTCCAACAACGCGTGCCATATAGGTTGCACCCCAACCGGCATCGAAGCTACCCACTCTAGGACCCGTCTGACCGAAACGTGCATTGTCTGCCGCGACCGTCAGATCGCAGAGCAGATGGAGTACATGACCACCGCCTATGGCATAGCCCGCGACCATAGCAATCACTGGCTTGGGCAGATATTTTATCGAGCGTTGCAGGTCGAGCGCATTGAGTCGCGGTACGCCGGCATTATCGACGTAGCCACCCTCACCGCGTACACGCTGGTCGCCACCCGAACAAAAGGCTTTGTCGCCCGCTCCTGTCAGAATAACCACACCGATCTCAGGGTCCACGCGACAAAGTTCAAAGGCGTTGATCAGTTCATCCAGCGTCTCTGGTCGGAAGGCATTCCGTACTTCTGGTCGGTTGATGGTAATCTTGCCGATGCCCTCGGCCTTCTCAAAGAATATATCAGTATAATCGCAAACTTTTTCCCAGTTCACTGACATTGCTACTTCTCCTTTAATAAATGTGCCTGATGTAGAGAACAAAATGCACATACCTCTGCTATAAATGTGTCCGGTTGCTCCAGATGGATGGCATGTCCAGCCTGAGCCACAATGCGTACATATGCCTGTGGGAGCCGCTTCTCCATATGCTGTGCGATCTGGCAGAACTTGCTGTCAAATTCGCCTGCCAGCACAAGTGTGGGCAGGCGAAGCTGATCCAATTGGCTATAGAATTCTGGCTGTGCGCCCGTACCTGCTCCGCGCAGGCTGTTTGCCAGACCTGGTGCCTGGTTGTTCAAGCGCTGTTCGTGCAGTCTGGCTCGTTTCTCCTCTGAGAGGTTGCTCTGACTGGCAAACAGTGGAAGACGTTCCCAGTACTCGATAAAGGCCGCTATTCCCTCGCGTTCAATGCGTTCGGCCAGTTGCTCATCGCTGTGTTGCCGCTGCACACGTTCTGCGGAGGTGGCCAGACCCGGAGAGGCACTCTCCAGGATCAATGCACGGAAGAAACCGCTCAATGCCGTAGCGAGCGCTATGCGTCCTCCCATAGAATAACCCAGCAGCACAGCCTCATCCGATCGAACCATCAACTGCTCCATAAGCGCGAGAATATCAGCCCGGCAATCCTCTAGAGAATAGCGGGCAGGATCTGCGGGAGCGTCAGATTGACCATGACCAGGCATATCGATAGCAATGATCCGCCAGCCTGGCATCTTCTTCTCTCCAAAGAGATCCAGCCAGGAGGCCGCGTTTCCAGTAAAGCCATGTAGCAGAACCAGGGTTTGTCCGGGATGCCAGGCTGTTCCCCATTGCTGGACGCCAAGCTGGACGCCATTTACACTTATACGCCTGGTTTCCACCTTATTGCTCATTTCTGGTCAACACGCCCGCTTTTTCCAGGACCTGATTGACAATTTGCCAGAGCTGGCGATGCATGCGTACATTGCTTTCGCGCTCTGTCTGAAGCTCAATGACATGTAGGCCGCCCTCCGTGAGACCCATTTTCAGAACGCGGCAGAAGTTTTCCCAGTCCGCCACGCGTTGAAAGGTTCCTCCATACATCTCCGTCACGGGACGAAAATCCAGGTCTGTCGGGGTTCCAAAGAGCTGTTCAAAGTGGTCCGAGTAGGCGGCCTGTGGTAAGAACGAGAAAATGCCCCCACCGTTATTATTCACCAGAACAATGCTCAGGTTCAAATGGTGTAGTCGGGCCGCCAGCAGACCGTTGAGGTCATGGAAGAATGAGAGATCGCCGATGACCAGTATCGCCGATTCGTTGTTCTCACCCGCGGCACTGGCTCCCAGGGCACTGGAGATCATACCGTCGATCCCACTGGCTCCCCGATTGCCCAGACAGAGCAGTGAGCGATTTTCTGGCCAGAAAAACGTATCCATGTCCCGCACTGGCATACTATTACCAGTATAAAGCATCGCTCCATCAGGCAGTAGTCGGGCCAGTTCAGAGAACACACCTCCCTCGAATAGCTCTGTAAAGTCCGTGAGAGCATGAGAGAGGGCTTCACGCGTGAGCAGATCTGCTTTATACCATGTCTGTGTCCATTCTCTACGTTCGCCTGAAATTTCTTCAGTGGATACTAACTCCGCTGCGAGTTGTCGGCAGAGTTCAGAGGGATCAGCATGGATCATCTGGGTCGCGAGCTGCGTGGGTTCTTCCCAACCGCCCTGGGGATCTACAACCACCTCAGTATAACGCATAGCATGCTGTTTCAGATAGAGCAGCAGTGTTTTGGCTGTAGGCATTGTGCCAAAGCGCAACACAAGTTCTGGCGAGTATTGCGAGCAAAAAAGTTCATTGTGGAGAAAGGCATCATAACTCACAATGATGGGTTCATCTGCATGCGCTTTGCCACGAAGCTGAGAGAGTGGATCGGCCAGCAGAGGATACCCAGTCAAGCGTGTCAGTTGGAGCAGTGCTGGAGCCAGAGAGGGATCTGTGGAGGGTCCAGCGATCAGCAGACCGCGAGGAGTCTCTGTGATCTGCTGAGCGAGTCGGGCCACGACCGCATGAGAGACAGAGGCGGGGATCGCCTCATCCACCAGAACATAGGGGAGCGCGTCCATGCGTCCATACCAGGCGACAAGATCACGCTCCTCTGGTTTGGGCAGAGGTGCTTCTGGAAGGGGTACAGGTACGAGTGGCTCACGGAAAGGCATATTCAAGTGCACAGGGCCAGCCGGTATGCTACGCGTCAGAGCGACCGCACGGTCCGCAAGTGTGCGGATAAAGCGCAAAGCGTCATTAGAGGCTTCAGGGAGTGGAGTTTCCATGAACCATTTTGTATGAGTTCCATAGAGACGATGCTGGTCAATAGTCTGAGGTGCGCCGCAGTCGCGCAATTCAGGAGGTCGATCAGAGGTCAGCACCAGCAGCGGCACGTGGGTCAGATGGGCCTCCACAATAGCTGGAAGAAAATTTGCCGCCGCTGTGCCAGAGGTACAGAGAAGAGCGACCGGTTCATTGGACCGTTTGGCCATGCCCAGGGCGAAGAAGGCTGCACTCCGTTCATCGACATGCATCCAGCAGCGGATTGTAGGATGCGAGGCAAATGTCATAGCCAGCGGTGTTGAACGCGAACCGGGACAGATAACAGCGTGGTGCAGACCGCTGCGGGCAAGTTCATCGACAAATGCCCCTGTGCAGGCATAGGTTGCATTGGGTGGTTCCTGGAGTATCGTTGGTGTGATGGGCATCGTTTTTTTTCTCACTTCTCTCTACTCAGGCTGTTCAGGATCACCTGGAGTTTTAGACAGGACTCCTCATACTCGGCCTGGGGCTGTGAATCTGCCACAATGCCACAACCGGCGAAGAGCGTGGCCTGGGTTTTTTCCAGGAGAGCTGAGCGCAGTGCTACAGCGAATTCGCCGTTGCCCTGCAAATCGATCCAGCCAATTGGACCCGCATACCAACCTCGATCCAGGTTTTCGTACTCACGAATAAAGGCCAGAGCACCCTCGGTAGGAGAACCACCCACAGCGGGCGTGGGATGAAGTGTGTGAAGTGCATCCAGTACACTCTTGCCGGGTAACAGTTCACCAACGATTGCTGTTTGTAAATGTTGAATGTTTTTCAGGCGCAACAATTCGGGCGTATCGCTGACCCAGATGCGTGAACAGAGCGAAGAGAGGGCATTGCGTAGTGTCGCGACGACAATCTCGTGCTCCTGGCGGTTTTTGGGACTGCGCAGGAGGTCGCTTCCCAGCAGTCGATCCTCTTCTTCAGTCATTCCGCGCCGTGCGGACCCTGCCAGGGCCATGGTGTGCAGTTTTCCATCCTGGGCATGGACCAGACGTTCAGGTGTGGCACCAATGAAGGTTTTTTTACCGCGTTGGAGCGCGAAAACGTTGGCCCCAGGATAGCTCACTCGCAGACACTGCAACGTGCTGGCGAGTGCAAAAGGATGTGAGCCAGCCTCGACCTCTACCTTGCGGGCCAAAACAATCTTTGCATGCGTGCCCTGCTGAATAGTTTCTACAGCCTCGGCCACCAGCTGTTGCCAACTCTCCGTGGCCTGAGGGTTGTGTAAGTGTTCTCGCGCCCGTTTTGCTGATTCGTTAGCGCCCGAAAAAGAGAGCTCTGGAAGCTGTGCCATTGTTTGGCGCAGATGTGCAAGTTGTCTGGCCATCGTACCGGCCAAAGCATCGAGATTATCCTCTGGCTGAACCATCAAACTCATGGTCAGCGTCGTCAGATCATTGCGGCGACTGAAGAGCAGGGATGGCAAAATGAGCAAGCCAGCGGGAAAATCCTGCCAGAGTGGTGTCGTTGGTCGCAATGGATCAAAACAGAAGCCTCCAAAGAGTACAGGACCGGAGGCGGACTTCAACTGCTCCGGCGAGAAGTCATCGGCAAAAGAGACCACAGCCTTCTGGCGCAAACGCTGCCAGTCCAGGTTCACGCTGGTGAAACGTTCGGGTCCGTTAGCAACACTCTCCAGGGCAACGCCAGCACCTACCAGGGCCATATGACGGGATGGTTGCTCCCAGTAAAAACATTGTTGTGGAAATACATCTTGCAAGGCACGAAAGATCTGTAGCGGGTCACACTCTGGCGCAGGCAGGACCAGACTGGCGAGCGTCGCTACATGAGTCTGAGAGGCGCGTCTGGCTGCCAACTCCAGAGCGGATCGGAGAGAAATCTGCTCCCAGGAGATGGACCACAAGCCTGCAACGTCACAGGGGTCTACGCTATCGACGAAGGCTCTATCCATGATTTTTTTAATATCTATCCAATTTATTGTATAGCCGTTTGGTCTGGTAGACAGGTGTTCACCGGGCCAGTGAGGCTTGTGTGCGGTGGTTTGTTTTCATGTGTGGGTATTAGTAACGCCTGTAGTATTATAGCACTACAGGTTAAGATCAAACAATTGAGCGCTTGTCGTCCCTCCCAGGGCTTCTCAAAAGATGCTTTTCAGCCGTTGCCAGATCCCTCCCCATTGTACGAACCCATCTGGCCGATAAGTGTGTTGATTTAATCTATCTTGATCCTCCCTTCTACAACGGACCCTCTCCAGGTGCGCTGGTGGGTGCTGGCACTGAACTATAGTCCCCTCAAGCTTGCTATCTTACTACCATTAGCCATGCAGATTTTTCTGCTTCTCCATTTTCATCGGGAAAGGTCAGGCAGTTG
>DAOTTL010000679.1:0-3531 GCA_034438135.1 Ktedonobacteraceae bacterium | reverse complement strand
CAGGCCGACGCAGCAGATCGGCAAGAAACCTCTACGTGTAAGGGGGCGGCTTTACAAGCCGCAGAAAAGTGAGGGATGACTCATGTGAAATGGGGTGGGGTGGCATGCCAGGACGATGCAGCAGATCAGCGAAAAACCTCTACATGTGAGGAGGCAAGTTCGATCAGCAGTGTCTTTCGCCAGCAAAGTCCTGTGAGTAGAGGTAGGAGCGCTCTCCAGGAAAGGATAGGACAGAAGGATGAGGAGAGGTAGCAGAAAGAGCATTTGAGTAGAAACGAAATATCTGGGCACGCCGTGATAGTTATGTAGCCCCGAAGAGGCATCAGGATATAGTAGAGAGGAACCTGACCATGAATATATATAGACCCGTTACTTCCAATAACCGACGAAAGGTATGGCTATTCGTTGCACTCCTGGTGATTCTAGCCTTTCTGGTCATTCTCTCCATGCTCGTACTCACCCATGAGAGTTCTCACGGTATCGCAGGCCTGAACAACACCGGTACCATCGAGCCACAGAGCTTATCTGTCAAACCCAACGCTCTGCTCACGCTTAAAGAACAGACAGGCAACATCTCCATCTATCCCAGCCATACAAACGTCATTACAGTTACTCCTCGCAAAGGCGGTACAACACTAGCACCACAGGCCAATAGCCTTCAGCTACTCATAAACCACACACTGAACAGTCATGGAAATGACCAGATTGCTGTAAGCGTTGACCCCTGGTCTACCAATACAGACTTCGCCATCACTATACCTGACACTACTGCGATCCAGATTACACTCAATAGTGGTTCGATCGATGTCCACGGAGGCAACGGACTCACAGCGTCAACCGGTAATGGCAGCATTGACGTGGATACGATTCATGGACCTGTGAATGTACAGACGGACAGCGGAGATGTCACTGCAACCTCTATCAACGGTCCTCTGACAGTCTCAGCCTCCAGTGGCACAATCAAGATGCAACAAGTGACAGGACAGGTAAACGCTCATACCTGGAGCGGCGATGTTATCGCCACAAACATGACACTGAGCGGAAAATCGCTCCTACAAACTCAGAGTGGCTCGGTCCGTTTCTCCGGTTCTCTTGATCCGCACGGCTCATACAGGATGCAAACCTCCAGCGGCGACGTTGATCTCACATTGCCCGGCAACACGGCCTTTATCCTGGATGCCAGCACTGGATCTGGTAGTGTTGAAAACGACTTCGCTACTAACACAGTCGGAACAGCACCGCGCTCTTCTCTCTCACTTCATACCCAGAGTGGCTCCATTGCGATCGTCAAAAGCTCTTAGCTTCATTATCCATTATCTGCCGATTGAGGTAGGAGCGCACCCACTGAGAAGTTAAAGGACAGCAGATCTCGCTCTTCTAAGTCAGAAGAGCGAGGTAAGGCAGAAGGAAGAGTCAGCCAGAAAGAACTCCCTTCACCCGCAATCCCAGAACTCTCGACCCAGATATGTCCATCCATGGCCTCAATGAATTGCCGACAGAGATAGAGTCCCAGACCCGTTCCCCGAATCGTTCCTGACAGAGTGCGCTTAAGGCGGACAAACTGCTGAAACAACATGCTCTGCTCTTCTTTGGTAATACCGGGGCCAGCATCCTTTACACAAATCCAGACCTGAGAATGCTCTGTCTCTTTATCTCCCTCCGACCCGCGCTCATCTGCACTGATCACAATAGGGGTTTGAGGTGGAGTATACTTGAAAGCATTGGAAAGCAAGTTCCGCAACACTTGACGCAGATAATGAAGGTCAGCCCATACATTCAAAGAATCTGGTACCTCCAGGTACACTGGATGTTGCGCTCGCTCACGGGGATCACTATGTTCCAGGAGTCGCTCAACCACTGCCTTGAGAGACAAGATCTCCAGGTGGGGAGCTTTCACTACTGTCCTTATCTCCGCCGCATCAAGGATCGTGGCAAAGAGAGCCAGCAAATCTTCGCATCCACTGAGTGCCTGATCAAGAAAAAGAGCCTGCTTTGCAGCATCCAGGCGTCCCTGATGCTCACGAAGAAGCTGTAAAAACCCATAGATCTCGGTCAGAGGTGTCCGCAGTTCGTGACTCACATTCTGGATAAAATGATCCTTCATCTCATTGATTCGGCGCTGCTGCTGATAGGCACGATTTACCTGCTCCTTAGCGGCAGAACTCTGCTCAAGTGCCTCCACTAACGAGTCAAGCATAGCATTCACCGAGCGCGAGACATCTGCAATCTCATCAGTACCTAGTACTTCCACACGAGCATTTATGACACCCCGCTCGACCTTCTGAGTGACCTGGTGGAGCTGCTTTAGAGGGAGCAAAAGAGTACGAGAGAGTAAGATGCCCACAAGCATCACACCCAGAAAAGTAAAGATCGCTCCCAGAATGGCAGCCATGATCTGTTGACCGGTCTCGTTGGTAGCTCCATTGTCGATCGCCACAGCCAATCGATCGTTGAACTGGAAAAGCGAATGCAAGGCACCGAGCGAGTCCGCAAAAGCAGGCTCTCCCTGTAGACGAGTCAGCTCTTGCGCCAGACCAAACTCTCCTATAGTAACCTCCTGCAACAGACGATCCTGTATATCGGCATATATTTGCCAGGTCTGCAAAGAGCCTGCGATATAGGTACGCTGTTGTTCGATCAGGAGGGTTGGATTGTAATCAAGTAACGCGACCTGCTCAGGATGCTGAGAGAGTAGATCATGCGAAGCATAACCGAGCAGTACACTATTATAACGTGCCAAAAGCGAACGCAGTTCCTGCTCATCCGAGGATAGGATACTCTGCTCAGAATTGGCAATGCTCGCATCATTCAACAGAATCGTCGTCTGCGCATCGATCGATTTGAGAAGAGAGGTTCCATCGGTAAGTACAGTATTCAGCCGCAGTAACGTCTGGTAAAAGCTCGATTGCTGGCTCAGCAGCATAGCATGTTGACTACCGACGATGCCAGTTGCCGTCGCAGCAAGTAGGGCGGCAAGAAAAAAACCGAGCACAAGACGCCAGGCAATCGGCATGTGCAGACGAGAAGGGCGCTTCCCAGGAGAGGAGCGCTTTTTCCTGGAGAGATGAATAAACCGTCGAAAATGAAACAAACTCAACAAGTGCATGATCCGACAACCTCTTTCTCCTGGTCCATCACACTACTCTGCCGCTCCACTCACACCGGGTTGAGCTTCAGATGATGGCGAAGGAAATGGAACCTGGACAAGCGGTATGTAACTCATATGGGTAGCCTCTTGCTGAACCTGCATGGTAAGCATAAATTGCAAGAAAGCTGCCAAAATCGGATTGCGATTATGACTCATAGTATACATATGTTCATATCCCCAAAAAAGGTATTTGCCTGAGGTAATTGTCTCTGTACTCGCTGGCACTCCATCCATCGCCAGTGTATGAACGGTCCTGTCGAGCGATGGTAAACCAATATAGCCTATCGCCCCAGGAATCTGAGCAACTGCTTGCAACATCTTCTGAGACGAGTCAGTCTGGTGCATCTGTTTATGCTCGCTCAATCCATTTAATACGTATTTTA
>DAOTTL010000678.1:0-14068 GCA_034438135.1 Ktedonobacteraceae bacterium | reverse complement strand
ACGGCGCGTGACCACTGAGGATCTGGCAATGCTTGATTTGAGTTGCTGGACCGGTGCGGCTAATGCGGCGGAACCCGTGCGCCACGAGACACTTGAGCGTTTTTCACGTCTCTTTGCCAGATGTGGGTTTCCGCAAACTGCCTTTCGACCCGGCTATGGCCTGGCTGAAGCCACTCTCCTTGTCGCCAGCGGATACGCAGGGGAAGCCCACTATGTCAAGGCAATCAACAAGCAACGCCTGGAGGAGGGCTACGTAGAAAATGCCGCTGGGTCCGAGCAGCAGGTGAAATATCTGGTTAGCTGTGGAAAGTCCATCAAGAATCAGCAAATCGTGATCGTTGATCCCCAAACGTTGCAGCGCTGCGAAGACTGCCAGGTAGGAGAAATCTGGGTTTCTGGTCCGGGTGTCACCCGGGGCTACTGGAAACGTCCTGAAGAAACGACCCGAACCTTTCAAGCCTATCTGGCAAGCGGGGAAGGCCCCTTTCTGCGCACTGGCGATTTGGGCGTCCTTCAGGATGAAGAGCTCTTTATTACCGGACGCATCAAAGACCTGATCATCCTGGATGGACGTAACCTCTATCCTCAGGATATCGAACTCACTGTTGAGCAAGCCCATCCAGCCATCCGCAGCGGTCATTGCGTAGCCTTCTCACATGAACAACATGAGACAGAAAACTTGATTATTCTCGCCGAGGTCAATCATCGCGACAGCCCTCAAATACACTTTTCCGACACAACCGCACAGTCTCCGCTAAACATGCAAGAGATTGTCAGAAGCGTGCGCAAAGCCGTCAATGAACAACATGAGGTGCGAGCACACAAGATTCTCCTTCTCAAAACAGGCGAAATCTTGAAGACATCGAGCGGCAAACTGCAACGTCGCGCCTGCCAGCAGGCATTTTTACAGGACACATTGAAAACATGGAATTGATTGAAAGTTTCTCACTGCGTTGTAGAACTCATCTTGCAGAGAAGGAGGATCTATGTCTGTCGATCTAGCACCCGAACTGGCTTCATTGCAGCAGTTACAGCAAACACCAATCGATACTGTACTGCAAATCATCGATCAGGGAATGGTTCATCTACCTTCCTACCGGGAACTCTATTATCGTTGGGAGCGCCAGCAATGGCAGGCTCAGGATATTGATTTTACCCTTGATGTAGGGCAATGGAATCAGCTACCAGAAGATACGTGGAGTACTCTTATCGATATTTTAGCATCTTTCTTTCAGGGTGAATCCTCTGTCACGAAGTCACTGGCTCCCTATATCATTGCCATGCCTGATGAGGAGATGCGCTTCTTTGCTACGACACAGTTAGTCGATGAAGCACGCCATACCATCTTCTTCGATCGCTTCTTCAAAGAAGTGCTCAATGTTGATAACGAAAGGATCGAAGAAAGATTACTGCTTGCGCAGGAATGTTTAAGCCCATCTCAGCGCTTTATCCTGATTGATGCATTGACGGATATAGCACAGCGTTTACAGCGTGAACCACAAAACATGTCACTACTGGTTGAGGGAGTCACACTGTACCATCTCATTACTGAAGGTACGATGGGGGTGGCCGGACAACGCCGTTTGCTTGAGCAATTCCGTCAGGAAAACCTCTTACCCGCTTTTCGCGGAGGTTTTACTGCTGTTGCGCGTGATGAGTCCCGTCATGTGCTTTTCGGGGTCAAGCTTCTGCGCGATATGCTGCAACAGGATGCCGCCTACGGAGAAGTTATCCGAACCGCCATTCACACCTATGCCCCGGCAGCTATAGATGCCCTGGCTCCCAAGGAGGCTGATATCCCTGATTTGCTTATCAGACATGAAGATCCCTGGCTCACGCAGCGCTACGGACAAAACTCGCTGGCGAAAAAGCTGAAGGTGATTGGTTTGAGTATGGAATTACCGGTTGTACCTTCGCCACCAGTCTTCCGGTAGTCTGTCCAACTTCATTGGAAAGCGTTGCCGCCGAAGGCGGCAAAGAGAAGAGGGACCGGGGCAAAGCCCCGGACCCCAGGCAAAGGGTTGCGCCCTCTGCACTCCCGCTCTGAGAGAACCTTTCTCATGAGCTTTGACCGACTACCAGGAATGTACGTAAGGAGTTTCTACAGAAAATGCGTAAACTAGAGTTAGCTGACGAATATGAGGATAAAGGACACTTTATTTCCCTCTATACACGCGCATTTCCGTGGAAATCGCACGTTCGGGTCGTTACTTGCACAAATATCAGTACCGGGTGGGAAGGTGACATTCTCTGTTTGAATCTGGAGTACGAAGAGGATCACGAGCAGAAAAGCGCTGAAGCAATCTTGAAGCTCTATCATGGACAGGATGGGATAAGGAAGGCAAGAAGCGAATTTCAGAGTCTCCGCTTGCTTGGAAACGCCGGGTATCCAGTACCACGCGCCATGTTTGCTGCACTGGAAACTTCTCCTTTCGGACGGGCAGGAGTGGCTATGGAAAAAATTCAAGGTCAGAGTGCTGCCCACCTGATTGAGCAGGCATCGCAAGAACATCAACGGGCATTACTCACGCGCTGCTGTCAGTTATATGTTGATCTGCACACATTGAATTGGGAAACGCTTGTTCCTGATCCAGCCCAGTACCAGACGCAGGATGTTATTCATGCCTGGTTTATCTGGGCCAAAAGTATGACTGAGCAGTGGCTACCAGGAGTTTTTGATCCTGTCCTGACATGGCTGCAAGAGAGAAGTTCAGCGATTACGCGACAACGCTTATCAATCCTTCACGGAGATTTTCATCTGGAAAATGTGCTGATCAGAGATGATAGAACGCTGTTCGTCATTGATTGGACAGGAACCAAAGTCTCAGACTACCGTTTTGATCTTGCCTGGACACTCCTGCTTCAGAGATCACAAGGTGCGGGAGAACTCGCAGAAGCGCTACTGAGAGAGTATGAGCGTCTGGCCGGTCACAGCATAGAACATTTAGAGTTTTTCGAGGTAGTAGCCTGCTTCAAAAGACTTTTCGAGATCACCGTTTCTTTAAAAAGCAGCCCGATACTCTTAGGGATAAAACCGGATGCCGAAGAAGAAATGAAACAGCAACTCGACCGTATTCAGGCTGTGTATGCTCAACTCCAACAACGGATAGTCCATCCCTTACCTGAGATAGAAAATGTCATAGAAACACTTCGTTGTCAGACCGCTTAGCACACGACGAAGCCTATAGTGGTCTGTCAGGCGGTTGAGCAAAGCAGGAGTACAGAGGGCGCAGCCCTTTGACTGGACGCCCAGGTTCTCTCTCCCCCCCTTGCCAGGGGTGGGGAGAGAGGCAAACCGTCAAATGACGTTTGACAGAGCAATAGAGCACAGATATGGAGAACAAAAAATGCCGATGAGCGAAAATCTTGCCCAAAGAAGGTCCAATTTATCCACAACCAAACAGATTTTGTTGGAAAAACGGCGACAAAGCATCGCTTCGATGGAAGAGAGGCTCGATCCTATTCCTCAGCGCCCTCAAAACCTGCCAGCGCCAGCGTCGTTTGCCCAACAGCGTTTCTGGTTTATGCATCAGCTCGATCCTGGCAACACAGCATATAATGAAGTGAAAACGTCTCGTATCCACACTCCTCTGAATACAACTATCCTTACGAACGCGCTTTTAGCAATTATGCAGCGTCACGAAATAGTCCGCACAAATTTTGCATTCAGTGATGGACAGGTCTATCAGATAATCCATCCATATGCAGATGCAGCGGCCCAATTATCCGTCCCTGAGTTCGATCTACAGCACACACCTGAAGCTGAACGCGAACAAGAGGCACGGCATATTATCCAAAGCGCGGCCCAAAAACCCTTCGACCTGGCGCAAGATTTCCTCTGGCGCACCTTGCTGATCAGAATGGGAGAGACAGAGACTCTCCTGGTGAGTATTATCCACCACATTCTTTGTGATAGTCAGGGATTGGATATCTTTGAGAAGGAACTGCGCACGCTGTACTCGGCATTGCAAGAAGACCAGCCCTCTCCCCTACCAGAACTGGAACTTCAGTATGCTGATTTTGCCTATTGGGAGAGACAGCGGTCTCAGGGAGATCTCTGGCAGCAACAACTGACCTATTGGAGGCAGACGCTCGCTACTATCTCTAACCAGCCCCTTCTCTATGGAGATCGCCCCCGTCAGTTTGTGCAAAATGCGCATAAAGCCAGCATCTCATTTACTGTGCCTGCATCGGTGACGGCAAAGCTCAGAGATCTGGGATCTTGCGAGGGTGCCACGGTATTTATGGTTCTACTGGCTACCTTTCAGTTACTCCTTTTTCAGTACAGTGGACAGGACGATATTGTTGTGGGTACACCGATTTCCAGTCGCTCCAGACCAGAGTTTGAGCCACTTATCGGTTGTTTTATCAATATGTTGGCATTACGTACTGACTTCTCAGGAGATCTCACGTTCCAGGCGCTCCTCCAGTCCGTACGCACTATCTCGCTGAGCGCTTATGCTAACCGGGATGTGCCTTTTGAAAAATTAGTGGCGGACCTCGCCCCTGAACGCCAGAAGAGCCGTAATCCATTTTTCCAGATCTTGCTCGATTTCCAAAATGCGGAGCAAGCACCTGAGAGTTCGTCAAAAAAACACGCACCGGCTCACAACATTGCGGTAGATGTCTCTCAATTCGATCTTGTTTTAGGGCTGTGGGACAATGGAACAGAACTTGCAGGAGAGCTTTTCTATCTTGCTGAATTCTTCGATGCCTCAACAGTTGAAGACATTCGGACGCACTTCTTATTACTGCTGGACAGTGTAACGACAAACCCCATGCAGCCAGTTAGAACCATGCCCGATCTGACCGCCACGGAACGTCAAGCGCTGGCAAACTGGAACAAAGAACGCCTGCACGGCAGGTCAGATCTTCAGGACTCGTCTACCCCTGAACAACCATCTTCAGACCAGGAAGACGAAACGGCACCACGCACACCCCTAGAAGAGATTCTGGCAGAAATCTGGGCGCAGACATTAGGGGTGGAATGGGTTGGCATCTACGACAATTTTTTCAAAATAGGCGGACATTCCCTGCTCGCAACACAATTGTTGGTGCAAATCCAGGACATTCTCACGATAGAAATCCCGCTCCAGCTCGTTTTTGATGCTCCAACAATCGCCACGTTTGCCGAAGCCTTAATGAACAATGAAAGTACCAGGGCGCATGTTGAGAGAACTATTGAGCTTCTGCTCTCTGTCACAGAGTTATCAGAAGACGAAGTACAAGCAAGATTAGTCGCAGAAAGCCAGGTCAGCTAACGTTTCTCTACATTCGATTGAAGGAGCAAGATACATACAATGAAAAATCGCCATACCATCGATTACGCTCTCTGGCAGCAAACGGAAGAATGTGCCACCCTTGAAATGAACAATGCTGCTCAGGCAGAGATATCCCACGAGTGGAAATGTGTCCACCAACTCTTTGAGGCTCAGGTTGCACGAACACCAGAGGCCCCTGCTCTCGTAGTACAAGGGAAAACCTGGAGCTATGCACAGCTCAATCGCCAGGCCAACCTGCTTGCTCATCGGTTGCGCCATCTAGGCATAGGGCCAGAGGCTCTGGTTGGACTCTGCCTGCCTCGCACAGCCGATCTGCTCATCGCACTGCTGGCAATCCTTAAAGCTGGTGGGGCGTATGTGCCGCTGGACCCGGCCTATCCCGCTGATCGACTACGCTTCCAGGTTGAAGATTCGGGTGCGTCTCTCTTGCTTACGACCTCCTCTCTTGAGCACCTCTGGCAAGGCAATAAGGCCACACAGCTTTATCTTGATCACATCGGCGATGAAGAGGCGTGGCCCTCGTTTTGGGAGGAGAACCTTGAGAACCTTGTCGAAGGAGAGCATCTAGCCTATGTCATGTATACCTCTGGCTCGACGGGTCTGCCCAAAGGAGTCTGTATCGCCCACCGCAATACCAGAGCTCTCATCGACTGGGCCTTGAACACTTTTACGCTGGATGACGTGCGAGGCATGGTTGCAGGTACTTCGGTCTGTTTTGATCTTTCAATCTTTGAAATCTTTGTTCCCTGGAGCTGCGGTGGAACCGTCTACCTGGTCGAGAACGGCTTGCATCTGCCTGAGGGGGAAGCGCGAGGTCAGGCGACTCTTCTCAATATGGTTCCTTCGGTCATGGCCGAACTGGCCCGCACAACTACGTTGCCAGACTCTGTGCGTGTGATCACATTCTGCGGAGAAACGCTGCCTCGTCCACTTGTAGAACGACTCTACGCTCTCCCAGGAGTACAACGCATCTATAACCTGTATGGTCCAACCGAGGA
This sequence comes from Ktedonobacteraceae bacterium, assembly GCA_034438135.1. GTDB lineage: Bacteria > Chloroflexota > Ktedonobacteria > Ktedonobacterales > Ktedonobacteraceae > Paraktedonobacter. Next base: position 7,788 of record DAOTTL010000678.1, on the reverse strand, counting down.
CACAACCTATTCCACCTGGTCCCTCCTGGACCGGGATGAGCATGGTGAAAATGTGCCTATCGGATATCCTCTCGATGGTAGCCAGATTTATCTCCTCGATCACGATGGACAGCAGGTACCCCACGGTAGCATCGGTGAAATGTATCTGGGAGGTGCAGGCGTGACGCGTGGCTATTGGAAACGCCCGGAAATGACGGCCCAACGTTTTCTTCCCGATCCTTTTAGCCAGCAGCCTGGTGCCCATCTCTATCGTACCGGCGATCTGGCACGCTATCGTCATGATGGTCAGCTAGAATTTCTGGGCCGCATCGACCAGCAGGTTAAAATTCGTGGACACCGGATCGAATTGGGTGAAATCGAGAGCGTACTCCGCCAGTATTCCGAAGTCAAGGAAGGAGTCGTCCTGGCGCGGAAGCCAGCAAACGGTGGCGATTACCTTATTCTGGTAGCCTATGTCGTGTCCATCGCGCCACGCAAAGATCTTGAAGATACACTCCTGGCATTCCTCAAACGTCGTTTGCCTGACTATATGCTCCCAACCTTCTTCGTCTTTTTGGAAAGCTTGCCCAAGACAAGCAATGGCAAAATCGACCGCAAAGCCTTGCCTGACCCACAAGCAGAGAAGAAACGCAAACAGCCTCGCCCTTCACATATGAAACTCACCGGCGTGCTGAATGCATCGGCAGGCAAAAAAGAATTATTCAAAAAACTGCTCCAAAAAGAAGCGCTCTCTTCTCCCGCTCCGCTCCTATCGGAAGCCAGCACAGAGCCACTCCAGACGGAAGCTGACGTGAGAGAGCAGCTATTTCCTCTTTCTCTTATGCAGCAACGTTACTGGCTGATAGATCAACTTGATCCAGGCACTCCACTGTACAATATTTTCTTCGCGTCACGGATCACTGGCAATCTCGACGTCAAAGCCCTTGTACGTAGCCTGCATGAAATTGTGCGCCGCCATGAACCCCTGCGCACAATTTTCTTCAAAGTTGATGGCATCCCTATGCAGCGAGTTTGTCCACCGTCAGACTTTCCCGTTCCCCTGATCGACCTGCGTAGCCTGAGTCTGGCACAGCAAGAGCAAGAAGAGCAGCATCTTTTGCAACAACAACCATTATCATCCTTTGCTATCGGTCAAGATCTGCTCTTACAGGCCAGGCTGATTCAAACAGCAGATACTGTTTTTGTGCTCATGATTACAATCCACCATGTCGCCTGCGATGGTTGGTCGATCGATATTCTACGAGAGGAAATAGGAGCTTTCTATGAAGCGTTCTCACATGGGCAGGACTCACCATTGCCCGATTTACCCATTCGGTACGTTGATTACGTTCTCTGGCAACGCCAACGGCTACAGGGTACACTGCTCGAACAACAGTTGTCATACTGGAGGCATCAATTAGCCAATCTCCCTGGCCCACTGCACCTGCCAACCGATAGACCACGTTCTGCCAGGCAGACCTTCAACGGCAATAGCTATCACTTTGTTCTGCCGCCCCCTCTCTTTCGAGCGCTACGAGAACTGGCAGATAATGAAGGCGTAACCCTGTTCATGACGATCTTTACGGCCTTTCAAATTTTATTGTGCCGTCTGAGTGGTCAGGAAGATATTCTCATTGGAACCCCTATCGCCAACCGCACGCAGACTCACTTTGAAAAGCTGATTGGCTGCTTCGTCAATACGATTGTTCTGCGCACGGACATGCAAGGCAATCCGTCCTTCCGTACCCTTTTGCAGCGGGTGCGTACCTTAGCTCTGGGTGCCTATGGCCACCAGGATGTTTCACTTGAACAAGTCCTGCATATTGTTCGACCAGAACGCGACAGTGCTTATGCTTATGCTCCTCTCTTTCAGGTGATGTTCCATTTTGACAATATACCTGCAAGAACCGAGCGACATGTTGAGATCGACGTTGAGGGCCTCACGCAAAGAAACATCGCGGCGAAGTTCGACCTCTCTTTGCGTATGAGATTACAGAGAACCGATGAGGGCCTTGAACTGGTTGGTGTGTTCTTCTACAATACCGACCTTTTCGATGAAACGACTATTGCGCGTTTCGCCCGCCGTCTGCATACCTTGCTCGAAACGGTGGTTGTCCAACCTGAACAGTACATCTGGCAACTACCGATCTTGCCAGAGGAGGAACGAGAACTCCTACTCACATGGCACAATGCCAACCAGGAACTGCAACCACTTGAGCAAGAGCTGGGAATCCAGCGTCTTTTCGAGGTCCAGGCTGCCCGCACTCCTGAAGCGCTGGCCCTGGTAACACAGACAGAGGTCTTAAGCTATGCGCAGCTTAATCAGAAAGCCAATCAACTTGCTCGTCATTTACGCCGCCTGGGCGTTGGGCCAGAGGTACTGGTTGGTCTTAGTTTACCCTGTACGGCGGATCTGCTAATTGCGCTTTTAGCGGTACTCAAAGCTGGTGGAGCATACATACCGCTGGACCCGGACGATGCGCCAGAGCAGTTAGCTTTGCGCTTGCAGGAGACTCGGGCGGCTGTACTGATTTCCCTACAAGGGCAGATTGTTCTTGAGCAGAATGTGCATCTGCTCTGTCTCAATACAGACTGGCCCTCAATCGCACAAGAAAGCTGCGCGAATCTCCCTGACCAGGTGAAAGGTGAGCACGCTGCCTATGTCCTTTTTTCTTCCAACCAGCAAGAAAAGCTCAGGGCCGTCGTTGTAGAACACAGACAATTGCTGAACTATACGCGGACTCTCTCGCGGCAGATTGCGATAACGCAAGGTTCCACCTTCGCGCTGCTTCAGCCTTTAACGGCTACATTAGCGGTTACGGCCATCTATCCCACGCTGTGCGCGGGCGGTACTCTACATATGCTCCCACCAGAGGACACAGGCAATGCCAGAAAACTGCTTGCTTACTTCCAGGAGCACCCTATAGAGTACCTGAGCATTGCGCCCACGCATCTGGCCGCACTGCATGCCTTAACGCCAGACGAGCCTCTTATGCCGCGCCAATGCCTGATCCTGGCAGGAGAAAGCTCCAGGTGGAGTTGGCTCACAAAGCTCAAAACAGAGCACCCTGCCTGTACGATCTTTAACCAGTATGGTTTAAATGAGTCTACAGTTGGAGCATCAACCTATCTGATACAACCAGAGCAAGATGAGCACAGGTATACATCCACTCCCATAGGTCACCCTCTGGCCAATACGCAGATCGCTATTCTGGACAGTTTACTGGAACCTGTACCGGTGCATCTGCCAGGCGAGCTGTATATTGGTGGTGCTAATGTCGCACGAGGTTACCTGTATAATCCAGAGTTAACAGCAGAGAAGTTCATTGCAGATCCCCTCAGCAAAAATCCGGGCGCTCGCCTGTACAAAACTGGCGATCTGGCACGCTATTTACCCGATGGCACGATTGAACTTCTTGGGCGCATAGATGACCAGTTTCAGACACGTGGCATCTGGATCGAACAGGGCAAAGTTCAGGCAACATTAAGCCAGCACCCTGCTGTACGCTACGTGACAATCAAGGTCCACACAGATACATCAGGCGAGAGGCATCTGGTAGCATATGTGCTGTTGCGGAAAGGACACAAAGCGACGATCAGCGATCTGCGCAGGTATACCTCGCACTATCTGCCGATCTACATGGTGCCAGCAGCCTTTGTGTTACTGGACACGCTACGAATAACACCACATGGGAGCATAGATTATCAGTCATTACCTGTACCAGAAGGCTTCAGAGAACGAGCAAAGACTCACGTTGCCCCTCAGAGTGAAATCGAATTAAAGCTGGTTCAAATTTGGGAAAGCCTTTTACAAATCAGCCCGATTAGCATCCATGATAATTTTTTCGAGCTAGGAGGCAATTCTCTCATAGCGGTACGTTTGATGGCGAAAATACAGCGCGAATTTCAGCAGGAACTTCCCATCGCGGTTCTTTTCCAGAAAGCGACACCTGGACAACTGGCGACCGAGTTGCTCCAACGCCGCTGGTCTAAGACGCATTCAGCTCTGGTCGAAATTCAATCGACAGGGACAAAGCGCCCATTCTTCTGTGTTCATCCCATCGGGGGCGAGGTTATTTGCTATGCAGAACTCGCCCGCCAGTTAGGGTCAGAGCAACCATTTTACGGTTTTCAAGTTCCCAAACAGTCTCAGCAGCACATTCCTTTCCAGACGATAGAAGAGATAGCCTGCTCCTATATAGTAGAAATGCAAGAAATACAGCCGAAGGGTCCATATCTGCTCGGAGGCTGGTCGATGGGTGGGGTTATCGCCTTTGAAATGGCCCAACAGTTACGACAGCAAGGCCAGGAAGTTGCCTTCCTCGCGCTCATCGAAAGCTATTTGCCGACGCCCCAAAGGCAGAGCGAGAAAACACTGCTCCAGCTTTTCAGTGAAGATCTGGAGGGAGTGTTTAGCCAGAAGCTCTCCGCCAACTCTGTTCAGTTACAGGGACTCGCGGCAGATGAACAACTGATACAGGTCTATCTACGCGCAAAGCAGACGAATAGCATGCCGCCCGACTTCGAACTGGCGCAGCTCCAGGCCATGTTTGCGATCTACAGAAGGAATATCGAGGCCTTGCGTCACTATCAACCTCGTGTGTACACCGATCGATTGACCATCTTTACAACCATGCCGTTCAATGAAAAGTACCAGCATGATAGAACCCACGGCTGGCAAGCTCTTGCAACCGGGGAACTTGATGTCCATACCATACCCGGCAACCATTACTCGATACTCAAAAAACCTGACCTCTATTCCCTTGTAGAACTCCTAAAGGAGAGCCTTGACAAAGCTGGATCGATGGGCAAATAAAGAAAGGTTCAGGCTGAGAGCCAGTTGTTTTTTCGCTCTTCAGCCACGCTATAACGCCAGGGAGAAAGAGTATACAGCACTCACAAGAGAAACCGGAGACGCAGAATGAATAACGCGGATCACGCCCTGCAAGCTGGTTATCGCCCTACAGGTCATAACAAACCAGTTTCAGTAGCAGCAATACAACACTGGCTGATAGAGAATGTAAGCCAGCTTCTTAAGGTACAACCGGCAGAGATAGATATCAGCCTGCCATTCAAAGAGTATGGACTCACTTCTACCGAAGCTGTTAGCCTGTCCGGCGAACTTGAGGAATTCCTGGAGCGTAAACTTCCTCATACACTCATATATGACTACCCAACCATCACTCGCCTGGCTCAACATCTCGCAAGTTTGGAGGAACATTCTGAACCCCTAACGGCGAAGCAGACGCCAGACAAACCTTCTGACGCGCCTGACCATATCCAGGATGAGGCCATTGCTATTATTGGTATGGCCTGCCGCTTTCCCGGGGGAGCAAATACGCCAGAGGACTTCTGGCAAACGCTCAAACAGGGCGCAAGTGCTACGACAGAAATTCCATCTCAGCGGTGGAACATTGACGACTATTATGACCCATCGCCAGATACGCCGGGAAAAATGTACACGCGCTACGGATGTTTTTTAGAGGATCTTGAACTCTTCGACGCAAGCTTTTTTGGTCTGTCTCCTCGTGAAACGATACGCATGGACCCTCAGCATCGCTTGCTGATGGAGGTTTCCTGGGAGGCTATGGAAAATGCAGGCCTTGCTGTAGACTCCCTCGCGGGTAGTCAGACCGGTGTATTCATAGGCATGATGAACAACTTTGAGTACACCCGCTTACAGATCAACCAGGGCGATGGCTCATGGATAGACGACCCCTACTTCGGAACTGGCAGCGCGTCAAGCATGGTATCAGGTCGCCTGGCCTATCTCTTTGACTTCCGAGGTCCCACACTGACCGTTGATACAGCATGTTCTTCATCGCTGGTTTCGCTGCACCTTGCCTGTCAGAGCTTGCGCAATAACGAATGCACCCTTGCTCTCGTTGGAGGAGTCAATACACTCCTCGGACCCGAAAATGTAGTCAATGCCTGCAAAATGGGGATGCTTGCGGCTGATGGTCATTGTAAAACGTTCGATGCATCCGCTGACGGCTTTGTGCTTGGCGAAGGTTGTGGGATTGTTCTGTTGAAACGTCTTTCACAGGCACATGCCGATGGCAATCCGATTCTGGCTGTTGTACGAGGGTCGGCGGTCAATCAGGATGGTAGAAGTAACGGCATTACAGCCCCAAATAAGCTGGCTCAGGAAGCAGTGATTCGTAGCGCACTGGAACGCGCTAATGTCACTCCTGAACGCGTGAGCTATGTAGAGGCTCATGGTTCAGGAACTGCTCTGGGCGATCCAATCGAGATGGCGGCCCTGGAGTCTGTGCTTGGAAAAGAGCGCTCACAACAACTCATGGTTGGAACGGTGAAAACAAATATTGGTCATCTGGCAGGAGCAGCCGGGATAGCTGGTCTGATCAAGACCGTGCTTGCCCTCCAATACAGAGAGATTCCGCCGCATCTCAATCTGCACCAGCTTAATCCTCATATTCCTCCGCTCCAACCCATGATGATGATTCCCACAAAACTCACACCCTGGCAGGTAGAGGAGCACACACGCATCGCGGGCGTCAGTTCCTTTAGCTGGTCAGGAACAAATGCCCATGTCATACTTGAAGAGGCTCCTCCAACTGCAAGCTTGCCTGCCTCTAGCTCCAGCCAGATGCTCGTGCTTTCAGCCAGAACTGCTTCGGCCCTGGAAACGATGCTTGCCAATCTACGCACCCACTTACAAAACACTCCTGAGGTTGAGCTGGCCGAGCTGGCATTCACTCTTCAGATTGGTCGTAAAGCCTTTGAGCATCGATACATGCAAATCAGTTCTTCTGTTACTGAGGCCACAGGTCAACTGGAGAAGAAACAGGGGATAACTACCTGTAAAGAGGCCAGGACACGCCGTACAGCATTTCTGTTTCCGGGACAGGAAGCACCATACAGGCAGATGGGTCTGGGATTATATACCTCAGCAACACGCTTTCGCACAGAGATCGATCGCTGCATCGAGTTGTTAAAACCATATGGAGAGCTGGATATACGCGCCATTCTCTCTCCCCTTGAGACAGAGCTAGAGGCTGCGCAGCAGCCTCTTCAGAGTTCGGCTATTGCTCAGACAGCGCTCTTCGTGATCGAATATGCCCTGGCAAAACAATGGATGGAATGGGGTGTTTATCCCCAGAGTATGTTTGGGCAAGGCATTGGTGAATATGTAGCAGCCTGTCTGGCGGGAGTGTTTTCGCTGGCGGATGCTCTGGTACTCGTGACAGTCAGGGGCCGTTTGCGTATGTTGGAACAAGATACCTCTTGCCAACCTGTCCACGTCTCCTATACTCAGATGCCAGACCCTATCTTAGAACAATTTACTGCCCTTGTGCAGAGTACGCCCTTGCATGCGCCTGAAATACCCTATCTATCGAACTTCACCGGCAACTGGATTACAGAGCAAGAGGCAACTGATCCCGCGTACTGGATCAGACATGCACGCATGGAGGAAAACCTTGTCCAGGGCATAGAGATGCTTTTCCAGGAATCCGAAAGCATTTTGCTAGAAGTTGGACCTGAACATTCTTTGACGACGGTTGCAAAACAGCATCCCGCCAGGAAGCCTGAGCAGATGATCCTGGCATCCCTCCACCAGTCTCAAAGTCCAGAGACAGACTACTCGTTTTTGCTTACTACTTGCGGTACGCTCTGGTGCGCGGGAGCGTCTCTCCGATGGGCCGCGTTCCATGCCGCCGAGCAACGCCATCAGCTATCACTGCCAACCTATCCCTTCGAGCGCAAACGCTACTGGATTACACCCTCTCCATCTGAGCCGTCTGCGCCCACAGCAGGAGAGAAACGAGCAGTCTCCACAACAGTTGC
>DAOTTL010000677.1:0-8273 GCA_034438135.1 Ktedonobacteraceae bacterium | reverse complement strand
CCCTGAAAATCTGACCTTTCTCTATCAAAAAATGCGGTATTATTGAATTATTGTGAATTGTGTGGTATACATAAATATATGCAACTTCTAGCAGATAGTCATTAGTGGCTGATAGTTGCGGAATTGTCAGGAGGTTGAAATGATGGAAAGCCCAAGTAAGTTGTCTAAGATATTACCACCATTCCTTGCCCCTATACCCTGGCCAGAATATCTTTCGGTCAAGGAAGCCGCCAGGATTATTGGCGTCTCCGAGAGAAGTGTGTACGGGTATATAGAAAAAGAAAAATTAGCAGCCTTCCGGTTTGGAAACTTAATCGTCGTGGATGCAGAAGCGGCCCGCAATTACAGACGACAGTCGTCTGGCCGCCCACGTGTCCGTATTCCAGAGTGGCATATCTCAGTGGCCGATAATAGTCAGTCGCTCACCAGTATTACGGTGCGTGTGTACACAGGACAAATTAAGGCCCTTGAGCGAAAAATGACAGAGATCCGGTCGAGTGGTAAACACCGTATCTTTGGTACGATCGCTCGCTATGTCTTACGTAGTAAGGTCTCTTTGGATGAGATCCACATTCTGCTGGTCTGGCGTCTGACAGTTATGCCTCACGAGGAGGAGCGCAAAGCCGTTATCGCCGCCCTGCGTGACGATTTCGCTGATATTCTCGATTGGGATACTGCCAAAATTGAGGAGTGTCAGGTACTTATGCATACATGATTTTCTAAAAAGGGCAAACGCCCTATTTGCAAGAAGGAAATGGATGAGATTGCAAGCAGCTTCGCTGCTTGCAATCTCATCCATTTCCTTCCCTTTTTTCCTTTCTCTTTCACTTACAGATCAGCACCATCACCGGCCTGCACAAAGTTCGGCAGTTGGGCAGCCATGTTGACTGCCTGGGGGGTGCCTACGCCCGTTGGAGGATCCCAGCCCACGACAGACTTAAATCCCGGCACAGTTACAACTTGCTGGTTGTTAGCCTGAAAAACGAAAACGTTGTTTCCATGCCGCACGTCGTGCAACGTTCGCTGGGCCTGTCCACTAACGCGCAGACGATACAGGGCACTGTTCAGAAAACCTAACCTCTTACCCTCCATCTGGTCAAACAATGCAACCATACCCGCTGCCACGGGTGAGCCAATACTGGTCCCTCCAATGGGAATGAGTACGGTCTGCCCCGGCATGATCTGGCTGCTGACCACCGGTACTCCTGTCAAGGGGTCGGCGTCCAATGAAAGGTCACTAACCACTCGTCGGTCACTCTGAATGTTCTGCTGAAAGGCTGGCAAGCCAAAAACCTGGCTCACACCTCCACCCGTCGCTCCATCCCCCTGTTGCGCATCGTTCCATACGGTCTCGCTGCTATATTGACCATTCCGCTCAGTTCGCAGGGTTGTTCCCCCCACACTCGATACCAGCGGATCACTCGCAGGATAGTTGACTCCCTGCGCCAACGTTACCGGATTGCCATTCACACAGTGAAGCGCGGCTGATCCAAGATCACCAGCCGAAGCAAAAACGGTCTGCTTCTGACGACGCGCCTGCTGGAAGATCTTATGCATCTGCTGGATAAAGTCCACTCCCAAACAATCCTCGCTTGCTCCAAAGCTCTGGGAGATGACACTGCCAAGGCTGCGCTGAACGGCAAAGTTAGTAGCTTTTAAGAGGGCGTTGAGCTGACCCTGGACCGTCTCTGCACGTACATTGGCCAGGACAAGATCAATCGTGGCACCTGGGGCGATCGCATGCGCCCACTCTACGTCAAGTGCAATCTCGCCCGCAAACCCTGTCTGAGCCGGATCTTTTACATTAAAAGGTGTCAACCCAAAGGGCGCTATGATGTTAAGCTGCGGATCGTTCAAGCCAAACATCTGGTCAAAAAGATGTAACTCATCTCTTATAGTTGGATCTTGAAATGCATCAATGATGGTAATAATACGCCCTTTTCCGGTAATCCCCCGCGCCAATAGGGGCGCAACCTGGTATGCCTGACGTAGTTGTTGGGGACTATAACACAGTGGCGGGGCAGCCTTGTTTATACAGGAGGCCTGACCCTGCGCATTGTCCATATTTACGGCCAGGTCGTACATGGGATGCATGGGCAAAACGCTCACTTGCATTTGCTGAGCGTGCGTGCCAGACATGTGCACAGTGCCTGCACTGGCCGCATGTGCTCCGTCTGCCTTCGGCTGGAATACAACAATGCCCAGGATCAGGCCCAGAAGGATCACACTAATCCCCACCGCACCCAATACAAAAGAGATCATCCACCGCTTGTTACGTGGCTTCCATCTATCCAAAGTCAGTTTCTCCTTTATCTTCCCAATGCCAATAATTACCTTTCTGCTTCAGAAAGTACCATCATGCAAGACCGATGCCGCTGACCCTTTTTTGAACTGACAAGGAAGTACTAGGAGACGATTGAGGTTTCTTAACACTGAAAGATGAAAAAATAGGTAAATAGTCCTCAAAAAGAAGATCTGGTAAAAATAGGAGAAGAGGATAAGGCAGGACAAGTGGAGACTCGTCCTGCCTTATCCTCTTGATGGCGGCTGCGCCGCCAGATTTTAAAGCGGAAATGACTGAGTTTGACAGCAGCTTTGCTGCTGTCAAACTCAGCCATTTCCGCTTTACTCAGGGAGGGGCAGCTTTGCAAGCCGCAGAAATGTCAGGAATGACTTATAATCCTCTTCTCCGGTGAGATGATCAGGCGGAGCGGTCGCCGAAAAGATTGTCTACATAGCGGCAATAGGCCGGATCGAGCAAGGGATTGCGCCCAACTCCAAAGACTTTTTTACAGAGTTGTGCGGCGTCATCCAGACCTTCCACACCTCCCCCACAGTAAATGGCGAGTTGCGGAAAGTAGTGTTCAAAGCGTACCAGGGCCGCTGTAACTAGAAGATCATAGGGCTTCCCCGCCGTTTTGCAATAAAAAAAGCGTCTGTAACTGAGATCATTACAATATATGAGAAATGACTCACAGTGATTGTCAGTTGCCTGGTTGCCGTTAAAGCAAACTCTTTTCCGCGTAAAAGTGGGTGCACCAGTGCCCTCAAGGCCACGAATGGTATAGTCCCATCCTTCGGCAAGCTTTTTAGGAATGGGAAAAGGAAAAAGCGACTGATCAAAGGGATTTAGAGGAGGGTTCTCATTATAAGCGACGTGCAGAAGCTTCACATCAGCACTCCAACGAGCAAATTTTTTTGCGTCGGCGATCGAATCGGCCCAACCCCAGGAGTGAGTGTAGCCCATGACAGTATCCTTTCTGATTATACGGTGTTTTTAGAACTAATTTACTATTCTTCCTATCAGTGGAAAAGTTGGCAATTTTTTTCAATTTCCTTTTCTTCTCTCCCAAGAAAGAATGTCTCTAATGAGAAAGTCAGGACTTCGCAAAAGTCATGGCCCAGCCATAGCCAGACCTCTCCCCAGGAGAAGAAGATGGACGGTGGCAGCGCGGCTGCTTTGCCACCGTCCATCCAACAAAAGGGTGGGTGGGCGTGGAAAGAAGCGCCTTTTGTGAAGTCCTGAAGAAAGTTCTGCCTCTCGCGTTCAGAGTTGAACTTTGGTATAATAGGATGTAATCTCCATAGAACACTCGTTTCATCAGGAACTATCAGGAGCAATATATGACCGAACGTCTCATCTCCCCTGAGATGAGCGAGGAAGAGCAGGCTGTTGAAGGCAGTCTTCGTCCCCGCCGTCTGGCCGAGTATATCGGGCAGGAGAAAATTAAAACAAATTTAAAGATCCTGTTGGAGGCAGCGCACAAGCGCAAGGAGTCCGTTGATCATATTCTGCTTTACGGACCTCCAGGTCTTGGCAAAACGACGCTTTGCAATATCATTGCCGCCGAGATGGGTGTAAGTCTCAAAACCACCTCCGGTCCTGCCATCGAGCACGCGGGGGATCTGGCTTCGCTCCTGACCTCCTTGCAGCCCGGCGAGGTTCTTTTCATCGATGAAATTCACCGCCTGGCCCGTCCTGTGGAGGAACGTCTCTATTCAGCTATGGAGGATTTTGCTCTGGATGTGATGATTGGCAAAGGACCCAGCGCACGAGCCTTGCGCCTCTCGCTCCCACCCTTTACGGTCGTCGGCGCAACAACGCGTGTCGGCTCGCTGACAGCTCCACTGCGCGACCGCTTCGGGGCCATTTATCGCATGGAATACTACGATCTTAAGTCTCTTACAAACATCCTTACCCGCTCAGCCCAGATCCTGAAAGTACCCGCCGAACCCGATGGCATTAATGAGATCGCCAGTCGTGCTCGCGGTACACCTCGTATCGTCAACCGTCTGCTTAAACGCGTACGTGACTATGCGCAGGTACGGGCCGATGGCAAGATCACCAAAGAGGTGGCGCAGATAGCGCTCACGGGTCTGGAGGTCGATGAGATTGGCCTGGATCAGACTGACCGCAATCTGCTCGAAACGATCATTAAGAAGTTTAATGGCGGTCCTGTAGGACTCGATACTCTGGCCGCCAGTACAAGCGAAGATCCTGAGACGATTGAAGACGTCTATGAGCCGTATCTGTTACAGCTAGGCTTTATTGCGCGTACACCACGTGGTCGAATTGTCACTCGCCTGGCCTATCAACATTTGAAACTCGATGCCCCGGGCGATGGAAATGGAAATGGATTGTGGATCATTTAAGTTGTGTAGACGATGATGAACAGATTTTAGAAACATCTGCGTGGCGGATGAGCGATTTTGATTATGACTTGCCACAGGAGTTGATTGCACAGACGCCACTTGAGCCGCGCGATTCCTCGCGTCTGCTGGTCATTGATCGTGCCAGCAATTCGTTCATCCATCGCCACTTCCACGATATCGGCGATTACCTGCATCCCGGCGATCTCTTAATTGCGAACCAGAGCCGCGTCATTCCGGCCCGTCTGCAAGGTCAACGCGTCAAAACTGGTGGCCATGTCGAGATCCTACTCCTGATCGAACGGTCAGATCTGGGTCTCGATACCTGGGAAACGCTGGTCCGACCGGGACGCCGCCTGCACGAAGGCACATTGATCCATATCCGCAGTTCAGAGAATGCCGCAGGCCTACAGGCTGAAATTATCTCACGTACCGAGGCCGGTGGACGCATAGTCCGCTTCACAATCCTACCTGAACCCGCTACGGTCCAACAAACGTCTGTACGCGCACTGATCGATCAATTGGGACGTATGCCCCTGCCCCCCTATATTCACGAAACCCTCCAAGACCCCGAACGCTATCAGACGGTCTATTCACGTATAACAGGCTCAGCCGCCGCACCTACCGCCGGTCTGCACTTCACACCTGTTCTGCTGGAACGCCTGCGTCAGCAAGGAGTCAATGTGGGATTTGTCACCCTGCACGTGGGACTCGATACCTTTCGACCCGTCGAAGTGGAAGATTTTCGCGAACATCAGATTCATAGCGAAGAGATCGACCTGGACGAGTCCACAGCCGAACTTATTCAGCAAACGCGCCGCTCTGGTAGACGTGTCGTAGCCGTGGGCACCACTGCGGTACGCGTCCTGGAGAGCGTAGCCAGTTTTAACGCGGGTCACATCCGCCCTTACCACGGCCCGACACGTCTCTATATCACCCCCGGCTACCGCTTCCAGTCAGTCGATGCTATGATCACAAACTTCCATCTGCCACGCTCAACCCTGCTACTGCTGGTCAGTGCCTTCGCCTCCAAAGCGCTGATGGAGAGTGCCTATCAGGAAGCCATACGTGAACGATATCGCTTCTTTAGCTTTGGGGACGCGATGCTTATTCAGTGAGTCGCGGTCCTGGCTTCCTCGGGCTTCGTCGCTGCCTCTTGCTCAAGCAACTGGCTTTTTCGCTCTACGCCCCAACGATAACCACCCTGACCACCATCGCTGCGCACAACACGGTGACAGGGAACGATCAATGGCACCGGATTGTGGGCACAGGCCTGCGCTACGGCCCTTCTGGCGGTGGGATGACCAATAGCACTGGCGATCTCACTGTACGAACGCGTCTCTCCATAGGGGATGGCACAGAGTTCCTGCCAGACCCGCCACTGAAAAGCAGTTGCTCGTATATCGATCGGTAGATCCAGATGAGGCTGCTGACCCCGTAAATGCTGGATCAGCACCTCTACCCAGAGACCCAAACCCGTCTGATCCAGTTGGATTTCCGCTGCCGGATATTCATGTTTGAGCGAACCTTCCAATACCTCGTCGCTCTCATGCAGACCAATGTGACAGACACCACGCCTGGTCGCTGCGACAAGTAAACGTCCCAAGGGGGAATCAGCGATTGTATAGTTAATATGCATTCCTGCCCCTCCACGTTTATAGACTGTGGGGGTCATGCCCAGTTGTTCAGGTGTGCGCTCATAGAAACGACTGCTGGAACTGTATCCTGCTTCGTAAACTGTACTCGTCACTGACCTATCCCCTTTCAATTGACTTTTCACCCGTTCCAGGCGTTGCGCCTCAGCATATTGACGTGGCGAAATGCCCATGACACGTTTAAAGAGTCGCTGCGCATAGGAAGGACTCAAACCGATCTCAGCCGCGAACTGCTCCAACCTTAACGGCTCATCCAGATGCTGCTCGATCAGCCGACAGGCCTTCTGAATCAGTTCAACCTGCACATCGCTCTTACTCTCCGACTGACAACGGCGGCAGGCTCGAAAACCTGCCTGCTCAGCCGCCTCTGTCTGCTCAAAAAACGCCACCTGTTCACGCGACGGTTTACGCGAAGGACAGGTGGGCTTACAGTAGATCCCTGTCGAACGGACCGCATACACAAACTCGCCGTCAGCCTGTTTATCTCTCTGGAGAACTGCCTGCCAGTATTCTTCTTCTTGCATATCTCTTCCTGACCTTTCGCGCTCTTTCTTTTCTCAATTTCGCTACTCATATGATATGCTAGAAACTATATGAACACTATCCATTTCTTGCTCTCATTCTGCTTCTGGACATAGGCTTTTCATTTTTGTTATGCGGAAGAGAAGTTAAGTTTTTCTACAAGTGATCCGCGAGACCTCTCGCGCTCATCAAGAGTTAGCTAACAAAGAAACGAGATTATTTCATGGAACAATCACCGCCAACTGTTGGCATCCTGCTCTTTCCCGAGGTCGAAGTACTCGACTTCGCTGGTCCCTTTGAAGTATTCTCAACGACCCGACCCGCCGACCCCAATCGCCAGGGAGACGAACACCAGCTCTTTCGCGTTTTAACGATCGCTGAACACGATCAGATTATTCCCTGTCGTGGCAACTTGCTTGTTCAACCTCATGCGACGATCGATCAACACCCGCCGCTGGACATCCTGGTCGTGCCAGGTGGACAGGGAACACGTCGGGAACGTCAGAATAAACGCCTGCTCGCCTGGATCGATCAACAAAACCGCCAGACCCAACTGACCACCAGCGTCTGCACAGGCGCGTTTTTGCTCGCTGAAGTGGGTCTGCTTGATCACCATAGGGCCACAACTCACCGGGCCAGCGTCGAATGGATGCGCACAACATACCCTCAAATTGAGATGCTCGCCGATACCCGCGTCGTTGATGAAGGACACCTGATCACCTCAGCCGGAGTCTCAGCGGGCATCGATATGAGTCTACATGTCGTGGCTCGTCTCTACGGACCCGAGGTCGCGCACTGGACCGCTCGACGTATGGAGTATACCTGGCAGGATAACGAGTGAAAGCAGTCATATGAATCATCCCTACCTTTTCAGCGACTTGCAAAGCCGCCCCTCCCCATAAAGGGATGAGTTTGAAAGCAGCTTTGCTGCTTTCAAACTCATCCCTTTATCCCTTGACTATAACGCTCTTCTTGCGTTGGTTTCGCTTCACAAGTGGAACGACAAATGTAAAGATGCTAGCGACAAACGACTGGATCCATACGAAGAGGGGAATAGCGGACAGGTTATCGTAACCGTTATCGTTAATCTCACTGGAAATGACAACCCACACACACAATATCAGAAACAAAAGCACAATTCCGAAAATGAATCCACCAAGTCCATTGGCGCGACGAAGGAAGAGGGCAAGTCCTACCGCCAGAGATAAAATGTTGAGCAACATGATGAACAAGATATAGGCACCAGATGAGTTTGAGACAATGCCAGAGGCAATATCTATGAGCGCAAATTCACTACCGATAACAATAATGATTCCGCCAAGTATATCTACTAAAAACCGACCTCGCGTTGCAAGAGCAATCAACCCAACAAAAGCTGTTATTACGCCAGATAGTAAAACATAATATCTTATATAATAACCATTTTGATTGGCATCTATAATCATC
>DAOTTL010000676.1:0-3548 GCA_034438135.1 Ktedonobacteraceae bacterium | reverse complement strand
GATTTTGCAAAATCAGGACAAAAGGCGTTCGGCCTGCATAGTAGGCCGCCCCACCCTATTTAAAAAAGAGAGGTTGGCCTGTTTTGTGAGGCTTCCGCCCCGCAAAACAGGCCAACCTCTCTTTTATGCTCTGTCGCCTGCGACGATGAAGAAGCACAGGCAGTCCGTGAAAAACAGGATCACGGACTGCCTGTGGCAGCGTTCTATGCTATAATGAGTTGCGTGTCGCACTCACCGTGTTCTGATGGTCAGGTCGCGACCCACTCACTGCCTTTCTAAATAGTGAGCCAGGCAGATTATCTAGAAGTCTTGATAGAGTAAAAGGATCAATGGGATGCCCGACAGCGAGGATGAGCAGAGGCCGCTAGTTGCTTGTATAACGGTTGGCCTCTTGCAGGAGAATTGTTATCTCTATGCCTGTCCAGAAACACTGGAGGCGGTAATCATCGACCCAGGTGATGAGGCAGCGCGTATCCTGGAGCGTATCTCAGAGCTGCGCTTCATTCCCAAATATATCCTCAACACTCATGGTCATTTTGATCATATCTGTGCAATTGACGAAGTAAGTGAAGTATATCCTGTTCCGCTGGCAATTCACGCGGATGACGTTCATTACTATACTGATGAGTCGTCTGCTCAATTCTATAAGCGGCCTGCGCCTCTTGTAAAGCGAAAACCGGACATTCTCTTAAAAGAGGGAGATACCATTTCCTTTGGCACGCTCACCCTCGAAGTTTTGCACACTCCGGGTCACACGCCTGGGGGTATTAGCTTGCTGAGCCGTTCTTACTGTCTTTTCAGTGGTGACACACTTTTCAGGCGCGGGATTGGACGGACAGATTTTCCCGGCGGTAATTATGAGGACCTTGTTGTCTCGATTCGAGAGAAGCTCTATCCGTTGGATGAGGATCTCGTGGTTTTTCCGGGGCATGGCGATCCAACCACAATTAGTGAGGAAAAATACGAAAATCCATTTGTAACTATGTGAGGAGTTCTATTTTGGCGACCATCTGTGTAATTGGCACTGGTTATGTTGGTCTGGTGACGGGTACTTGCTTCTCTGATATGGGGAATCGTGTCATCTGTGTAGACATTATTCCAGAAAAAATCGAGCGGCTAAAACAGGGCATTTTACCAATTTATGAACCTGGTTTGCAAGAGATAGTTGAGCGCAACTTCCGTGCAGGCCGTCTACAATTCACAACGAGCTATGTTGAGGGTTTGAAAGAGGCCGATTTTGTTTTTATTGCTGTAAACACGCCTACTGGAACCCACCAGGGAAGCGCGGATATGAGCTATGTCGAGCGGGCGGCCCAGAGCATCGCTGAGCAGCTCGATCACTATACTATCATTATCAATAAGAGCACTGTGCCTGTGGGAAGTGGAGATGTGGTCAAACGCATCGTGAGTAAGCATTTGACCCGCGATGTGCGTTTTAGTGTGGTTTCGAATCCTGAGTTTCTGGCTGAAGGCTCCGCGGTCGCGGATTTCCAGCATCCTGATCGAGTTGTGCTAGGTTCTTCCGATCCAGAGGCGGCCAATAAAGTAGCTACGCTCTATTTGTCATTAAGAGCACCAATCGTTCTTACAGATCTTTATACTGCTGAAATGATTAAATACGCATCTAATGCGTTTCTCGCTACTAAAATCTCTTTTATTAATGAAATTGCGCAGATTTGTGAGCGACTGGGAGCTGATGTGAAGGAGGTGGCGGCTGGTATGGGCCATGACAGGCGCATTGGGAGGCATTTTCTCAATGCTGGTCTGGGCTATGGTGGAAGTTGTTTCCCTAAGGATGTACGTGCACTGGCCTATATGGCCGATGAGGCTGGACTGCACCCTCAGTTGTTGCATGCAGTAATGGATATTAATCATGATCAGCGCAGGGTAGTTATTAGTAAGTTGGTCTCGATTCTGGGAACGTTACGTGGCTGTAAAATAGGGATATTGGGGCTGGCCTTTAAGCCTGATACCGACGATATGCGTGAGGCTCCTGCCGTAGATATCATTCGCTGGGTTGTTAGCCAGGGAGCGAGTGTTCAGGTGTATGATCCGGTGGCGCATGAGACAGGTCTGAACGAACTCAAGCGGGCCGGGGTGCGCCTGGAGTCTATAACGTTCTGTGAAGATGCATATGCGGTAGCTCAGGATGTAGATACACTGGTGATTGTCACTGAGTGGAATGAGTTTAAATCGCTGGACATGATTCGGATTCGAGAAGCGATGCGCCGTCCGATTGTCATTGATGGACGCAACATTTATGAGCCGTCATTGATGCGTAGCCTGGGCTTTACCTATCGTGGCATGGGACGTGGAACTGATCCTGCGCCTTCTGTTCTGCCTTCGGACAGTATCGGTGCACAACCTTTACCCGTTCAGGTTGAGGGAAACTAATGACTGAAGAGGACTCGTCGATTCTGTTTACACCTCTTGTACGTCAGGCGGGAGAGCCAATTCCTGATTGGCTTTTTGGTCCTGCGGGTCTGGCAGGTTTGTCCGTTCCGTTGCGTACTCCTCAAGGTGTGAACGTCGCGGTTGGCATCGATATTATCGAGGTAGATCGCGTGCGTAAGGTCTACGATCACCACGGTGAGCGTTTTCTGAGACGAGTCTTTACAGATATGGAGATTCGCCAGTGTCGGGGCAAAGTTACCCGCCTGGCGGGTCGTTTTGCTGCTAAAGAGGCCATTAGCAAAGCCCTGGGAACGGGCCTCCATGGCGTGGCCTGGCGTGAAATGGAGGTAGTGCAGTTGCGTAGCGGTCGTCCTACCGTTCGCCTCCATGGCAATGCTGCTGAGCGAGCTAACCTGCTGGGCTTGAACGCTTTTGACGTGAGCATTGCTGATCTTCAGATGTTTTCGATCGCTATCGCAGTAGCTATTCAAGCGTAAGCGTGTGTTTTATGTGAATTATCCCTGCTTTTGCAAAAGCAGGACAAAAAGCTTTGTACCTGCTATACAGGCTGCCCCACCCCACAGGGGAAAAAGGGATGTCGAGCAAAACGGGCGGAGTACCCCGCCCGTTTTGCTCGACATCCCTTTTTTAGTCGCCGCCGCAGGCGGCAAGCAGAGGGCACCTGAGTAGTTACCAGGGACGACTTATATGTCAAGCCAGATTGTGACTGGTCCCTCGTTGCAAAGTTGTATCTGCATAGTTGCGCCAAAGATGCCGCTGGCCACCGAGAGACCGTAGGCGGCGAATGCTTCTTGGCTGCGTTCATAGAGTGCTTTGGCCAGTTCGGGAGGGGCCGCCTGGATAAAACTGGGACGACGACCTCGCTCGACATTGGCATAGAGAGTGAACTGAGAGACTACAAGGATTGCTCCTTGAATATCCAGCAGAGAGCGATTCATTTTTCCGTCACTATCTCCGAATATCCGTAAATAAACAATTTTATCGACTAGAATTTTAACCTGGGCCTCGGTATCTTCCTGACCCACACCCAGAAAGAGGAGGAGTCCCTGACCTATCTGTCCAACGATCTTTTGATCAACTGTGACACTGGCCTGGCTCACTCTTTGTAGTAATGCTCTCATCGTTTCTCCGCT
>DAOTTL010000675.1:0-6509 GCA_034438135.1 Ktedonobacteraceae bacterium | reverse complement strand
AGTCAGCAATAAAAGCACACCTGATTCTTGAAACCTGGTAGGTAAAATCTCAAAACGCCCTAAAGCCTCGTTAGCCATCGTTAGAGCTTCAACCAAGTTTCCCTCCAACCACAAAGTATGACCCTGTTGATAGCGAATTTTCGCCCAGGCCGGACCAGCGACTATGCCCGTGTCATTTAATTTCTTCTCTCCCTGCTCAAGGCTCTCTTTGGATTTCACACTATCACCGAGATAGCGCCACGCACGGCTGATCTCACACCAGATCAACGCCTCGATCTGTGCTTCGTACTTGCGCTCGTCCTCAGAGGCATAGACTCGCTGCTTACTCCGCAATTCGAGTACCTGTTCGTAAAAGCTGCGGGCCTCCTCAAACTTGCCCAGAATGATCATGGACTCGCCCAGGCGCTCCAAAATGTACGCTTGATGCAGGCGCTCATCCTGAACAGCCTCAGGCGTCAACGTGGGCAGATACTGGAGCGCGAGACGATAGTGCTTCTCAGCTGAAGGATAGGCAGAAAGAGAGTATGCACGGTCAGCAGCCAGTTCCGCGTAGCGAGCTACCTGTGTGCGGTCAGATCCACCATTGACCAGGTGAGTGGTGATCTCAGCAGCGCCCTCAGCCTCACGTCCAGCATAAATTGTCTGCAACACCTGCGCAGCTCGTCGGTGCAAACTGGCTCGCCGCGCAGCCGAGAGATGCTCATAGAGATAAGTCAGTAACAGAGGATGCCAGAAATGATAGGTGATCTGCATCCCATTTCCCTCTTCAGTCAACATACCCGCCTGCAACGCCTCCTCCAGCAGATCGAGAATCATATCCTCATCTACAAGCGCTCCACCACTGGCCATAGCACTGATCGAGTCAAACTGAAACTCACCGCCCAAAACCGCCCCACGCTCCAGAAGACGATGACACTGCTGAGTAATCCGACCCAGGCGCAACTCAAGTACGGCTGAAATAGTATCGGGCAACGGAGGACCATTGATCGGATCAAGCGTCGCCTCAATGTCACCAGCAGCAATTCCACGCGCCAACTCCTCAGCGAAGAAAGGATTGCCTGAAGCTCGACTGGAAATACGCTCGCCAACCTGAGCAGGCATATGTGAAACCAGCGCCCGAATCTGCTCATCACTCAATGGCGTCACAGGCAAAGTCTGAATAGCCTGCTCACGCTGTAGATCGATTAACATCGCTCGCAGTGGATGACCGTTAGGCAGCTCTATATCGCGGCAGGTACAGAGAAACATAATTGGCTGTCCCCGCATCTGACGCACCAGGTAGGTCAACAACTCACAACTACTACTGTCCGCCCACTGTAAATCGTCCAGAACCACAAGCAAGGTGGTGTTCTCGCAGATAGCCCCCAGCAGAGCACGCGTAGACTCCCACAGACGCAGCTGCTCCTGCTCAGGCGGCTGCGGCATACTCTGGAGCGATTGCGGCAAAAGATCCTGCAACTCCGGCAACAGAGAACGCAACGGCTGATAGATCAATGGACGACGCGTCACCTCCTGCCTCTGCCACAACCCCTGCGTCATAGCCTTACGCAAAGTTTCAGTCCACATTCGATACGGAACGTTACTCTCCTGAACATAAGCACGACACCACGCGACAGCCCAGTTACGGCGCTTGGCCTCACGGGCCGCTTCCTCCGCTAATCGCGTCTTACCTATGCCCACATCTCCCATTAGCAACACACACTGCGAATGTCGCTGAACATCCAACGTCTGCGGCGGAACCAGCATCGAAGATTTCTTCTGACCCGATACCCGCAAACGACGCGTCTGCTCGGTAAAATGCAAAAGCTGATTGAGACGTGCAACCTCGTCATCGCGACCAATCAAGGGACTCTGATGGGTACGACCAATGTGCATATGAGAGGGCTGGCCCGCAGGTACAGGAGTCGAAGCTGGCGAAAGCTCAATGGAAACACTCGGAGGAGGCTGCATACCACGAGCACGTGGAAGGTCTATACTGTTGCCGCGCAACACCGTCTCATAAATAGTTTGCGTCTCTGGCAACGGCGCAATCTTATAATCTTCTTTGAGCACCGAAGCAAAACGCTGATACGCCTGAATAGATTCACCCCTCCTGCCCATCTGCGCCAACAATACAACCAGACGCTGAACCGCAGCCTCATTAGTGGGGTCCACACTGAGCAACCGATCCAGAGTATCAATCGCCACCGGCATAGCCTCTCGTGCAATACGCAGGTCCGCCAGTTCCAACAAAAGACTGATCCAACCACGCCTCAGAGACTCACGCCGATTCTGTACATACTCAATCTGGACCTCCTCCAGCAGAAAATCACCGCCGTAAAGCTGGACCGCATCTCCCAACAACTGCTCAGTCTCACCAGGATCCGAACTGGCACGCGCACGCGCTATCAAACTCTCAAACGCATCGGCATCAATCCAAAAGTACTCCTGCTCAGCCAGAGAAAGCGTTGAATGCTCAGTCAATAAGAGTTTCGAGGTCGCCGGACGACTACGGCCAGGCTCGAAAACCTGGCGCAGACTGTGCACTGCCCGGTCCAAACGGTGCGAAGCCGTCTCAACATCCAACTCCGGCCAGAGCATGTACATAACCTGCTCTCGTGCTAATTTACGACCTGGACTGCTAGCCAGACAACTCAAAAGCGCACGCACTCGCTGATGCTGCAAAGAAGGATCAGCTACACCTTCCCAGCGAAGACCTTTGTTGTCCTGTCCCTCACCACGCAACTCCAGACGAAATTGTCCCAATGTATGGAAGCGTAGCAGAGTATTTACAAATTCAGAGGATTGTATCTCACTCGTCTCGGCCTGGGCGGCCAGATATTCAGCAGGGGGTTCTTTCCCAACATATGTACGCACAGTGCGACCGTTTACCGTCTGATAGGCATACCAATATGGACCATGGCCAATACCTTCCTGGCAACGGCGACATCTGGGTTTACCGCAAAAACTGACCTGCTGGTGATATGTGATCTTGCCGTCCATCTCATCACCTTCCAAAGAGAACGCCTACAAGCCAAAGTTCCGAGCCAATGTTTTTATAGACAATCGTTTAAGTAGTATGCTCGCTCTATGGTCAGCCAGCATCCCGTTCTCTTCCATACTACCCCCTCGAAACAAACTGCTCCTCTAAATAAAAGAGAGAAACCATGCTTGCTCCTCCACACACTCAATAAAACGGAACTAGCTTCCCTATTTCTTGCGTCCAGTAACCAGGGCTCACTCTTAACGGGAATAGGATGGGGCAAAAATCGCTTTATTGCGTCAAACACACTTCCGATCCGCCTACCATTCCCCTCATGTACGTCTCGTTATCGTACTTCCACGTACACACCAGAACAGCCGATCAGTTAGGGCTGTCCTGATCATTATATCAGTTTGTGTCAATGAAGCCAATGATAGTCCTATTGGATAGCAGGATTTCTCAAAAGTCTTTCTTTCCCCACCCACCCATTCTCTTTTTCCCTGGTGAGGTGTTTGGCAACCACTGCACAAAAGTCGCATTTCAGCCGTTGCCAAACACCTCCCCAAAGAAAAAGATGGTTGGGTTTGTTTCAGGGCTGAAAGCCCTGAAACAAACCCAACCATAAAAACTTTCCAAGCGCCGCAGGCGCGAGGAAGGCGACTTTTGAGCAGAAAAAGATATTTACTTATCCTTTTCGCCAGTGGACAGAGCGGCCTGGGCAGCCGCCAGACGTGCCACAGGCACGCGGAAAGGCGAACAGCTTACATAGTCCAGTCCGACAATATGGCAGAACTCGATGCTGTCAGGATCACCACCATGCTCACCACAAATTCCCAGTTCCAACTTCGGGTTAGTCTTACGACCCTTCTCAACAGCCATCTGGACAAGCTGACCAACACCTTCTCGGTCAAGCGTCTGGAAAGGATTGACCTTCAGAATCTTCACCTTCTCAGTCTCGCCAGGTACTTCCAGACCATCCACATACTTCAGTAAGAACTTCCCCTCAGCATCGTCGCGGCTAAAACCAAACGTCGTCTGGGTCAGATCGTTCGTGCCAAAGCTGAAGAAATCAGCCGTAGAAGCAATCTGGTCCGCGGTCAGAGCTGCACGCGGCAACTCAATCATCGTTCCAAACTTGTACTCAACCGCAGAACCAACTTCAGACGTGATCTCCCGTGCCACCGCTTCCAACTGACGACGTACCTCTCGCAACTCGTTGACATGTCCAACCAGCGGGATCATGATCTTCGGCTGTACCTTACGCCCATCCTTTGCAACCTCAGCCGCAGCTTCAAGGATTGCTCTCGTCTGCATGATATTGATCTCAGGAAAGAGCAGGCCCAGACGACAGCCGCGTAAACCCAGCATGGGGTTCATCTCGCGCATAGCACCCACAGCCTCTAGCAGATCTTTCTTCTCCGCCAACTCCTGCTCGTGACCACCCAGGGTCTCTAAACGAGTTACATCCACAAGCAGTTCCTCATACGAGGGCAAGAACTCGTGCAATGGCGGGTCGATCAGACGAATCACCACCGGATAGCCATCCCCAGTGCTGGGATCAACCATGGACTCGAAGATTCCTTTGAAATCCTCACGCTGGAAAGGCAATAACTGATCCAACGCAGTCTGGCGCTCCGCTTTGCTCTTGGCCAGAATCATCTGCCGCACAACCGGCAAACGCTCCTGCTCCATAAACATATGCTCGGTCCGGCAAAGACCAATACCCTCAGCACCAAAAACAACTGCACGTTTGGCATCTCGGGGATAGTCAGCGTTCGCCCACACTCCCAGACGTCGGAACCGATCAGCCCAATCCAACAACTTCTTCAGGTCAACCTCTTTGTCAAAGTCGGGATCAACGGTCTTGATGATGCCCGCGAATACCTCACCGGTCGCGCCATCGATCGAAATGTCCTCACCCTCTTTGATCACCTTGTCGGTACCCACGACCCGGAAAAGCTTCTCATGCTCACTTACACGAATGCCTTCACAGCCTGCCACACAGGGCAGACCCAGACCACGGGCCACAACTGCCGCGTGACTGGTCGCACCACCGCGTGCCGTCAGGATACCCTTGGCAACAAGCATACCATGGACATCGTCAGGACTGGTCTCAGGTCGCACCAGAACAACTGACACGCCACTTTTTCCCTGCTCCTCCGCGGTGTCCGCATCGAAAACAGCTTTACCAGTAGCCGCACCAGGGGAAGCGTTCAAACCCTTCGCCAGGAGACGCCCATCTTTTTCTGCCTGCTTCTTCTCATCCTCATCAAAACGTGGCAGCAAAAGCTGATAAACCTGATACGGATCAACGCGTTTGACAGCTTCTTCCTCGCCGATCAGACCCTCTTCAACCATATCAACGGCAACTTTCACTGCCGCCTGCGCTGTACGCTTGGCTGAACGTGTCTGCAACATATACAGATGTCCATGCTCAACGGTAAACTCCAGGTCCTGCATATCGTGATAATGCTGCTCCAGGCGCTGCGCAATCTCCTGAAACTGCTGGAAAACATGGGGCAGATCCTCAGCTAATTTGCTGATCTTTGATGGAGTACGAATGCCTGCAACCACGTCTTCACCCTGGGCGTTCAGCAAATACTCACCGTATAAATCCGCTTCACCAGTACTGGGATTACGCGTGAACGCAACACCGGTCCCACTATCGTTGCCCATGTTACCGAAGACCATGCTCTGGACATTGACCGCAGTACCCAGACTATGGGATATCTTGTTGAAGTTGCGATAGTCGATAGCGCGTTTGTTATTCCAGGAAGAGAAGACTGCCTCAATGGCCTTGCGCAACTGCTCATAAACATCCGTTGGGAAAGGCTCGCCGGACTGTTTCTCGGCAACCCCCTTGAAGGCAACTACCAGATCCTTCAAGTCTGCCGCGGAAAGCTCCGCATCAGTCTTCACACCGGCACGCTCTTTATACTCATCCAGAAGATTCTCAAAATCGCGCGGCTCGGTGTTGAGCACAATCTTGCTGAACATCTGGATAAAGCGACGGTAGGCATCATAGGCAAAACGCTCATCACCGGTCAGATCGATCAGACCCAGCACAGTCTCGTCGTTGATGCCCAGGTTGAGGACAGTATCCATCATACCTGGCATAGAAAACTTTGCGCCTGAGCGTACTGAGACAAGTAAAGGATTCTGACGAGCACCAAAGTTCTTGCCAGTCTGCTGCTCTACAATTTTTAACGCAGCCTGCACCTGCTCCCAGACACCTCTGGGGAATTTCTTGCCATCGTCATAGTATCCGTTGCAGGCCTCAGTCGTAATCGTAAAACCCGGAGGCACTGGCAGGCCTGCATTGGTCATCTCGGACACGCCTGCGCCTTTGCCACCTAGCAATTCGCGCATTCCGGCATTGCCCTCACTAAATAAATAGATCCATTTTCGTGGGGATTGTTTTACGGCTTCATCCAATCCCGTTCGTGTAATCTGCTGTGTCACGAAAATCCTCCCAAATTAGTCATTCTTCAATGATGTCTGTCGTACAGGGACTCCTGGAAAAGAAACCTTCTGTACACTCTTCTAC
>DAOTTL010000674.1:0-2836 GCA_034438135.1 Ktedonobacteraceae bacterium | reverse complement strand
CTGCTTTTTGCGTTTTGGTGAAGGGGTATGATATGATATACTCTGAAACCTGGAGGGCAGTATGGACGATCTTAGTATTTTTACGGGGAACGCAAATAGGCCTCTGGCGGCCTCAATCTGCAAATACTTGCGCATACCAGTGGGCAACGCAGACGTTTTTCAGTTCAGCAACGAGAATATTTTCGTCAAGATCAACGATAATGTGCGCGGACGTGATGTTTTTATCATCCAGCCGTTTTCAAGTCCGGTCAACCGCTCTATTATGGAGCTCTTAATCATGATTGATGCGCTAAAACGTGCCTCCGCCGCACGTATCACCGCAGTCATCCCCTATTATGCTTACGGGCGCACCGATAAAAAAGATCAACCACGCGTCCCTATTACTGCACGCCTGATCGCTGACTGCATCACCGTAGCAGGTGCTCACCGCGTCCTCACTATGGATATGCATGCCGGGCAGATCCAGGGATTTTTCAATATTCCCGTCGATGAACTAACGGCCCAGATTTTACAGGCCCGCTATTTTGCTGAGATGGAGACCAGCGATTTTACCGTTGTCTCCGCAGACGAAGGATTCGCTAAAAAGGCTCGCAAGCTGGCCGATCGACTGAATGCGCCCCTGGCAATCGTAGAGAAACGTCGTCTGGGCAATAATGGCATGACCGAGGCGATGGGCATTATTGGAAATGTCCAGGGTCGAAACGCCCTCATCGTCGATGACGAGATCGATACCGCTGGCTCACTGACTCAAGCTGTACGCGTAGTACATGAGCAGGGAGCACGCAATATCTACTGCTGCGCCACCCATGCAGTCCTCTCTGGACCCGCCATTGAGCGACTTTCGGCTGCTCCCATTCGAGAGGTCGTTATCACCGATTCAATTCCACTCACCGAGCAGAAAAAGCTGGAAAACATTACTGTTCTCTCGATCGCGGAACTCTTCGCTGGCGCAATTAGCCGCATCCACGACGGACGTTCAGTTACAGAACTCTTCGGCTAAGTCATCCCTCGCTTTTCTGCGGCTTGCAAAGCCGCCCCCAAAGAAAGAAAAGAGAGATGTCGGGCACGGCGTTGCACACCGTGCCCGACATCTCTCAAAAAAGCAGGGTGGAGTGGGGCGTTCTGCCAGGCCGACGCAGAAGATCGGCAAGAGACCTCTACTTGTGAGGGGGTAGCCTGCTATGCAGGCTCAAAGCCTAACAAAGTTCCTATAAAGTGCTCAGCCACTTTTTACCGCTGCCATTTTGTGTTATAATAGCCCACAATCTGAAAAAGCGTTTTCGAAGGAATAGTCATCCGACTTTGTCTTGTTCTTGGAAAAGGGTTGAGGGGCCGTACTTATGAAGCCACTTGTCGCCATTGTTGGCCGACCAAACGTCGGCAAATCCACATTTTTTAATCGTATGATTGGCGAGCGGGTCGCCATTGTTGAGGATCTGCCTGGTACAACCCGCGATCGCCTCTATGGCGACACAGATTGGAATGGACGCACATTCACTCTGATCGATACTGGTGGACTGGAATTGGGATCAGATATACCAGTGGGTCAGGTGGGCCTGACCGGACAGCCAGGCGATCTTATGAACCACGTTATGGCACAGGCCCGACTTGCCATTGAAGAGGCCGACGTAATCGTCTTCCTGGTTGATGCTCAATCGGGGATCACAGTTGCCGATGAAGAGGTCGCTGAACTCCTGCGTCTCACAGAGAAGCCCGTTATCCTGGGAGCAAACAAAGCCGATAACGCCGCACGCCGTCTTGATGCTGTCGAGTTTTATACGCTTGGTCTGGGTGAGCCAATAGTGCTCTCATCTGTCCAGGGCGTAGGTACTGGCGACCTGCTGGACCGCATTGTGGAAGCGCTCCCACCTGATGAACCCTCCGCTGAAGAGGAGGACGACGAGCGTCCACGTATCGCCATTGTAGGTCGTCCAAACGTCGGCAAATCCTCCCTCCTTAATTCTATCCTGGGCACGCAGCGATCAATTGTCAGCGATATGCCCGGCACGACTCGCGATGCCATCGATACAGAGGTTGATTTTGAAGGCCGTAAGATCGTCCTTATCGATACGGCTGGCATCCGTCGTCGTGGTCGCATAGGGGCCGGCGTAGAAAAATATAGCGTGCTCCGAGCCAGCCGCGCCATCGATCGCTGTGACGTAGCCATACTGGTCATCGATGCGAGCGAGGGTCTGGCGGCACAGGATACGCACATCGCCGGTGAGATTCAGGATCTTACCAAAGGCGTTGTTGTGTTAATCAACAAATGGGATCTGGCTCAGGAACAGCGCCGAGCTGAACGCGAGGAGGACGAAGTACCCGATCCCGATGACGAAATTCATAGCGCCGAGCACTACCGCCGCATCATTACCGAGGGTCTGAAATTTCTGCCCTATGCACCTGTCATCTTCGCCTCGGCCAAAACCGGCTACCATGTTAACTCTCTGCTGGAGACTGCTCTGAGCATCTCTGATATGCGCTATCTGCGCATTCCCACCGCTCGCCTGAACGAAGTGGTACAGAGTGCCATACGTCATCATAACCCGACCGTCTTCCATAACAAAGTACTGAAGATCTACTATGCAACCCAGACTCAGGTCAATCCACCCACCTTTGTCTTTTTCGTCAATGATCCAGAGGCATTGCACTTCTCTTATGAACGCTACCTTGAGAATCAGATTCGCTCTGCCTTTAGCTTTAAAGGGACTGGCATTCGCATGCATTTTCGTGCCCGCACGAAAGTTGATCTTCGTTCATAATGTGAGTCGTCCCTGCCTTTTCTGCGGCTTGCAAAGCCGCCCCACCTCCCGAGAAAAGGGAGAAATGGCTGAGTTTG
>DAOTTL010000673.1:0-13259 GCA_034438135.1 Ktedonobacteraceae bacterium | reverse complement strand
AGCTGAAATTTAGCTAATGCCTCTCTATCATTGCTTCACTTTGTTCGCACCTCTAGTCATTTTCTTGCAATCTATGCTATGATAAAGCGCGTCATCCAAAGAGAGAAATGGATCGAGGTTGCATGTCATGGCATCATTTCCAACCGACGAACTGAAAATTTTCTATAGCTATGCCCATCAAGACGAAGCCTATCGCCAACAGCTAGAGAATCATCTGAGCAACCTGAAACGACTCTATCATCTTCGATCCTGGTTTGATCGTGAAATCCTGCCAGGGGAGCATTGGGAGCAGGTACTTGATGAGCATTTAAACAGTGCTGATCTCATTCTGCTACTTATCAGTCCTGATTTCATGGCCTCTGATTATTGCTATAATAAGGAGATGCAACGGGCATTGGATCGCCATGCCAGAGGCGAAGCTAAGGTCCTTCCAATCCTGGTTCGTCGTGTGCACTGGCAAGGTGCTCCCTTCAGTCATCTCCAAATGCTTCCTACTGACGCTAAACCTCTCAAAAGCTGGACCGATCAAGATGACGCATTCTATGATATCGTTTTGGGCATTGAACGGGCCATTCAAGACTTGCTGAACTCACGCCCTCTCTTTCAACGTCCAGTAACCACCCACCAATCAATTGTCACCCTCCACACCTTGCAGGGCCATACAAGCGACGTGTATAGCGTGGCGTTTAGTCCCAACAGCCAATGGCTAGCCAGTGCCAGCGATGACCGCACGGTGCGGCTGTGGGGCCTTCCGTAAAAGGCAAAGAAATAAGTACAGTTACCAGTACAGCCACACGAGCAAACATGCATCCACAGCAACAAACATCAACAACTTATGAACAAAGGCATCAGGCCCACTGAGGACCATGACAAACAACAAAAAACAAGTAACTACTAATCTCATCCTTGGCACCTGTAACACCTAAAAATCGCCTCAAATGGCTTATAAGCTAGCTTGAGGCTTTTTCGTGTCATCTTATTTTCCCTTAAATGTAACAACCGTGTAGCAACGCGCTTTTTACAGAAAAACCTGCAAGCAGGAGGGGTGCTCTTCCAACAGAGGCTACCACCCAGATCTCTGGTCTCCAATTGGAAGATGTACGAAAAAACCACCTTTGACGATTCGTTCGCAGAAGCATAAAAAGCTGGCCACGAACCTTACAGCGAAAGTTACGAGAAACAGCTCGGACAGACTGCAAACCCTCTATTGAAGCCACTTCACGAGGGCAGCATATTTCATCTTCTAAATCAATTTGCGTTCACGGGCGAGGTTAGCTGCGTGGGTGCGGTTTTCAGCGTGCAACTTGCTGAGAATGTTTGAGACATGGTTTTTTACCGTTCCCTCGGCCAGATTCAACTGGTCGGCAATCTCACGATTGCTGGACCCGGACGCCAGTAGTTTAAGCACGTTTACCTCACGACTACTCAGTTCTTCGTCAATCAGGGCACTATGACTGCCAGGTGCGGTTGAACGACCCTTGCGTCCAAAATCCATCAATAATCTGCTGGCAACACTGGGCTGAATGAAAGGCTCTCCCGCGTGGACCTTGCGGATTGTATCTGCCAGTTCGTTGGCTGGTACGTCTTTGAGCAGGTAGCCCATGGCACCGGCTTTGACCGCATCAAAAACGTAGTCTTCATAGTCAAATGTCGTCAGGATGATAATGTGTGCTCCTGGATAAGCTTTGGTGATCGCTGCGGTCGCCTGTACACCATTCTGACGCGGCATCTGAATGTCCATCAGGACAATATCGGGGGCCTGTCCCTGACGGTGCAGTTCGGTGTAACGCTGCACCGCCTGCTCACCATCTACGGCTTCGGCTACAACCTGAAAGCCTGGCTCCAGTTCCAATACTGTGTGTAAACCCTGACGCATTAAGGTCTGATCCTCACATAGGAGTATGCTGATGGCTTCTGACATATGTTTCTCTTCTCTCTCGCTGCCTTACTGTCCCCATATCATAACATACGTGAAGCAGTGCTATTTCATTCTCCGAAAGCCTTGGCTTTCGGCCCCACCCCCTGGGTTGAAGGATGATTTGGCAGGGCGGTGGCGAAGGCCACCGCCCTGCCAAATCATCTTTTTATTCTGTCTTTTGGGGAGTGGTGGCTTTGCAAGTCGCTGAAAGACTTCTGGGAAGTGCAGAGGGCATCCCTCTGCGCCCATTTTGTCCAGGAAATGAGAGGAGGGGTGGTATAATGCGCCTATATCTTTCTGTCTCAGACTCTACGAGGAGATTATAATGACAAATACGATAAAAGAGACTCGTACTGAACGCGATTCCATGGGTGAGATGCAGGTGCCCAACTATGCCTACTATGGGGCAAGTACGCAACGGGCCGTGCTGAACTTCCCCATTAGTGATCTGCGCTTCCCCCGTCAGTTTATTCAAGCCCTTGGCCAGATTAAACAGTCCGCAGCCGTGGTCAACAGTCACCTGGGCGTGCTCGATCAACAGGTCGCCTCAGCCATCGTTGAGGCTGCTCAGGAGGTTATTGACGGCAAGCTGGATGAGCATTTTGTACTGGATATTTTTCAAACCGGCTCAGGCACTTCGACCAATATGAATGCCAATGAAGTCATTGCTAACCGTGCCAGTGAACTACTAGGCGGTTCTCGCGGCTCCCGCAAGGTCCATCCCAACGACCAGGTAAACTTTGGTCAGTCCTCAAACGATGTTATTCCCACTGCCATTCATCTCTCCGCTCTGCTCAGTATTGAGAAGAATCTTATTCCCGCCCTTGAAGAGCTTCAGGCCGCACTTCAGTCTAAGTCTGATGAGTTTATGCCCATTGTGAAGACCGGACGCACGCACTTGCAGGATGCAACTCCTATCCGTCTGGGTCAGGAGTTTCAGGGATACGCAGGCCAGATTGAACGCGGTATCAGCCGTCTACATCACGCGGTTCAGGAACTCTCTGAGGTCGCTCTGGGCGGAACGGCTGTGGGTACCGGCGTCAATACTCATCCTGAGTTCTCTGCACAGGTCTGTCAGCGACTATCTGAACTCAACGGTCTGACCGTTCATGAGACCAGTAATCATTTCCAGGCCCAGAATACGCTCGACAATATTGTTGAGGCCAGCGGCTCACTCAATACGCTGGCCGTGAGTCTGATGAAGGTTGCAAACGATATCCGCTGGCTCGGTTCTGGACCCCGCGCAGGTATTGGTGAGATCGAATTGCCTGAGGTTCAACCCGGTAGTTCGATTATGCCTGGCAAGGTCAATCCAGTCATTGCCGAATCAGTGACTATGGTCTGCGCTCAGGTTATGGGCAATCATACAACGATCACTGTGGCTGGTCAGGCCGGCAATTTTGAGATTAATGTAATGATGCCTGTGGCCGCCTATAATCTCCTCCAATCAATCAATCTGCTGGCCTCCTCGGCCCATAATTTCATGGTCCAATGCATCCAGGGCATCAAGGCTACGAGTAGGGGACCCGAGATGGTCGAGCGCGGCCTGGCTATCTGTACTGCGCTGGCTCCCGTGATTGGCTATGATGCCGCCGCCCAGATCGCGAAGGAGGCCGCGAAAAGTGGTCGCACAATTCGCGAAGTGACCCGCGAGAAAACTGAACTGAGCGAGTCTGAGATTGACCGTATCCTCGATCCCGCTAGTATGACAAAGCCTGGCCTTGAGGGATAAAAGGTAAGGGTGAAAAGATGAGGCACTATACGGCAAATGCTGTATAGCGCCTCATCTTTTCACCCTTACCTATATTGCTCTAACATCTGCTCAATTTCCTGACGCATACGCTGACGGAGTGTCGCTGGCTCCAGTACCTGGATGTGACCGCCCCAACTCAGCAGCCATTGGAGAGCATCCTCCTCTTGCCTTACCGTCAGGGTGATCAACAGACCTTCGGGTTGCTTTTCCGCGCTGACTATAAAGAAGTAGCGTGACTCCTGCACCCAACGCGCTATCTTCTCGTCACAGAGCGCACGTATAGTGATTACACGCGTGGCATTGTGCTCTTGTTGCTGAAATGGGGAGATCAGGTGTCTCTTGAATGTGTGTGTGAGTAGCTCCAGATTTTCGATGCGCTCCAGGCGAAAGTTGCGCATGGCCTGGCGTAGATGACAGTACGCCGTCAGGTGCCAGGACTGATAGGCATAGATTAGACTGTAGGGATCGGCCTCGCGTAAACTGATCTCTTCCTTGTCAATCTGTGCATGACGGGCGTAATAGCGAAAACGCACGGCAGTCTTCTGAAGGATGGCGCGTCGAAGCTGCTGAAGCACTTCCATCTGCTCAGGCCTCGTTGGCGTTCCAATCAGGTGAATATTCTCTTGTACCTCAGCCACCTCTGCTCGCAGTTGCTCAGGCAAGGCTCCGGTAATCTTACGGGCTGCCGACTCAGCCGCGATGCGGTACTGGGCGTCAAAATTTTGTGCGAGAAAGCCGTTGCCTAGCAGTAACATCGTAGCCTCGTCCGTGGTAAAGCTCAAAGGCGGCAGAAAGTAGCCTTTCATTAAGGCATACCCGTGACCGGGAGTGGAGACCAACGGAACGCCCGCCTCGCCTAGCGCCTGCATATCGCGATAAATGGTGCGTTTGCTCGTCTCAAACGTCTCAGCCAGGTCCTCAGCTCGCGCTCTACCCTTGCCCTGCAATTCCAGCACGATGGCTAACAATCTATCCGTTCGATTCAAGGAGAGACCTCCTTTTCACTTCTACGAAAGGCCGTATTTATAGAAGAAATAGATCGTCGTCGCAATTCCTACCAGGATGACGAACCCTCTTATCCATTTTTGATCCAACTTGCGTGCAAAATAGGCACCCCCAAAGCCACCCATGACCGCTCCCACTACCATAATCAACGCGGCCAGCCAGACCACGAAGCCGTAGATAATAAAGGTCACCGTTGCGACCCCGTTGATGCAGCTTGCCAGGGTGTTTTTCACAGCGTTCATCTCATGAATATTCTCCATGCCCATTATACCCAATGAAGCCAGCATTAAAATACCTATCCCACCTCCAAAATAGCCCCCGTAGACCGAGATGAGTATTTGAATAAATCCTATCAGTACCAGTGAACCCACGCTCCTTTTTGGCCTCTGTTGATCCAGTTCCTCGCCCACGAGATTCTCTTTAACCTTATTCGCACTATGTTTCTTTAAACTGGCCGTCACTATGGGACTGAAGGCAAAGAGCAACGTGGCCAGCAGGAGCAGCAAAGAGATCAAATGGGTAAAGACGGCTGGCGGTGTTTTGATTAGCAGGAACGCACCTCCAATTCCACCCAATAAACTCGCTCCTCCCAGCACAAGTAGTAAAGTTTTGTCCTGCTTGAAAAGCTCTTTGCGGTACGCCCACGTGCTGGCAATTGAGGCTGGCCAGAGAGCCGCTGTGTTCGTAGCGTTGGCCTGGACCGTTGGTATATTGACGTAAATCAACGAAGGAAATCCGATGAAGCTGCCTCCACCGGCTACCGAGTTAAGCGTTCCCGCCAGAAAGCCAGCAATAAAAATGATCAGGGCGTTTATGATTGTCATAGCTATTGGGGAAGCCTTTCATCTTTCTCCTTCATCGGAAGGGCTAGCGCGTCATTGGCAAATCGACGGAGCAAAGAGACAAAGTTCTTCCAGTCCTGCTCATCCCACTGTGCAAGAATGGGTTGCACCAGTCTCTCGCGAGCTGCATCCAGGGCATGAGCAATTGCCAGCCCTTCGGGAGTAGCCGCCACCTTGCGTTCCCGTCCGTCGCTCGTGCCAGCATGTCGTGTCACCAGTCCCAGGCGACCCAGGGTCGCAACCTGACGGCTGACCGTGCTATGATCGCGCCCGACCAGTCCTGCCAGCTCCATGATGCCAACTGTGTCGCGGCGACCAATCACCACAAGCAAAGGAAACAACGCTCGATCAAGAGAAACTCCCGCTTCTTGAAGCAGAGCGCTATCGCGTTGCGGCTGATTCATCAGCCCGATGAGATCAAAGAGGGCGTCATAGAATTGACGAATATTCGGATCCATATAGGTTGAGTATACACGGACTTTCTTGACATGTCTATGCTCTTTCTGCTATGCTAGATACGTGCAAAATACACGCATATAGCGGAAGCATTGATGCATTGAACAGGAGAATATCATGAAAGCTGCTCTCGTCTTGAAAGCAGGTCAAGCGCCAGTGTACGGCGACTTTCCCGAACCAGTTCCCTCCGAGGAAGAAAACACTATTGCAGTGACTGCTGCCTCGCTCAGCCATGTGACCAGGAGTCGGGCATCAGGAGCGCACTACAGCACCTCCAGCCATGTTCCCTTTGTTGTGGGCATTGATGGCGTTGGGCGACTTGCTGATGGGCGTCGCGTCTACTTTGTTCTGCCTAAAGCCCCCTTTGGAGGTATGGCAGAGCAATCGCTAGTGAAAGCATCTCAATGTTTTGTCTTGCCCGATGACCTGGACGATGTGACTGCCGCTGCTATTGCTATTCCTGGCATGTCTTCCTGGGCAGCGTTACAGGAAAGCGCAAAGTTTCAAGCGGGTGAAACGGTTCTAGTAAACGGCGCGACCGGAATATCCGGTCGCCTGGCTGTCCAGATCGCCAGGTATCTTGGTGCCAAAAAAGTAATCGCTACAGGTCGGAATACCGAAGTCCTGAAATCCCTTGCAGCTGACATAACCATTCCTCTCGTAGAGGACGGGGAGGCGCTGGAAAAAGCATTCTTAGAGCCATTTCACGAGGGGGTCGATGTGGTTCTCGATTACCTGTGGGGGCCAAGTATGGAACGGTTGCTGATGGCGGCGGCAAAGGTGGGGCAAGATGGGGTTCCGATCCGCTTCGTCCAAATTGGCTCTGTCAGCGCACACAGCATCTCGCTACCGAGCGCTGTCCTGCGTGTCTCCGCGATCCAACTGATGGGCAGTGGCATTGGCAGTATTCCATTTAATCGTATCCTCAAAACTATCGAGAGCGTGCTGCAAGCAACTGTGCCAGGTGCTTTTGAGATTGCGACCACCACAGTTCCTCTCTCGAAAGTCGAAGATGCCTGGTCAACAGAGATAGCTCAGTCTCGCACTGTTTTTCTGGTTTAAGCGAATTCATCGGTGGGTAACTGTTATGAGTCATACCTCACTTTTCTGCGGCTGGCAAAGCCGCCCCCCTTACAAGTAGAGACTTTTAGCCGATCTGCTGCATCGGCCTGACAGAACACCCCACCCCTCCTTTAAACAAGAGCGAATGGCCTGCTTTGCGGGGCTTCCGCCCCGCAAAGCAGGCCATTCGCTCTTGTTATGCTCTGTCGCCGCAGGCGACAGAGGGAAAAGCGAGAAGATACCTCTACTTTTAAGAAAGCCGCCCCTCCCCCGAGAAAGGGAGAAGGGCTGAGTTTGGCAACAGCTTTGCTGCTACCAAACTCAGCCCTTCTCCCTGAAAAGCTGGCGGCGCCGCCGCCAGCAAGAGCGTTTGCTCATTTTGCCAAAATGAGGGATTTGGCAACGGCTGAAATGCGACTTTTGAGAAACCCTATAGAGCTACTCATCTACTCTAGCAAAGAAGCGGTAAGCAGTGGTACAATAGTCGCATTATGCAGGATTTATGGGCAGATTTTACTGGCGAGACGGTACAAATAGACGGTGACGGTCGCGGAAAGGGATCACGTCAGCACCGCCTCACAGAGCAAATGGTGCTGATGACTTTGCGTTCCTGGCTACTGCAAGATTATATGCTCCCCTATGGAACCTCACTCGGAGCGGCCCGCATCTTCAAACGTTGCTACTGGATCGACGGTCTGGGCAACACTCGTCTCCCGTTCCAGGAAGTATTCGTACCTTCTACAGACGAACAACCCATAGCAGAGACAAAACATGGTAAATCAAAAGCCGCCGCCATTCTGCCACCCATACTTCGGCCAGTCGCAGCCACCGCTCGCCAACTCGCACAACTTGAACGTCCCATCACTCTGCAAGGTCTTGCACTTGATGGTAAAGGAAGCCGAAAAAAACCACCAGCCAGTAGCAACGGCCATCAGCCAGACGTAACACCACTTACTCTACCCAAAGAGGGCGGCCTCCTTACCCAGAACTGGCCCGAAATAGCGCCAGCTCTTCTGCCAGCCCTGGAGCAGAGTGCCGCTATTTTTCTGCTCAACCCACTGAAAGACGACCTCTTTCGCTATAGCGACCTCAATCCGCTCTATCAGCGTACCGCTCCCACCGAACTCTTTCTCTGGCTGTCCCATAAACAGATCGAGACACGTCTACTGCCGGGCTTGAAAAATCCCGAAAATGCCGCCGCCCTGACCAACCTCCTGCGCGGCGACCGTTGGAAGAGTCTTTTAACCAACGAAAACACGAAAAAGCATCCTGAGCGGATCGCTACCCAACTGATCGACTGTCTGCTCCAGAGCATCAAGCCCCACTTTCTGAGCGTCCAACGTCTGGCCTTCCCGGTACTCGCTGGTCCAATCCTGCTGACAAATGCCCCCTACTCGCTGCTTTTTGCCACGCGCCGTCAGGACAGTCTGCTCAGTCTCAACGATGCCGTGTGTCAGCGCTCGCGACATTTGACAGCGGAGAGTCAGCAGGGAACGCTCAACGACGAATGGTTTGCAGCTCAACGTGAAGAGCAAACCGCGAAGCGTCTGGAACAACTCCGTCAAGAAACCCTCTCCCTGGGTCAATCCCTGCGCCTGAGACGCTGGCCCGAACTTCGCCAACATTTGCTGCTCGCACATTTCGGACTCCATATGCTGAGCGAGTACGACCAGATAATCACCACTCTCCTCGCACTCGGCCAGGTGCGCTGCGAATGGCGCAAGCGTTCACCTGAACCACCGCCCGAAAAACTCCTTCCCGGCAATGATGACATTTTGCTCTGGTAATAGATGAGTTATCCCGATCTTCTATGAGTCATCCCTCATTTTGGCAAAATGAGCAAATGCTCTTGCTGGCGGCGCAGTCACCAGCCCTTTCTCCCTTTTTTCGGGGGAGGGGCGGCTTTGCCAGCCGCAGAAAAGTGAGGTATGACTCATCTTTCTCCTGAAGATCGGGAAAAACATTAAGAGGAATCACCAGGGGGAAGTTGCTGGCATGGGGAGGCCAGGAACTTTAGTGATACCTCTCACCTTTAAGAACGAAATATAGTCATATTTAGTGGCATCATTGAACTTCAAAAAGTGTACATTCATAGAAACAGATGTAATTTATCCTACTGTGTATAAAGAACTTTTTGCTTGTAGAGAGATGTTCTTCGCCTGAGAAGTGCATTTACCGGCAGTCTTCTCAAAGAAACAGAGTGGACAGGGCGAGTATAATAAAAAAGTATCTTATGTGGCTTTATTTATAAAGAGAACCTGATGAAACGAAAAACTGCCCGTATGGCTGACACAACTCTATCCCCAGCGAGACCGCGCCATGGGGCGAGTAAGGACAAAAAAAGTGCCACGAAAGACTGAAAAATCATCTCACATCCAGAACGCCATGTCCACCTCTTTTGATGGTCAGACCTACCCGCAGGACCTTGTTGAGAGTCATCAGAAGTCCTCCCAATCCGCAGAGAGCGAACTCGTTCCTCCAACCTATGAAGTAGAAGATGTTTCCTTTGAACATGCCGAGGAACATCACGAAGCAGGCAAGCGAGACGTTGAACTCTATATTCGCACATACAATACTCTCTTGCGGAGTTCAGGTGAAATTAGCCTTAAGGCGCTCGTACAGTCTCATGTAAGTATTGACTCCAGCCTGCACCCCAATGCTCGTTCGCCCTATCCTGACATGTCAGCGTTCATTTATAGTGTGCTGCGCCTGCCAAACTCCATTCTCAACTGTCAGCTCGTACTCCTGGGTCAGTCCAGTGAGATGTTTCTGCAACAGGGCTTCCACGTAAATAAGTGGGAGAATGTAACCGCCTCGGCACGTAGACGCAAATGGTTTTACGACGGCAAACAGATCCTCGCCGTCTACGTCGCCAGCGTGAGCGATACAGATGATATTATCCCCATCCTGGTCGCCTTCCAGATTGAATGGAATAAGATGCATTATCTGCTCAACGCGAACCCGACCACCATGCAGTTGCTTGAAACTCCGATCAACCGTACCTCGCCCGTCTTTGCTGAGATCAGTAAAGTACTCAGTGATCGGCTGCATATTGCCCAGGATGATTGGATGCGGCTGGAAGTGATCTGGGGTGATGCCCTCTGGGAAAAGCTTATTCACATTGGCCATCAGAAAAAAAGCTTTGACCTGCGCTTCCTGGGAGGTTCCCATGTCGGCTATGTACGCGCAACCCGCAAATGGTGGGAGCCAGTCGCAAACCTGCTCAACAAGCTCCAACTGACAGAGCGACCAGTCTACTTTGTCTCCAGCAACACCCATAGTCTGGTTAATTTGATGTCAGGTACCCTGCTCAGGAGAGATGAAGAACTGACAAAATTTGCCCTGAGCGACAAAAAATCCTATCTCGCCGAGGAGTGCCGCAAATTGCAGGATGGCAGCGTACCAGGCAACTGGCAGAATTTTCTCTACTTTGTTGGACGTACCTGGCTCAAAACACGCGCCGGCAAAGAGTTTATCCATTTACGTTCACAGGAAGAGCAAGAACGCGGCATATGGTACCTGCCAGCGAGCAGTAGTCTGGAGATTGACGCCCAGATCTTTGACCTTGCTCGTCTACACGTCACCGATATCGATTCCCGCTGTCGTATGTCAGGAATGAACTTCCTGGCGAAAAGCAAGGCCATTATCCTCAATATTGATTATCCGCTCGGCATGGCAGCCTACCGTATGATGCGCGAAATCATGGAGAACGTATCGACCATCAAGGGCCTGTACATCCTCGGCAAAGCAGCGACCCTCAATGGACAGATCGGTGACGTAACCATCTCAAATGTTGTTCTCGACGAGCACAGTCAAAATACCTACTGGCTGGATAACTGCTTTACAGCACGAGATGTTCAGCCTTATCTGACCTATGGCTCAGTTCTCGACAACCAGAAGGCTGTTTCAGTTAAAGGCACCTACCTGCAAAATCGTCAATATCTCGACTTCTACTACCAGGCTAACTATACCGTCGTCGAAATGGAGAGCGGCCCTTACCTCAA
This sequence comes from Ktedonobacteraceae bacterium, assembly GCA_034438135.1. Taxonomy (GTDB): domain Bacteria; phylum Chloroflexota; class Ktedonobacteria; order Ktedonobacterales; family Ktedonobacteraceae; genus Paraktedonobacter. The sequence goes on along the minus strand of DAOTTL010000673.1, from coordinate 2,219 downwards.
TGCCATCTACGAAGATCAATATCTGACCCGCTATCCCGTCGGCGAAAACATCAATTTTGCTCGTCTGCCGTATGAACTGGGTATTCTCCACTACGCCTCAGATACCCCCTATACACGCGGAAAAAACCTGGGCGCTGGCAGCCTTTCCTACTTTGGCATGGATTCCACCTATGCCACTACCGTGGCTATCCTGAGCCGGATCTTTGAAAACGAGATCCGTTTAAACCGTCAGTTAAGCGAACAAGAAAATCGGGAGAAGCAATTGTCAGAAGCTGAGCATCCACTTGCCTGATGTATCATTCAAAGGAATTATTGTTGAGCTTTTGTGTGACAAAGCCACACAAAAGCTCAACAATCAAATAATGCCCTGCAATTCATGTTTGGGATTGCGTAACATTAATTCATCGACCACTTTATGAGGATCAAAGCCTTCAAAGAGAACCAGACCGAGTTGGCGCGTAATGGGCATCTCGACCTTGTAACGCACAGCAAATTGGAGCGTGGCACGTGTCGTAAAAACGCCCTCAGCGACCGAATGCATCGAGGCCTGGATTGCCTCCAACTTCTCACCCGCAGCCAGACGTCGGCCAAGCTGCTGATTGCGGCTCAACGGACTCGCGCAGGTGGCAATCAGATCCCCGATGCCAGCCAATCCAGAGAATGTCAGAGGATTAGCCCCGGCAGCTATGCCTAGACGAGAAATCTCCGCCAGCCCTCGTGTAATAAAAGTTGCCTTCGCATTCTCGCCAAAGCCCATGCCATCGTTAAAACCCGCCCCAATAGCAATGATATTCTTGAGCGCCCCCCCCAATTCTATCCCTATCACATCATCCGATGTGTAGACCCTGAATTTCTCTGTCGTCAACAGCGAGCGCACCTGGACAGCCACTTCAGACACATAGGCTGCCACAACCGCCGCTGTGGGCTTCTCCTGCGCAACCTCAAATGAAATATTAGGACCGCTCAGAGTCGCAACTCGTGTATAGGCACCGGGGATCTCCTCACAGATAACCTCAGTCATCCGTTTCAGCGTTCCAATCTCAATGCCCTTGCTCGCATTGACAAGGAGCGTATGGGGATCTATTGTGGGAGCCAGGCAGCGTATATTTTCGCGCATGCGCTGTGAGGGAGTTACCAGGATCAGCATATCTTTCCCTCGTGTAGCCTGCTCAATATCAGAAGTTATAAGGAGCGTTTCAGGTAGGTGGAATCCTGGCAGAAAGAGGGTATTCTCGCGTACCTCCTGCATACTTCTGGCACGATCGGGGTGATGCTCCCACAGCGTTGTAGCGATCCCTTTGTCCGCCAGCAAGCGTGCCAGCGTACTTCCCTATGCGCCGCTACCAATGACACCCACAGAAACCATAGTCGTATCTCCTACGTCTCTTCTATTCTTCGTTCAAGAATGCTCACTTGGACTGCTATGTTGATGCTCAGGATTGGGTTGATCTTCCTGATAAACCGCTGGTTTCAAAATCCCAATATAGGGCAGGTTGCGATAGCGTTGCGCGTAGTCCAATCCGTAGCCTACGACAAAACGATCAGGAATAGTAAAGCCAATATAGTCTGGCGAAACAGGCTTGATCCGTTCTCGCTCTTTATCTAGCAGTGTGCAAACATGCAGGCTCAAAGGCTTGCGCTGACGCAAAATTTCCATCAGATAGTTTAGCGTCAGGCCGCTATCCACAATATCCTCAACGATCAACACATGTTTATTTGAAATTGGACCTTCCAGATCCTTTAAAATCCGTACCACACCGCTTGACTGAGTACTATTGCCGTAGCTCGAAATAGCCATGTAGTCCACTTCCAATGGCAGATCAATCGCCCTGGCCAGATCAGCTATAAAGGGGACCGCTCCCTTGAGTGTTCCTAACAACAATAGAGCTTTGCCATGATAGTGCTCCGTGATGAGTGTGCCCAATTCCAGAACTTTCTGATGAATGAGCGCCTCAGAAAATAACATTTCTTCTATATCCTGGTGCATATGTTCTCGTTCCTGCTCAAAAAAACGGGGATGTGGCGCGTTTGAAAGATGCACGGAATGTGTTATTTGCGCACACGTCCCTCTGCCGTCTTATTCTCTCAATCATACCATACTACGGGACCTGGCAAGGATTTCTCCTGGCGGCTGCCAGGGCTATTTCATGCTCCGAAAGCCTCTGGCTTTCGGCCCCACCCCTGAGTTCATATGAGTCATCCCTCATTTTGCCAAAATG
>DAOTTL010000672.1:0-4859 GCA_034438135.1 Ktedonobacteraceae bacterium | reverse complement strand
AGATATATCAACTAGAATGATCAGGAAATGTGAGAAATCTACCAATGAGTAAGACTGAGAAAGAGATACAGCCAGCCAATGGAATAGGTGCCAGCCGAAACCCGGTAGCAGGGTTCGCTTTTAATAAGACCGAGTTGCGGGACCTGGGTTATCAGGTAATCGATGAAATGACCACTTACCTTACCGACATCTCAGACCGTCCAGTCTGGCAGCCTATGCCCGATGATGTACGCGCTGTCATTCGCCGGCAAGTACTCCCAGAACAGGGACAGCCATTCGAGGAAACTCTGGCTTTTCTGCGTGAAATGCTTCTCCCCTATCCTCAAGGGAATGGACATCCCAGGTTTGCCGGATGGATCAACTCTGCTCCCGCACATGCCGCGATTCTGCTTAAACCACTGGCAGCCGCCATGAATCCTAATTGTGGTATTGGAGAACATGCCGGACAGGAATTGGAACGACGCACCGTTCAGTGGATCATGGAACTGTGCGGATTTCCTGTGGATGGTAGCGCAGGCGTCTTCGTCAGTGGTGGTTCCGAGGCCAATTTTACCTGTTTGCAGGCCGCACGTCAGTGGGCCGCCCAACGTCAGGGTTGGGATGTACGCAAACAGGGTATTCAGAGTATAGAACGTCCCTTTGTTCTTTATCAGTCAGACCAGGGCCATTTCAGCATACGCAAATCAGTCGAGGCCATGGGTTTGGGCAGCGATTCTATTCATATCGTGCCTTCTACCTCCACCTGGCAAATGGATGTGGATCAGCTTGCCCAACGCGTTCGAGCGGACCGTCAGAACGGTTTTACTCCCTTCTGTGTGGCTGCAACCGCTGGCACCGTCGAGAGCGGGGCCATTGATCCGCTGGACGAACTGGCAGATCTCTGTGCTCAGGAAGGTCTCTGGCTGCATGTCGATGGCGCTTACGGTGCCTTTGGCATCCTCGATGAGCAAGTTTCTCCCCTCTATAAAGGTATTGCACGCGTCGATTCGCTCGCAACTGACCAGCATAAGTGGCTCTCTGTGCCAATTGACTGTGGCTGTGCCCTTGTACGCAACGGTTCGATCCTGCATGACGCTTTCCGTTTAACCCATAGCAACGAACCGGATGACCATGAAGCCTGGATGTCGGAATATACCCTTCAGCGTACGCGCCGCTTCCGAGCACTGGATGCCTGGTCAGTCGTGCGCACCGCCGGACGCAGCGGTTTGGCCAATGCTGTGGCTACTAATATCGATATGGCCAGATTTTTCTCGCAGTTGATCAAAACCTGTCCCGATCTGGAACTTGTTGCAGATGGTCCACTGAGCATTGTGCGTTTTCGTTATGCCCCTGATGTTTTGCTCGATCAGCCACGGCTGCTGGACCGTGTGAATAAGGCACTTGCCCTTAAGATTCAGGAGCGTGGTAAGGCGTTCTTTACCAGCACACATTTTGCTGATAAAGAGGTTCTACGTGCCTGTTTTGTGAATTACATGACCACCGAAGAGGATATACAGGCTATGGTCGAGGAAGTGTTGCGTGCCGCAAGAGCTTTGTCTTTACCAATCGAATGAGTAAGTAAGTAAGTGAGTGCAAATCTGACTGAGTAGTGAACAAGGAGTTTCTTATGTACTACCATAATGTTCTGGAAACTATTGGAAATACGCCTCTGATCGAACTCAGAAGTTTTCGTCGGGGAGATGTCCAGCTTTTTGCGAAGATGGAGGGGGTCAATCCCTCCGGGAGTATTAAGGATCGTATCGCTAGAAAAATGGTCGAGCGGGCGGAGGCTCAAGGTCTGTTGCGCTCCGATTCGATCTTACTGGAGCCAACCAGTGGCAATACAGGCGTGGCGTTGGCACTGATTGCGGGCATGAAGGGCTACAAATTTACTGCCGTTGTGTCCGAAAAAGGCACCCAGGAGAAGCGCAGAATGCTCGAACTCTATGGCGCAAATGTCGTCCTTTCACCGGGTTCCGCTGGCAGCAATGGCGCTATCAAGCTTGCCCAGGAAATGGTTCAGCAGGAGAAGCGTTATGTGATGTTCTTTCAATATGGCAACCCTGCCAATGCTGCCGCTCATTACGAGACGACTGGCGTAGAGATCTTGCGTGATCTGCCCGATGTCAGTATGCTGGTTGCCGGTCTTGGCTCCGGGGGAACGCTAACAGGCATAGGACGGCGTCTAAAAGAGCATAATTCTGCTATCCGCGTTGTGGCTGCTGAACCATTTCAAGGTGACTCCATTCAGGGACTACGTAGTCTCGCAGATGGCTTTATTCCTCCCGTTCTGGATCAGTCACTCCTCGATAGTAAAATGCTCGTGTCGAGTCAGCAGGCATGGTTACACACTCTGCAATTGCGTGAGCAGGAGGGTATTTTTGCTGGACCTTCCAGCGGCGCAGTTTTGGATGTAGCTCTGCGGGCAGCTGAATCTATGGAACGAGGAAAGATCGTTATTATCCTGGCCGATGGAGGCTGGAAGTACCTGAGCGAAAAGAACTGGACGACCTGTTTGACCGATCAGTCTACCTCAGCAGTTCTGGAAACTGCTATGAGTCCATCCTTCTTTTGAATATGTGCGGGAAAACGTATCATCACGCTTGTTCCCTGGCCGAGTTCACTACTGATCTCAATCGTACCTCCCTGGGTTTCCACCAGTTCTTTGGCGATTGCAAGTCCCAGGCCGCTGCCCCCTATGTGCGTGCGTGAGCGGCTACGAGCCGGATCGGCTCTATAGAAGCGATCGAAGACATGTGGCAATGCTTCAGGCGAGATGCCTTGACCAGTATCTCGGACAGTGAGCAGGACTGTGTTCTGGGACGTTTGCTCTGCTCGGAGTTCTATCAAACCTTCGGGAGGAGTGAATTTCAGAGCATTGTCCACCAGGTTAAGCAGGATCTGCTGGAAGAGGTCGCGATCGATGTGAATCATGGGAAGTTCTGGTCCGGTGACACAGCGCAACTCCTGACCATGAGCCAGATGGTCTGCCTGCCCACAGACCGTCTGAAAGAGTTCATCTATGAGTACATCGCTCTGGCGGAGTCTCAATTTGCCTTCATCCAGACGCGTCAGAACCAGCAAATCTTCGACCATGCGGTACAGTCGTTGTACTTCAGCATACATCCCATGAGCCAGACGTCGTGTGACCTCAGGATCTCCCTGGTCAGCGCCTATGAGTAGCATCTCCAGGCTTCCGCTTAAAGCAGTCAATGGTGTACGCAATTCATGAGAGACATCGCCCACGAAACGTTTTTGTTTTTGGAAAGCAGCCTCCAGGCGTGCGATCATACTATTGAATGAGCGTGCCAGTCGTCCAATTTCGTCGTTTGTGAGCGGTTGCTCAATACGTATAGAGAGTTCCCCTTGCGCGATCTCTCTGCTCGTTCGTTCGATCTCAACCAGTGGACGCAACGCCATCGCTACCAGTGGAAAGATTAGCGCAAGGGCCAGGCCGATAGTCCCAATAATCCCCAGAAATAGGATCAAGTGGAATGTCGCTAGAAAGTCATCGATAGGTGCTGTTGGTGTACTGATTTGCAAGATCCCTACTGTATGAAAGGACTTTACTAATGGAATAAAGATCACAAGCTGGCCTTGCCGATTCTCGTCTTTGGTGAGAAACGAAGAGTTTGTCGTACTAATGGTCTGTTGCACCTGGTTGGGCGCGACGTTTACAGCAGGAGAACCAAACGGCGAGAAGTCATCGGTGAAGAGCACTGTCCCGTTAGTGGAGAGAATCACCGCATTTGTATCCGGGCTGGCGAGGGCGTGGAGGAGCGATTTTGCTGTTGTACTGAAAGTCGCCGCTGGCGTTGTGGGCGAGAAAAAGACATTACTCAGAATAAAGGGGCGTTGTTGAGGTGGGTGAATGTCCCTGGTCACTCCCTGGAAGGCCACCTGGGCCTCGCTGTGCAGGACACTCACCTCGTTGCTCATAAGGACTTGCTCTGCGATAAGAGAAAGAATGATCCCTAATCCGCTCAGAAGGATAATAAGCAGGCCTAAAGAAACCAGCGCCAAACGCCAGCGGATTGAGATGCGTTCCATGAAATAATGGAAGCGTCGGTTTTTTTTCATGAGCCGCTTTTATCCTCGCAGGGTATATCCTACTCCCCGTACTGTTTGTAGCAACTTTGGCGGATTATCATGCAACTTTTCGCGCAGGTGACGAACATAAACCTCAACAATGTTATCATCTCCCGAATAGTCGTAGCCCCATATCCTCGATAAGATAATGTCACGAGAGAGCACCTGACGGGGATGCATTAGAAATAGCTCTAAAAGATTGAACTCACGGAGCGTAAGTTCAATTAATTGATCGTGAAAGGTTACCTGATGCGTTCCTCGGTCCAGAGTGATATCTTGAAAGGTCAGGGCATCGGCGACATTGTTGCCGTGGCGTCGTAGAACTGAGCGCGTACGTGCCATCAGTTCGCGAAAGGCAAAAGGTTTGGTCAGATAATCGTCCGCGCCGGCGTCCAGCCCCGTCACGCGATCATCCACTTCATCTTTGGCGGTCAGCATAATAATTGGCATATCGCGGCTGCGCCGAATCTGGCGTGTGACCTCTAATCCATCATAGCCCGGCAACATAAGATCTAAGATAACCACATCGGGCTGCTGTGTTTTCGCCATTTGCGTTGCGTCTGGGCCGCTTGCTGCTAGAAAGACGTTAAAGCCCTCGTAGGCAAAGCCCATTTGAAGAAAGTCCCTGATCTGAGGTTCATCATCGACTATCAAGACACTTGGCTGTTTGTTTTTGTCGGAAGTGGGTGCGAATTGCATGGTGCTTATTGTCCTGCTTATTTAAATATGGTCAACATCTATAAGGATAGCGTATCCTTGTTCCCTCAAGAAAGGAGCACGGAAGTGTAAAG
>DAOTTL010000671.1:0-2590 GCA_034438135.1 Ktedonobacteraceae bacterium | reverse complement strand
GGGAGCCGTTAGTGCGAGCCATCGCTCAGACTAAAAAGCCAGATCAGACCCTTTTTGAGGCCATTGGCATCGCAGGCCAGTTCGGAACCACTCCCGAAGTAGTGCACTATGTAGAGAACTTCACGGCCAACACAGGAGAACAGGAGGCGGGACTCTACGCACTGGGAGGATTGCTGGCCAGCGGCAGCTATGGTCTGAAAAAATTGGAACAACTTCGCACAAGTAGCAAACACAACGGAGACCTGAAATCCTTTGAATTCTACGATATTCTTCTCGGCGAACGTCACATGCCTGAGCTTGCCGCGCTGAGAACGCACATAGAAAAGCAGAAAAATACGATCGAAGCCCAGGAAACCCAGTTGCAAAAACAGAAAAAAAGAACCCAGGAGGTAGAGATAGAGCTGGATACGGCCCTGAGACGCGCCGATGCAGCCCTGAGACGGGCCGAAGACGCAGAAATGCGCTATCGCATGGCAAAAAAGGTCTAGTCTTCTCACGCTAAAGATGAGATGAACTGACTAACTATGAGTTCCTCTGACCAAATACGGTGGGACTCATAGGAACAAAGCGAGAGACCGTGTGGAGGAGAACGCAATGCCAGATCAAGCTATCACGATACCAGGATATACCGCCCTCTCTCAGTTTGAGAAGCAAGGAGGCATGGGGACTATCTATCTGGGAAAGCAAGAAGCGACGCACAGAGAGGTCATTGTCAAGCTTATGAACTCATCGGCGGACCCTGATCAGCGTGTGCGCTTTGCGCGTGAGGTGCTCATTGCCAGGATCTTAGAGCGATCCATTCCCAATGAGCATGTGCTGGCGTCTATCGACCATGGAGAGCTTGCTACATCCGGTTCCTCAGAAACAACTCCTTATCTGGTCTATCCCTATATTAAATATGGCTCACTGTCGAGTCAACTCTCTGAGAAACCCTGGGAAACCTGGTCTCTCCTGACTATTGCAGATATTGTTATGCAGGCGGCAGAGGGTCTCTTTCACCTCCACAAGAATGGATTTGCCCATCAGGACGTCAAACCCAGTAACTTTCTATGGACTCCTGTCAGGGTCGCTGAACAGCCAGACAGACGTAAACATATCTGGCTGATCGACTTTGGCGCAACCCAACTGGAGGATAAGCCAGGAGTTCAGACAAACTCGCCTATCGGTACCCCAGGGTATCTGGCCCCTGAACAGTTGGCCAGACAGGTTCGCTGCTCAGCCGATCAATATGCTCTGGCAGTTATGGCGCGGCTCCTGTTGACAGGCGATTTCCCTCTCGCAAAACATGGTTCGCCGATTACAACCCCACTCACTCGTCTTAATCCGCAGCGTTTGCATGAGAGAGAGATTGACCGCGTAATGCTTCGAGCCATGGCTCTCCGACCCGACAGTCGCTTTGAGACTATTATCCAGTTCGCACAGAGCCTTCAGAATGCTATTCGTAAACAGGAGCAGCCAGCTTTCTACAATAGTCCAACCGAGAGTGTAGCGCCTCCGCCCAATCACCAGACATCCCATCCCCCCTATCCACCCTTCCCGCCCCCACCAGTTCAGAAAGCGCCCGAGCGACTGATAATCCCGCCAATCCCGCATAGCGAACCGTACAAGTCAGTCAATGAACTACCGTCCACACCTCAACCGAGCCATACACCAGTAGCCTTTAACCAGCATTCTCTGCCCATTTTTCGCTTACAAAATCCCATAAGCGAGGAGTTACCGGAACGGCCAAATCTGTTGACCTGGTCGCCCGATGGGTCCGCCCTGCTCTGCACCTTCCCGGATGAAGCTCCTCTGCTGTTCACTGAAAATCCAACTGAGATTCCAGCCAGCTTCGCAACCGCACACTGTGCTTGCTGGTCACCAGATAGCCGCTTTCTCGCCTTCAGCATGAAGAACGATAGACAGCCGCCAGAGATCCAGTTCTGGTCTCCTGATGCGCCCAAGAAAATCTATCCACAGTTCCCCTTCAGGCGAGGAACGGCTATCTACGGGATAGACTGGTCACATTCGAGCGGTCTGGCTCTCTGGCTGGAGAACGAGTTGCTCAACAGTGACCTCTCAGCACTCCCAACGCCCCATCCTCGTCTACCTTTCCCGCGTCCAATCCTCTCGCTCGGTGATATGCAATGTAGCAGGTATACGGTCTTACGCTGGTCACCTGACGGAGAATGGCTGGCCGCTGGTGCAAGTAATGGCAAGCTCATCTGCTGGCATGCCGGGTCCCCACTCTATAAACAGCAACCCCTTATTGAAAGTGTCTCCAGTCTCTGCTGGTCGCCCGATAGTACAATACTCCTTATTGCCTTTAGTAATAGCAAGAAAATCATGTTCTGGAATCTGCGAACGGGCGCTATTGCCTGGGAAAATGTGCCGGACAGACCCAGAACGGTAAGCATCTCGCCTCAAAATGCTCAGTTTGTCGTAGCAACCGATAGTGCGTTGTTCTTTGGAAATATCGACCATGCCGCCCTGACCGCCAGCGGTCAGGGTCAACGACACGTGGCATGGTCGCGCACAAATAGACTGGCTACGCTCGATCCTCGCGATGAAACAAGGCTCGTCATCTACCAGACTCCATAACCACCGCCTC
>DAOTTL010000670.1:0-2568 GCA_034438135.1 Ktedonobacteraceae bacterium | reverse complement strand
GGCGCAGTCGCCAGCAAGAGCGTTGGCTCATTTTAGCAAAATGAGGGATGATCCATATTCTTTTAGAGAAGGGCGGCTTCGGTGAAGTTTCCATTGAAGAAACTTCCCTTGACAGAGATTAGTTCCTGAGTTATAGTTTTCTTTTGAAACCGGTTCCAGAAGAAAATTACCAAATTTTACTATAAAGAAGCTGATACGATGCAAGAGAAACTGACGATTCAAGATATCGCTCGCCTGGCTGGAGTTTCCAAGGCTACCGTCTCGCGTGTACTCAATCGTAACCAATCAGTCAGTGCAGAGTTAAGTAAGCGTGTAACTCGTATCATTGCAGAGAACGGTTTTGTGCCTAATGCCACCGCAATCCAACTGGCCGGTGGGCGCACACGCTTGATTGGTGTACTGGCTCCTCCACTTACCTGGCCAGCTCTCCCCGAAATTTTGCGCGGAGTCGCCGAGTACATTGAGCGCACATCCTACGAAATAGTGCTTTATAGCATCAATTTTGAGCGCAACCATACCGATGTGCTGGATCGAATTCTCGCCATGCATATGGTCTCCGGCTTGCTAGCAATTTTGCCTGGCGAACTCTCCCCTCACGTCTCAAAGCATTTCAAGCAAGGCTTGCCGCTAGTGATGATCGATGACCAGGAGCAGCCAGGTGCTGTACCCTGGGTGGGCATCGATAATATTGTTAGTGCGTATCAGGCTACCCAGCATCTCCTTGAGCTAGGATATCGGCGTATTGCTCATATGTGCGGCCCGGAGCACTATTATTGTGCACAAGAACGCTATTATGGCTATTGCCAGGCATTACAGGATGCAGGGTTGACGCCCGATCCTTCGCTGCTCCTTCAAGGGCAGTTTGATACGCAGAGTGGATACAGTTGTGCCAGTGAGTTCTTCAGGCGCGATAGGGACACCTGGCCAGATGCCATGTTTGTTGGCAACGACCAGATGACCTACGGTGTACTGGAAACGTTGGAGGAAATGGGGGTGCGAGTGCCAGAGGATATCGCCATTGTCGGATTTGACGACAATCTACTCTCGGCTTACATGCGACCACCTCTAACGACCATACGTCAGCCTTTCTGTAAGATGGGTTCCACGGCTATCGAACTTCTATTAACCATGATCGATCCAGAACACTATGCAGTCTCGGGCGAGCGGAAAAGTTCCACTACGTTTGACCCATTGGAGGTTCAAGATGCGCTCAAACAGGATCGTCCCCTGCGCGTTCAGTTACCAACCAGACTGGTTGTACGTGCCTCTAGCGGCGCTCTCACAGATACTATCCCAATAGTTGTGTAAAGAGCCGGGGAGAGGCACGTATAACCAGCATTTAACCTTCATCAAGATATTCTTTCACTTCAATGAGGTTTTTCAGGCGTTTGTATGCATAGTTCAGAAGCGCTGCATTGCGATTCTTCTGCTTCGTACTTTCTATCTGGAGCGACTGATATTCTTTCAGGTTGATACCCTCATTCAGGAAAGCTCGTTGCAGGATGGTGGGAGCGCCTCGAAAGGACATCCGGCTGGCGAGATCGGCTAGAACGGCCAGGCGTTGCTTGCGAGGAAAGCGTACGATTGCTCTGGCTAATGAGCAAAACAGACGTTCTCGATAGACGTTCTCGGTGGCAACGTCACTAAAACTGGCCTCATCGCTGGCGGCTTCAAAGCAAAACTCTTCAAAAGAACCAGAGGTTTCGCGTCGCAGCTTTTTTTCACTTCGATAGAGATCTGTACTGTAGTTCCATATGGTTGTGATCAGTAAGCCGTCAAGCGAATGCACATTTTTGTGTGTCTTGTAGTCAGTTTTTTTCATGTACTCAATGACTTTTCGGATGCTCTCTTGCACAATATCCCAGGCTAGATCCTCTTCCTGTCCACGCCAGTCTGAAACTTTCATGCTATGAACTCGTTTTAGTGCGCGTGCATAGAGCTTCAGAGATATTTCCGTCCAACTCCTTTCAGTAAAGATGCTGTTGTCGTTTGCTGTCGCTGACATGCTATCCTCCTTCTTATACAAAGAATCACTGGTATCTCTTCTGGGGAGAGATCGATTGTAATGCTCTGACAATCTTCATTTGAGGGGTCCACCCCTCCCCCGGAGAGGAGGGAAGGACCGGGCGGGTCACAGCCCCAGGTCCCAGTCAAGGGGTTGTACCCCTTGCATCCCTGCTTTTCATTTCAAGGTTGTCAGTCCAGTAGAGCAGCTTGTCCTATTCTTAAAAAGGAACCCTTTCTGAAGTGAATTCGATTTGAATGAGCCTCATTCGTGAATGCACTTTTTGAAGTAGATCGAATATTGCAAATGTAACGTGCTGCTCTGACGAGTTACATACATCAAGCATAACCAGAATAGAGGGATAGTGTTAGTCCAAGATCAGGACAATAAATGGACATTTTGATGACACATAGAATGTCCGGTAGACAATGAGGTAGTGCGCGTCAGCGCATATGAGTCATCTCTGCTTTTCCAAAATCAGGAGAAAAGATGCTCTATGAGTCATCCCTCATTTTGGCAAAATGAGCAAACGCTCTTGCTGGCGGCGCAGCCGCCAGCTTTTC
>DAOTTL010000669.1:0-7421 GCA_034438135.1 Ktedonobacteraceae bacterium | reverse complement strand
CATTTTGTAAGGCTGCGCGGAGTAGAGCATTGCTGGCCATGGAGGGGGCCATAGCATACATGTGCAGCAGTTCAGCGATACGTGGGTCGCGTACCATCTCCCAGAGTCCATCGGAGCAGAGCAGCAGAATATCGCCGGGCAGGACAGGGAGCATAAACCAATCTACAGTCACGTCGGTCTGGTCACCCAGTCCCCGATAGACCTTATTGCGTTCAGGATGGGTATAGACCTGCTCAGGAGTAATAGCCCCTTTTTCGACCAGGCGTGCGACCAGCGAGTGATCGCGTGTCACTTGAGTCAGCCCCACTTGCGGTCGATAGACATAGGTGCGGCTATCACCTACATTAATGATATAGGCGGTATCTGCCAGCAGTAGAACCGCCGTGATCGTTGTCCCCATCCCGGCACCCTGCTCCTGGCTGGACTGATAGATGACCTGGTTGGCCCACTGAACGCCGTCGATCAGGATATCAATGATCTGTTCGCTATCGATCTCTGTACAGCCGATCAGGCCTGGCACAACTGTTTCAAGCATGCTTCTGATGGCCAGGTGACTGGCCAGACCGCCATGAGCGTGTCCGCCCATGCCATCGGCCACGATATGTAGTTCAAAGGGGATGAGCTTCTCTGTGAAATTGCAGGTTCCGCGCAGGGTCAGGACGCTATCCTCGTTTGGTTTATTTTTGCGTGCCAGACCGCTATCCCAGGCGATCCCTGTTCCGTTCTCCGGTGTTATCAAAGGTCCGCCAGGCTGGAACGAATTCAGACCGTAGAGTGAATTCTCTTCCACTGGCTGCGCCGGACGAGGTCGAGCGATTGGTGACGCTGACTGAGCAAACTGTCGTGGCAGAGTTGTAGTGGTAAAGTTCTCCGGCATTCGGCGCACCAGTGGCTCGTTTGCAAAGCCTGCTGGAACCGGTCGAGGGGTCGCTGGCAGTTGGTGAGTGAAAGGCATAGCAGGCTGTTGCATCAGATCTGGATCTGTAAAAGGGTTGCGTTCCTCTTTCCTCTGCTCGTTGGCCAAAGCTGTAGAGGATTGCCAGCTATTAGAGAGGAAGCTCTGAGTATGATGGAGACGCCATGTATAGCGAGCGAGTAACTGACAGATCAGTAAAAAGACTCCCCAGAGCAATAACCATGTGAGCGCCTGAATCAGCAACGCCATCAGTGAGAAGAGTGCTGAAGGACCGTGCAGCACCAACAGATTCCTCGTCTCTGGTAGTGTCTGCCAGATCTCTCGAAAAACAGGAGGAGGAAAACTGCCTGGTACAACTGCCAGTAGAATGGCCAGAACCAGCAGACCAGTCCAGGTCAGATAACGTAACCAGGAATAGGTCTCATAGCTCAGACGCAGTTGTGTACGTAGAGAGATAACCTGGCGATCTCTTGCTGATACGTCGCTGGAATATAGCAAAGGGTGTGTTTTTGGCAACGTCACAGTGCAACCTCCTTAAACTCAAGAATTTTTGCCTGTGTCTTGCTATGAGCAAAGACACAAAGACCTCCATAACCAGCTTCCAGGGAACTATCCGTAAAAGAGAGCTGCCAGTTAACCAGCGGTGATTGACCCGTGGGCCAGACCATCGCAGAAAGCTGTGTTCCCACTGCTCGAAAGCGAAACGTATAAGCAATATTATTTCCAGCCACAAAAGGAATAGTTTGCAGTGGTATCTCTACGCGATCTACGACCCGCTTCAGGGCCAGATATTCGCCATCCAGCACAACTTCATAGAAATTATCCGGGTTCTGCCAGCGCAGGACGGCACCCACGACTGATGGCTGATAGTCGCTGAGCATAGCACTAAATGTTATCTCTGTATCAGCCATCTTCGGCCCAAGCACAGCAGCGTAAACACGCGATGAAGCTGCACTGACTATGCCAGTATCGTGCGAGATCGTAAAATTGGCGGTCTTATTGGCATCGGCCATCCAGGTCTGTCCTCCCGTAGACACTCCCCAGTACGTCTGATTCCCGCGCTTGAAGCTGTCTTCCGCCAGCGTGTGAACATTGTTCATTGGCGCAAGCGCGGGTAGAGTCGCCAGGTCATTATGCTTCTGCGTATGCGCCAGCGTATGGATCGAAAGGGCCGCCTGGATCTGAGGAGAGCAGAGAGTGATAATTCCATCAAAACACAGTAATATAATTAAGATCAACAGACCTCGACGCAGCAGGCGAGGAGCATGAAGCCAGTAGCGGCGCATTCGAGAGCGACGAAGACGAGGCATACTAACACTCCTTCCCTCTAATTTTAGACTGTATAAAAAGGCGAGCGCGGACTTCTGCCGACGAACCCCATGTTCCCTATCCCTATGTCTGGCAGATGTTTACACTCGCCCTGTAGGAATGAATCAATGAACTGGAAGGCTGCTTCCACCCACGCAGTCCTCTCGTTCTCTACCGCCAAATCTTCTTCTTCTTAAGTGCCGGATCAAGCTTCAGGCGCATCCATAACCTGGTTATACAGTCCATAGACCAGCAGTGTGGCCGCAGATTCGCCAAGCTGACTCTCAAGGCTGTTCTGGTAGTCGCCGATACGTTCCATACGAGCGTTAATAAAAGCGTGCCGTGCTGAACCAGAAGAAAGACCGGTTAGTCCACGTCGCATAGCGACAAGCTGCATTTCAATCTGCTGCCTCAGGTGGGCAACTTCACTAGAATGATGATTGGCGGTTTGCATTGTAGCAGGTTCCTTCCAGCAGATAAGACTGCCAGCATTGAATTTGGGTACATTCTTTTCTGATAGATAACAATAACTACAAAGCTGTCTGACAGATAGAGCAGAACCTCACTACAAATTGTTTCAAGTAACCAGTGGACCGGATACGCTTAGGAGTATAGTTGAGGGACTTTCTCTTACATCCTATGCCGCTTCCCACAATTCTGGATGAGACCCTTCCACTCTGTTATAAGACAGCGAAAGAACGATTTGTATGAAGAACTGACAAAGAAAAAGTCTTATACCGGTCTTCTAATTGTCAGAAAAGAAATTTATCGCCTGGCGGCGCAGCCACCAGAATTTCAGGGAGAGATGGCTGAGTTTGCAGGCAACAAAGCTGCTTGCAAACTCAGCCATCTCTCCCTTTTTCGGGGGAGGGGCGGCTTTGCAAGCCGCAGAAAAGTGAGGGATGGTAACTACTCAAGTGCCCTCTGCTCGCCGCCTGCGACGGCGAGCAGAGGGCACTTGAGTAGTTACGAGGGATGACTCATAAAAGCCTTTTGTCCTGCTTTTGCAAAAGCAGGGATGACTCATAGCAAAAGCGAGAAAGATCTCTATTGACCGTGAGCACGGAATTGAAGAAGAGAGTCTCTAACCCCATTGGATGGACGGGTGTGGGTTGTAACGACCTCCAGAAGGTCTTGTGTGCGGAACGGTTTCACAAGGTAGTCTGTAGCACCCGACAGACGACATTTAAGCCGGTCAAGCACGCTATCACGTGAGGAGAGCATCACAATAGTTGTCTGCTCAAAAAGAGGATAGCTTTTAAGGAGATGTAGCAGATCAAACCCATCAATGCGCGGCAAATTGATATCCAGGAAAATGAGATCGGGTACGCTGGCAGGCTCGCTGTGGAAGGCCCGCAATGCCTCGTAACCATCGTGAAAGCTTAAACAATGCATGCCGATGCGATTCATACTGGTTTCAACAATCTTGCGTACCACTACAGAATCGTCAATAATTGCCACACAACCCATGGTGCGTGTTCCTTCCTTCTGCCTGATCCGTATACATAAGAAGAGGCAAATTTAGTCCAGTCACCAGCTTATCCTGGAACGAGACCCGCCATGTACAGCACGCATACAGAGACACAAGTTCAACTCTATCTAACCGAGACGAGAGAAAGTATTGCATGGCGGATGTCGGAGATCATCCGCCATGCAGCAGGAATTCGCTCTTATCCAGGTCTGCAACTCGAGGAGAATGAGACAAGAACCCGGTGGACTGATTAAGCGACGTACCTGGTAAGAGTATAGATTGAGAGAGTTTGCCGAATCTCCTTTCACTCTTCCTAAAAAACGCATCTTTTGTAGAGACTAGGGCATCCATGGCTAGATATCCTGAAAAATGACGGCTTCTTCTGGTAGTCATAGGAACATCGGTATTGAGCGGGGTTTTTCAAAAAGCGCATTTCAGCCATTGCTAATCCCCCCTGGGAAAAAAGAGGATTGGAGTGATCGCGGTCGCGCTGCCTCTCATCCCCTAAATAGAGTGGGTGGGAAAGAAGCGACTTTTGCGCATCCCTGGGTATTACGAACAAAAGAATATACAGTAGTGTGGACTTGTTGTATGATTGGAGCATCACCTTATGTATAAGAGGGTTCCTGGAGAACATGGAAACAAAAAATAAAGAGGATATCAGCTCATCTGAGTCTACCTCGCCCCCAAAACGGGAGCCTCGTGGCTCATTTCGCAAGGTCCTCAGAAATCGTCTATTTGTCTTGATCTGGCTGGCACAGCTCATTTCCCAGATCGGCTTCAATGCTGCTAACTATGGCCTGATTACTCTGGTTGAGAAAATTACTGGCTCAACTGTGATGGAAGGAATAGCTATCATCTGTTTTACTCTGCCAGCTATTCCATTTAGCCTGTTAGCCGGGGTATATGTGGACTATCTGGATAAACGCGCAGTTATGTGGATCAGCAATGCACTGCGAGCTGTTGCCTCCTTCCTTATCGTGATAGCCCTGGTTCTGAATCCCCACACGGTGGTTTTTCTCTTCATTTTGACCTTTCTCATCTCGATGATCACGCAATTTTTTATGCCTGCTGAAGCCTCTGCCATACCCTTACTGGTGGGCAAGCGCGAACTGGTTCCAGCACTCTCGCTTTTTAACATTACCCTGACTGCTGCTCAGGCTATAGGTTTTCTGCTGCTAGGGCGCTTGATCCAGAGCGCCTTCTCTCGCTTTACTCTGTCACTCGGTTTTGCTCGCTTCGAAGTCACTCCTAGCGATATGCTCTTCCTCGTTGTGGCCATCGGCTATGTGATCTGTACATTTCTGGTCCTTGCTATTCCACGCACCAGACTGCTTTCACTTATCCACAGCGATCGAAAACTCCCTACTTCTCCTGGCAAAGAGATGTGGGATATCGTTCAGAAGGATGTGAAGGGAGGATGGAGTATTATCAGCAAGGACCCCAGATTACTGGTGTCCCTGATCCAGGTCTCAGTTGTGAGCATTCTTCTGCTGGTCATTGGAGAGCTGGCAGCTCCTTTTGTGCAGCGCATTCTGCATGTAGGCGTAGATAATCTCACCATTCTCTTCGCGCCCGCAGGCGTGGGTCTGATCCTGGGAGGTGCCCTGATGCCGATCATGACACGCTATCTGGGCAAGAGATGGACCATTATGCTGGGCAGTATCATTACCGCGCTGAGCCTGATTTTACTTCCACTGAGCCAGGTTATTGCTAACCGTGTGTCTTTCCTGCATCCCTGGTCACTCTTCATTGTGGGTGTGCTGGGTTTTATCCTGGGTGTTTCTCTGGATATGATCAATATTCCCGCCCAGACAGTTATGCAAGAGCGAGCACCAGAGGAGGAGCGTGCGCGTGTCTTTTCCTTTCAATTTATGCTCTATAACGCTGGCTCTATTCCAGTGCTGATGTTCGCCGGAGTCATCGGCGATACACTGGGCATTGACACTGTGATGTACCTGCTTGGTGTTTCTCTGCTATTCTTTCAGTGGTGGGTCTCACACTATGGACGCAAGTTTGAGTCGAAAGCTCTTACCGAGCAGAAACCCTCTGCTGAGTCGAAAGCTCCCACCGAGCAGAAATCCTCTGCTGAGTTGAAAGCTCCCACCGAGCAGAAACCCTCTGCTGAGTCGAAAGCTCCCACCGAGCAGAAACCCTCTGCTGGGCAGGACACTTCTGTTGAACAGCAAGCTCCCAATGAAGAAAAAAGCCTTACAGAGTAAGAGGCGGTCTGCTGCTTTTGCAGCAGACCACCTGTTGTTCTGTCTGGCTCCTTCGACTGAAGGAACGGGTTTAACAGACGATAGCATGATCGACATCGAGAGTTCCAAAGATTTCGATGAGTGCGCCAGCGACATGACCTTCGACCGCGCAGTCCAGATTAGCGGGGTCGATTGGGAGCAAAAGGCGGTCGCAGTGGGCATGGATCGAGATAATGATGGGCGCTTCGCGGTCAGCATGGTTGAGAGGAAATGTAACAGATACCTGCCCCAGGTGGACGACTTCGAATAAGGTATAAAGTGCCTGGAGACTGAGATCCTTTACGAATGAGCGGGTTGAGTCCGGTTCTTCAGCCAGTACCTCGCAACAATTATTAGGGCACTGAAAGATAAGTTTGATCTCGTTCATTTGTAGTAGATATCCTTTCGCTAAGTGTTTTGTGAGCCTCACGTCTCGTCTGTCTATAGATAAAGTCTAATCTAAACAGAGGTGCAGTAACACTCCATCTTAGTGCCATAATGAGGACAAAGACTGGACATTTTATTTTTTAGGAGGACACATCGTGCATGTGACCGCACAAATGATGGGTACATCTGCTCTGGTTGCCGCTCTGGAAGCGAATCTGGGGGCAGAGATGCAGTCCTTCGGGCATGGATTGGAAGGTGGGGAGGTGTATACGGACGGCGAGGTAGAAGGCTTTATCACTGGACAAGAGGGATTGAATGGCATCGTGAGCACACATCTGTTCGATCAGAGTTCCGCCTATGCCACGGCCAAAATTGAGACGGTTCGCCAGTACTTTCGTGCAAGACATGTCAACGAAATGGGCTGGTCTGTCGGCCATAACTGCCAACCACCGGAGATGGGGACATATCTAGAGCAGCAGGGATTTTCTAGACTGGAAGAGGAAACTATTGGACTGGCTCTGCCTGTTGCGTCTGTACAGGGAAAGCAGGAAGAGATAGCGGACCTGGAAATTTGTGAGATAAAAGATCTGGCTGGCCTGGAGCTAATTAAGCGCCAGGAGATAGAGGGTTTCGGCTCATCAGAAGAGATGGCTCAACAGTACCATGACATGTATGCAGGCGTAGGTTTTGGCTCAGGGACATCCTGGCGACACTTCGGTGGGTGGTTGAATGGAGAGCCAGTGACAGCCGCCTCCTTACTTTTGCACGCAGGCGTTGCAGGCATCTATGGCGTTTCCACCCTTCCTGCGTTTCGGCGTCGGGGCATTGGTCGTGCTCTGGTCTGGCACGTTCTTGCTTATGTCAGACAACTCGGTTACGAAGTTGTTGTGCTCTCATCTACCCCTATGAGCGAAAGGATCTATCGGAGATTGGGTTTTGTTGAGCATACACGCATCCAGCACTATATCTACTCCTGGTAAAGCTTTATGATTCAGAGGAGAGGTATGTCGGGATATGCGCGATGCGCATATCCCGACATACCTCTCCTCTGAATCATAAAGCTTTACCAGGAGTAGATATAGTGCTGGATGCGTGTATG
>DAOTTL010000668.1:0-6895 GCA_034438135.1 Ktedonobacteraceae bacterium | reverse complement strand
GAGGGTTCCCAACTGTTGGATTGGCTCAGGAGAGATGCCTCGTGCGCGTTGCAAGGCCTCGACATGAGCGAGCAGGTGTTGCGTGGCCGGTACCTGTGAATGCAGGACAGGATCAGCCTCCACGCACTCCACCATTCCACTTCTCTCTGTCACTCGTACCAGTTCGCGCAGCACTGCAGGCCACTGCGCAGCGGGAATCGCATAGACCAGCAGGCGTTGATGGGTGTAGGAAAAGAAGCGCTCAGGAAAAGGCAAGCCCTTGAGCACATCGCCGACGCGCAACACACAATTGGTCGGAAAGGAGGGTGTCTCTCGAAAGAGGGCCGGGTCCAGATCCAGACCAACGACGAGAGATTGGGGAAAAGCACGAGCCATCTCCACCGCCCAGATGCCTGTCCCGCATCCAACATCGAGCATCATGCGCACAGCGGGATCAAGGGCCGCCACGTAATGGTTGCCAATGGCCTGCAACAAGGCATAATGTTGCAAATACAACCGATGACCTTCCTGTTCATCTTTGGGTAACAGATACACCGCATCAGCGATGTAACGCCGGTTTGGCAGTTGGAAAGACTGCTTCACGGGAGCAAGATCCTGGCTCTCCAGGCGTCTGGTTGTGCGCCGGTGTCTCCATCGCAGTTTCAGTCCCATAGCGTTCTCCATAAGTGTCTTCATAAGTGTCTTCTTTCCAGTCAATACGTCGTTGTCATTCCCGTTGCTGCTCAAAGAGGAGGCGAATCAGATGATGCATGCTCGTCTTGAAGATGCGCCTGTCTCGTTGGGAGTCCTAGAATGATCTCTTCTACGTCGGAAATGGTATTGATGCGCCCCTGCAAACGCGCTCCATCAGGAAACAGGAGGGTAAAAGGAACCAGATAGCGCGTCGCTGGGCCATCCAGCCGCTGCATGCCTTCGGGGAAAGCGACACGATAGAGCCGGAAGGTGCGCCTGCGTCGCTTGCCTCCAGGCAGATGAGCGAGATACGTCTGCTTCTCTCCGACTGCCTCAACGCTAGCTCCGTGCATGTGCAAGAATGGGACCAGATGCGAGAACGAGAGAGCATCGATGGGTGTGGTGATCGTCGTGAACCCTGCTCGCTCGATCAGCGGGAACGGTGTCTGCACCGGGTGTGAACGGGACTGATGCATCGTGGGAAGGGATGTGATCGTTGTGAATCCCGGCTGGTTGCTGGTTGGTGGTCCTGACTCTTCTCTCACGTTCGTCGCGCTCCTTTTCTCTGGTGTTGAGGTGCTCATCAAGCAATTGCATGGCTCTCTGTGGCCCACCTATCAGCGGATGCAGGTGTTCAAATGCATGAGCGATGGCTTCAGTGCAGCTTGTACGGCGGCGGTGCGGTCCGACAACTGCCGGGCCATCGAGTCCACTCTGCGCTGCTTCGTAGGCTTCATCAATTGAGTGAAGGAGCCGGGCTAGCTCGCTCTGGTTATCAAATATGTCTGTATGCACAGTATTGTTGCCTCCGGTTGAAATGGCTCATGTGACTATTTATCCTCCGTTCCGGTGTCTTACTAGATCTGATTGTCTGATGACTGGTCATCAGACAATCAGTATAAATCGTTGCAACTTTTGTAGGGAAATAACGTTAAGAACTAATTTTTAACGTTATAAAGTATTTCAAATTTATTGAATATTTTGCCGATTGTATCATAGAAAATCATGTGGTAAACTTGTGACAGTGATACAATCGTTACGGTTACCAAGTTAAATGCGTCGTCATTTGCTATCCCTATTATGTAATGTAGATGGAGTTTGAACTAGTGCATTTCCTTGGAAAAGAATGCATTGTTTAGGAAAGGAGTGGGCACATGACTGAAGAAGCGGTTCATCAAGGAAGGCTAGTCAAGGAATACCGTAAAAGTAAGAAATGGTCGAGGGAAAAGCTAGCATCGGCTCTCTATGTCGATGTTTCTACTATATACAGGATGGAACAGCAACGTATGATTAAAGACACAGAACGGCGTAGACTTTTAGTTGGTCTCTTAGGTATACCTGCTGCGTTAATGGGTTTAGGCGAGATTGATCATTTTCTGAACGAGCACATTGCCGTGAATGCTGATCATATGGCCTTTTTTGAGGAGGAGATAGCCGCACGTTGGGGTATTTATCATACTGGCGGAACTGTGAGAGCCCAGCAAGGCTTTGATATATGGCTAAATGAAACAGAAATATTTGCCCACAGTGTGAGTAGTGGTGTCTGGCGTGATCGAGCCAGGGCAGTATTGGTGATGAGTTATCAACTTCAGGGGAGTCTTCTCAGAGACTTGACTTACTATGATGCAGCCCATGTTGCCTATCAAAAGTCGTACGTTTTCGCGAAAGAATTGAACGATAGTGAGCTCATGGCTGCGGCACTGGCTCGCCAAGGCGTCACGTCTATTCAGTCGGAACAGGTAGGGGATGCAATCGAGTATCTGAGCGAAGCACTTCGACTTATACATGGGTTGGGTTTACCTTATCTCAAGGGATATATTTTACAAGCGTTATCCGAAGCCTATGGGCAAAAGAAACAAGCGAGAGAAAGTTGGCACTGTATTGATTTGGCTGAGAGAGCATTGGAGCATCGAGGCGAAACGGTGGAAAGAAGTCATTGTCAAATGAGTACAACTTCCGTAACGGCACAAAAAGGGGTCAATGCGGTATTACTCGCTGACTATGAAAGAGCCATTGCTCTCATTGATAAAGGTTTAATGAAGTACGATCCAACACTTGTTCGTGGGAGATCAAGGTTGCTGGCGCAAAAAGCGCAGGCACTCTATGGGCGAAACGATCTTTATGAGTGTCTTATCATTGCAGAAGAGGCATTTATTTTTGCAAATGCTGTTGGTTCAAAGAAAACGGTCGCACGTTTGCAGCAACTACAAACATCTTTGGCTTCCTCTCGTTGGAAAAATGAGCCAGGGGTTGCCAGGCTAGGAGCATTACTTTGGTAGCGTTTATCCAGAATCTATGGAAACAGGCACTGGTATTGTTTCTGCTACTTGTTGGAATTGGCGTTGGGGTAGGAGGGGTCTTTATTACCCAGGGAAGGCGCTTCGCGCTACGTGATCGCTTGCACAAGGCTGACGCAATTGTTGTGCTAGCGGGCACACGAGGCAATCTTGCCTACTTGCAAGGCAAGATCCAGACAGCAGCTACTCTCTATCGGCAGGGATGGGCTCCATTTCTCATCTGTTGTGGAGCCTTTAGTGTCAAATTGACCGATACTCCAACCCTTTTTACAGAAGAGGAACTTCAACACGCAGTGGAAACGGGACGCCTTCAACAGAAAGATGTTGCTGGTGCCCTGAAAAATTGGGATAAGGGTTTAGGGGCAGTGTATATGAAGGAACAAGCGATAGAGTTGGGGGTTCCCGCTCAGGCGATTCTCCTCGAAAGCGTATCGTTGCATACACGTGAAAATGCTGAACAGGTGCTTACACTCCTCAAAGAAAAAAACTGGCACCATATCGTTCTGGTCACTTCCCCTTTTCATCAAAAACGGACCTTTCTGACCTTTGCGAAAGCATTTCAAGGATATGGTATCACGATTACCAATTATTATGCTCAAACTGGAGAATGGCATCCAGCAACGTGGTTTTTTTCGAAGGAGCATCGAACGTTGGTAAAAAGTGAAAGAGAGCGTATTCGAGTGTATCGCGCAAAGGGAGATCTTCTCTAGTCCTCTCGCTGGAAAAGAGCCAGACTTGCCAGACTGGGGCATTCCTTTGATAAAACCTATCCAGAGCTTGTGGAGGTGGTCTTTTCTGGAATCTCTATCTTTTTGTCTTCATTTGAAATGATCTGTGTGAGGTTCTCCAAAGCAAGAGCATGCATTGAGGCTTTCAAGATATTCAAAGAAGACACACCCGTCTCACAAGGGAAAGAACAGTGAATCCGTTTCTCAGAATGCCCCTTTCTACGAGGAAACGAGCCTTTGCTGTTTTATGGTGAAATGTGTAGAATAGATTGAAGAGAATGACAGAGCAATCGCCGCCTTCAATCTATTCTCAATCCACCTCTCCTCTTGTCTCATTTTTCAGGAGGGAGGTGATCGTGCAACAGTCTCTTCAAGTCGGCACAGAGAGGTTTCTTATGGACCTATTTTCTTCGCCAGGGATGCAATCGTCTCTTGATGCACCATCGACCCAAAGGATTGTACAGCATCTTCCGCTGCCTTTCATGCTTCGTTTTCTTGAAACTGCGTCCCCCACCCCACGCTAACGGCCAGTGAACCTACACTGCATCAGACTGGCCTGGACAACAAAGTTGTAGAGAACAGTACGGAAGATGAAGACAAAGATGACGATCCTCGTGTTGATAAGACTGGTCTCATTGCTGATTCGGACACGAAAGAAGATGAGGATTACTGATGGCAGCGACGATCCTTTTCCTGACGCAAGAACAGGATGCTCATATCCCTCCTGTCGAAGCGGTCCTACGCCGTCAGAATGCTGAGATTCTTCGGTGGAACCTCAGTGATTTTCCTGAACGTATTCGTGTTGCCGTTCAGATGAATCATGGCTGGCAAGGCACACTCACCTACCGAGGTCACACCGTTGCTCTTGAGAGCATTCAGAGCGCCTGGTGGAGCCGACTGAGCCAACCCAACCTGCACAGTTGGAGCGAAGAGGACGAGCCACTGCGTCAGCAGGAACTGAGCAAGGACAAGAGCGATCCTGACCCCAAGGCGCTCGCCTGCTACGGGATGCTCTCTGCCGAGAGTGGTCGCGTGCACTTGCGCTTCGTGTCGGGACGCCCTATCAGCCAGGTGACGACCGATTTTCTGGCGTGGCTCTGTGAGCAGGTCCAGGCGCAGGGCAAGCGCGTGCTGGTAATTATTTGGGATAACGCCTCCTGTCACGTGAGTAAACAGGTCAGAACCTGGCTGCGCGAACACAATCAAACTGTGCTGCGAGAAGCTCAAACAGGCAAAGCAGGCGTACACATCATCCCGTGCTGGCTGCCCACCAAGAATCCCTGGCTGAATCGGATTGAGCCGAAGTGGGTCCATGGCAAGCGTGCGATTGTTGAACCTACTCGGCTTTTGACTGCGAGTGAGCTTCGGCAGCGCGTTTGTGACTACTTCAGCTGTGAGCAAACGGAGCTGCTTACACAAAAGATCACTTCATGACGCTGTGAGAGAAAATGTCTCTTAAGTGAAGTGAGCAGAAAGCTCCATGTGCTCTTCACCGGTCTCCCCTCATTGCAGCAATCGAAGAATGGATGGCTTACTGCGGGAGAGCATCGTGAGTGCGCATAAGTGTCAGCAGAACCTCCGTCAGTTGTTGTTGAAGCTTTCCATGTGTTGCTTCTGAGTAGGCAACGTTCGGATCAGCTCCGACTGAATCGGGATAGAGCCACACAAGATATTCTTGTCGTTCGCTGGGTTCCCAGTCATAGCGCGGAAAGAGGTGGGTATGAAGATAGTGATCGTAATTACTGAGAATTTCATAGTTCACCCGAAGGGGATGGTAAACACGCATGATGGCCTCCCCGAGCAGGCTCATGTCTTGGAGATACATACTCCGTTGAGCAAAGAGCAGATCGGTCAGGTGCTCGACTTTGGGAGAAGCAAGGAGTAAGCAGTAACCCGGAAGAAATTGACTATCGCCAATCACTGCAAAACCGCTGCGCATCCGAGCAAGCACTGTTGGGTTTTCTCCACGCTCTGCTGAGCCAATACGGTCTTGTTTCCAATCATCCATACAACGATGTGTTCCTTTGGGTGCGTTTTTTGATTGCGGACGCGAAGTTCCCTACTTATTCTAGCAGTTTTCCCATCCTTTACACAAGAGCTTTTTGGA
This sequence comes from Ktedonobacteraceae bacterium, assembly GCA_034438135.1. Classification (GTDB taxonomy): domain Bacteria; phylum Chloroflexota; class Ktedonobacteria; order Ktedonobacterales; family Ktedonobacteraceae; genus Paraktedonobacter. Next base: position 1,091 of record DAOTTL010000668.1, on the reverse strand, counting down.
ACCTGCACCAGGCTGATCAATCCGGCAGGATTTGATCAAGACCTGCAAACGGCTGGCACTGGACACGGATAAGCATGACTATGAAGTGCTGGAGGAATTGCTAGACGAGGCCCTGGCAGCTCGTATCTCTCAAAAAGAAGAAAAGTAGATTTCTTGCGATCTACTTTTCTTCAGCGAGTACTCGACACACTATACTCAGCCCTAAAGCTAGTAGGCTGCGACCGATGGCACATAGTTCGTAGAGGAGATGCTTGCCAGGCGTTGTAGTGCCAGCGCGATCTCACGCTGTCTGGTCTGTAAGAGGGCGATAAGAAAGATCCACTCGTATTTTTCCCGCAAGCCAGGTGACCTCCTGGCAGGCATCAGACGTGAGCCGCGAGGAGGTCACCAAATACCCATACGTAGCTCGCTGGGCGACGATGGCACCGGCAAAGTCACGAATCAGCCCCGACCCGACCGAAGTCTCTGCCCCAAAGCGTTTGCTTTGGACCAGGACAAGTAAGCCAAATGTATTGAGCAATTTGGCATCGACTCCGTGATCGCTGCTCTGTCCAACATGTGAGTGGAAACAATGACCCTGACCAAGTGCCAGGATAATGGCCGCAGAGAACCACTCAAAATCTGTTGGATTCATCTGGCGAATAGCTTGAAGCGCTCAAGGAACATCTGGGAGGACTTCCACAACCTGTGTCGCCACAGTCAAGGTTCTTTTTCCAGAAAGAGGTCTCTTCTCCCGATGGAACAATAAACAAAGGACAATGAAACCGCGATTTGCCGTCTCTGACACTCTATTACGCTCCACCTTGAGCGCAAATCAGGCAAAACTTCTATGGAACCAGTTCTAAATCAATGGTTGACGATGGGATAAGATGTCAAATCAGAGGTGACGAGGCGGCCTGGTGCCCTTTCTCAAGGGCAGAATGCAATTCACTGTGAGAGACCCGCATCAGCGAGCACATCTTCCAGATGAGTACTGACATCCAGAAGCGGAGCAGACTGTCGCAGGTAGGCAAGATCCAACGTCAGAGCCTGACGCTTCAGAACCTCTACCAGATCGTTCCATTGCCGCGTTGAGGCTCCTCCTCCCATCT
>DAOTTL010000667.1:0-2836 GCA_034438135.1 Ktedonobacteraceae bacterium | reverse complement strand
ACCCCACCCCCGAGGATAAGGGGTAGAGGGATGAGTTTGGAAGCAGCAAAGCTGCTTCCAAACTCATCCCTCTACCCCTTATCCTCGGGGGTGGGGTGGTTACCAGCTTTTCAGTAGATGAGCCACCTTGCCGCCAGAGGTAATCTCATAGCGCACGCGGTCAGGATTTACATCCTCTATATCAGAGGCACGATTTGCTGCGATAACAATATCACGCGGGTGTATAACGTGCCAGATACGCGATATAGCATCTGGTTCTTCTTTACGATAGACAAAGCGCCGAGAGATTTTGGCCTTCTGGGCCTGGTTCTCAGCTTTGCCAAAGTATTCTTTCGCATGAAGATCATCCAGATAAGGATCGATAACTTCAAACATGCGTGGTGTACGGTCAGGTCCCGGTTCACCTAAATAAAGAAAGACCACCGGCTTACTATCGGCAATAGCGATGGCCGTGCGGATAATGGCATCATTGCGTCCGTTCTCGGCAGTCAGTACTGCCAGCACAGAGCCGGGTAGGCGTCCCTCAACACCCGTAGTGACCGCTACAGGCAGGCGTCCTTGTTTCTGACTCTGGCGGTAGTTGATAAAAGAAATACCCATGCCAATCAGAGCTGCGGAGCCACCGAATGCCGTTGCCAGTGGTTTTGCGATCAGGTTTGTACACCATGCCACAATAACCAGAACGGTTGTCAAAATGCCTAGCCAGAAATCGATGGAGTACCAGAGATGCCTGAGATGTTGCTGCCAGGTTCGAGCAGGCGCAGCCATGCGTTCGATCGCGTCCGTTTCCAGACCTGTGGTTGATCTGGCTCTGCTATTCGCAGTATGCGTGACATCCTCTGCTATCTCCTCCACTTCGGCATGTTGGGTCTTGCCGTTTGTGGCGGGCAATGTAGGAAGGATTCTGGAGACCTGACGTGCCGCACGTCGCTCGCGGCTGCGAACGATATCGAGTCCCAGACAGGTCAGTGAGAAGGCACCTAGCAGGCCAAACGCGTACATATCACCCAGTATATCAATTTTTCCCTGGACCGCTATAAGGATAATAATCGGGATACCGGTGGCCAGAGCGATGGAGTAGTGCGGCGTTTGACGCAACTTATTGCGTTTGAGGATGATAGATGGAAAGAACTCCATCCGCGAGAGTGCCATAAATACGTGATACGCGCCAATGATCGCTGTATTGCTGGCAAAGATCAGAAGTGCAGTGGCACTAATAGTAACCTCGACCTGCAAAAATTGGCCTCCCCAGTGGCCAGCCAACAGAGAAATAAGATAGGCGCTCTGATTGGCATTAGATGCGGCAGTGGGAAGAAGAATAGTTGAGAAAATAGTCAAGAGTGGACTGGTAAGTCCAATTGTGAGTACGACAAGGAAGAGAGCTATGCCTGCGACTTTCTTTCTGGGGGTACGCATCACCGGAGAGAGTTGTGAGATACTTTCTAGTCCCGAAAAGGCCAGGAAAGAGCCCGCAAAACCGATCAAGATCTCCTTCAGTCCCAGGGGATGATTAGCGAACATCTGACCGAAGATATGAAAAAAATCTTCTAAAGAGATATGGGCGAAGATCGTGATGAGAATAGCGACATCGCTGACGAAAGCGATGAGAGCGCCGACCAGGCTGATTTTAGCACTTTCACTGAGACCAACCCAGTTTAAGACGCCTAGCAATATGAGCACTCCAATCGTAATCAGGAGGGAAGTGGAGGCTCCCATAGCTGGAAAGAGTGCCGACAGGTAGAGAATACCTGAAAGTGAACTAATTGAAGCGGTCAAGAAATAATCTACCAGGATAAAGGTCCCACCCAACGCGCCTACCCAGTGATTCATTGCCTGGGCGGCTACTGTAACTACTCCACCTCCTTGCGCAAAGCGATGGGTAACCTCTGCGTATTTTAGTGCGAGTAGCACGAAGACTATCATGGTTAGGAGAACAAAAAAACCTGCAAGGCTACCTACTGTCTGATAGAGAATGCCAGGCGTGTAATAGACAGATGTGCCGATATCGGCGAATACTACTGCCCAGCAGAGGAGTGGGCCGAGTGTTGCGCCTTTTTCAGGTTTGTTATCCTCTCCTTTAACCATATTGGCTGGTCCGTTTGAAACAGATTTCTGCGCCATAATCATCCTTTGTGCTTGAGGAGATAGCTACTTTTGGTGCCGGAGTTACCGCCTCATCGGGCGCTAACTCTATCTTTCGATAGTGTAGCACAGCCCTTCTAATTCAATCAAGGTAGGGCTAGAACACAGTCACTGTTACCTTAGACACCGTGATACGTCTTTATACAAAGGTTGGGAGAAAGAACCGTGTCCAGAGGAGGTTTTATGCAAGCCAGTGATCAAGGATTCGAGCAGATTATGTCGGCTGTGCTCGAACAGAAACAGTTGTGGGAAAGATTACAAACTGAGAATCGCGAGTTACACCAGCAGCTTCTGGATCTGCGTGCTGGTCGTGGTATTTTTGTAGAAATTTTGGGCCAACGTTTTGAGCTGGCCATCGAAGGTGCTACTCCTATTGCGTCTGAAACTCCTGAGATTTCTCAAGGAAAACGCTCTCGTACTTCGAAAACCGCTAAAGAAACTGCACGCCCTGCTTCAACGGCAGCAGCGGGTATTTTGGAGGAGATGTTGCTGGACGAGCTCTCTTCCGCTATGAATAACAGGATGGGGCCAGATGAAAAGCCGTCCACTCCTCTTAACGAGGAGCAGAAGGCGGCTCTGCGCCGCGAACTCTCTGGAAGCTTTTTACTGGAGTAAAACCTCTATTTGGGTGATCCCGCAAAGAATGGCAGGGGACGGACAGCGTACGATGTCCGTCCCCTGCAAATCTTTGCGG
>DAOTTL010000666.1:0-8048 GCA_034438135.1 Ktedonobacteraceae bacterium | reverse complement strand
GTGGGCAGTTTACGCAGAGCACCCAGGTAGCCACGAGAGACTTTATCGGGTCTAATAACGGGTCTCAAGCCAGCTTTAAACCCGGACTTGCCGCCGCTATCGCCCGTCGAGACAATGTCGTTGCTTAGCAGGCTGAGTAGTCCCTGCATATCGCCGTTGAGACTGGCCTGGAGAAAGCGGTTGGTGATGCGCTCTTGCTGCTCACGCGAGGCAGAGAAGCGCGTGCGATCCTTCTCAAGATGCTGCTGGGCGCGGTGGAAAATCTGGCGACAGGTGGCCTCGCTTTTTTCAACAATGGCGGCGATCTCGCTGTATTCGTATTCGAAGACCTCGCGCAGGAGGAAAAGAGCTCGTTCCAGAGGAGTAAGTTTCTCAAGCATCAGGAGAAAGGCCAGCGAAAGAGCCTCTGCCTTCACGGCTGTCTCAGAGAGTTCAGGCATCTGGCCGGTTGCTATAGGTTCGGGAAGCCAGGGGCCTACATAGACCTCACGCCATTCTCTGGCTGAACGCAGTTGATCGAGGCAGAGTCGAACAACAATCGTTGAAAGATAGGCTTTAGGTGACTGCAACTCTTGGTCGGATGCCTGAAGCCAGCGCACAAAGGCATCCTGAACGATATCCTCGGCGTCCGTGGCACTACCAAGCATCCGATAGGCGATGGAGAAGAGGAGCCAACGATAGTTCTGAAAGATGGATACCGTATCTTCTGGTTTGTTCATCATCCTGTTCTCGTTCTCAAGTGGTTGCGTGATGGTGAGATCCATCCTCTCCTCGCCAGATGGACGGAGCACCAGTATTGGTATATGGGGCACCCGTCCACTGTCCCTTTTACGCGAGACAAGAGCAATCGACAAATCGCGGGACCACTTCCTCCCATTATATCCCACTCGTTACCGGTTGAGGGTACTTTGCTGTCAGACCACGCTGGATCAGGAGATGGGCAGCCTGGCGAGCACTGGCAAGACTGGCGTCAACGAGATAGCCGTCGGGGCCAATCCAGTCGCCAGCGAGGTAGAGATTGCTGACACCGGGGACCTGGACTCCGGGACGGCCAGCGAGTCCACCACTATGTACAGTAGGCAGAAGGCCAACCGCTTCTATGCGCGGCAGGAAGATACGCTTGACCAGCACTGCACGCCAGCCAGGCTGAACCATATCCAGCCACTCCTCAAGGTCGCGCTCATCTTGCCGTGAATCGCTATGCTGAACGGGATCGAGTTGCTTAAAGGCATGGATTAACGCTCCACCCTGGGGGGCAACGCGAGCAAAGAGCGACTGAATAGTCAGGAAACGCGGCTGCTCCAAATCGAAGACAACAGGATGCTCAGGTGCAGGCAGGCGACTTAGAGCAAGATCCAGGCAAGCGATACGCACGGGAAAGGTAGCCGCGAGGGCCTGGCGCAGTTGCACATACCTCTCGCCGATTAGCAGTTTGAGAGCCTCCGCTGGTGTAGTAGCAAGCACGACCGCATGAGCGGTTACGCTCCGGCCATCGGCCAGGCGCAGGCCCTCAATGTACTCTCCTTGCTGGAGTAGTTCGCTAACTCTTGTGCCGCTCAGAAGATGCACGCCAGCCTCTATAGCCCTGGTTTGTAAAGACTCCACCATGGTCTGCCAGCCACCATCGATGTAGCGAATATCGCTGAGAACTATACGCTGAAGAAAGACCTCGGCGCTCATCAGATCGATATTAGCACAATAGGTCAGAGTCTGAGCAAAAGCAGTCAGCATCTGATGCAGACGAGGACTGCGCACCTCGCGATCCAACCACTCACGCGTACTTTGTCCTCCAAAGCTGGCAGGTCTGGTACGCATAATTTTAGCGAACAGTGCGACAAACGCTACCTTTTCGGGAACGCTGAGAAAATCTGTGCGCATAGCGGTACCCACAGAAACGGGCGCGGGAAAGAACCGACCCTGTTGGTAAAGTTGAACACCTTGCGGATTGTGATAGTGATAGGTCACACCCAGTTCACGCAGAACGCTAGTGCCTGTACTGCCATAGTAGAAAGCGTGGGCACCCTGATTAAAGGCATAGCCCTCATGCTCCTGAGTAGACGCTCGTCCACCCGAGTGATTAGACTTCTCGAAGAGCGTCACATCCATCCCGGCGCGGGCCAGATAGGTGGCAGCGCTCAGACCAGCGAGTCCGCCACCGATAATTGCAACATCTGTTGAGATTGGGGTTGTTTCCATGTTTTTGTTCCTTTTATGTCAATGGATTGTCAGATTTCTTTTGATTGACGCAAAGGAGACGAGAAAGGGTGAAAATTTGTGACAGGTTTGGTGGGGAATATTTCATTGCCAGGATTTGCCAGAAGTATTAGTCTGTCAAACTTCGTTTGACGCACCCGCTCCCCCTTACAGGACTTTGTTGGCAGAGTTTTTTGCCAATTGTCTGCATCAGCCTGGTAGGGCACCCCCTTACAAGTAGAGACTTTTAGCCGATCTGCTGCATCGGCCTGACAGACCACCCCACCCCTCCTTTGAACAAGAGCGACTGGCCTGCTTTGCGGGGCTTCCGCCCCGCAAAGCAGGCCAGTCGCTCTTGTTATGCTCAGTGGCCTGAGGCGACAGAGGGAAAAGCGAGACATACACATTGCCTTGCTTCTTCGGTATAATCCTGGATGGGTAGAAGTCTCAGCGGTCTCTGAAAAATCGCTGAGTGCTTACTCTTCCTTCCCCACCATAACTTCTGTTGATTTCACGATGGCATAGGCCTCGTCTCCCTCTTTGAGGTTTAAACTCTCAACAGAGGTCCGAGTAATAGCTGAAACTATTTCCTGCCCATCGGAAAGGGTCATAACGACCTCGGCCATAACCTCGCCAAGCGTCACTGACTTTACTTTGACCCGAAGCTGATTGCGGGCACTAAAATGCATAGACATAGCTATATTTTCCTTTCTTTTTCTATGAAAACAATTAATAAATGTTCTCTCTTGTACTATACAACACGCGCTGACAAGGGTTTATGGCAAAAAGTTTGCCTTCCTACAAGCTCATCCTTTTCTCCTGAAAATGGGGTGTGACAGCCTGCTATGCAAGCTCAAAGCCTTTTACCCTCTTTTGCAAAAGCAGGGAAGTGTTCATAGCTGAACGGCTTTTTATGGCTGATAGTACCCAAAAAGGGTACTGATACAGTAGTGATCTGCATTGGCAAAGTCATAGAAGACATTATTCTCAATGACATCGAAACAATGGAGCGGCACTAACTCCCCATCGGTTGTAACCGTGAAGTCCCGGTAAAACTGATGGTCGAGCTTACGCTCACCCCACTTGCTGCCAGTTACATCGTCAACCGCAGTAATGACATCATTGACAACACTGCCCGCAAGCTTCAGCAAGAAATGCTTTTTCTCCATAAATTCCTGCTGAATACTCTGAGAGAGGTTGGCAGTCACTTCGATCTCTTCGGTTGCTTCCTTTATGTCTGAGCCAAAACCTCTCTTCAAGGCCTCAACGCGATCGAGTTGCCAACGGGTGCCGACACCGCCGTGTGTATTGCCGTCACCGCTAAAAGTAATCAGGCCTTTGCGTCCACAAATCGACTGAACATCAGGTCGTTCAAAAAGATGTCCATCGGGATACATGTCCTGCCGAAGCAACTTCTCAACCCCTAATCTGGTCTCTCTGGCCTGCAATATATTCACTCGCTTACTGGCTGATGTCAGACCGAGGTCGTAATGGAAACCTGTCGTTTCGAGATAGCCCTGTTCACCGTCCGGCAGAGAGTAATCATAGCTTGTATTCAGTGCTGCACGTTGATTTCTGCGCAACAGATTGCGCTCAACTACCGGAAGAAGAACCGCGCTACGGGTACGAATGGCAAGATCCCTGGACGAAACAATATACTGATCAAAGCCCAGGCGTATCTGTCCCTGAGTCTCCTGGGTACCATATCTGAAAATAGTAGCCTCATCGCCAAAGACATCTTCAAGCAGCCTCGTCATCCCAACGCTACTGCTGCTTACTGCACCAGCCTCTTGCAAATGCAGCACAAAAGGAACATTATTCCGTCGCACACGCTGCTTCATAGCTTTAAGGATATTTACTGTAGGAACGTCTCCTCTCAACAACTGACCTGCATTGCCTGAAAAAACTAGCAGCGCTGGAGTGCTCTCTGTCGGATGTTCAACCGTTAATATTCTGCCCCGCTTGCTTTGCTGATACGCTGTCATAGCAACTAACTACTGCCTTTTCTAAAAAAATATGCTCGATCCACTTCAATCAAAGAGTCTTGCCAAACCGACGCATAGACCTGCTTCTTCTTTATACACGAAAAAGCATGGTGATGGGTTCGGCCTTTCAGATATCCGACTCACTACTAAGACTTTGTTAGCAAAATCTCTTGCTGATCGAAACCACCTCACCCTCCTATCGATAGAAAGGAACGAAAGCACGTAACTAGATTTAACCCATCAGAGCTGCTAGAAATTGTCCGGCTTGTGCCTTCTCTTGCAATTGACTATACTACAAGAAAAAGAAGGAGGAAGGTTGTGTTTTTCATCGGCTGTCCAATGTGGGGTTACAAAGAGTGGGTTGGAAATTTCTTCCCTACACATACACCTGCAAGCGACTTCTTACGCATCTACAGTAAGCAGTTGACCACAGTGGAAGGAAATACAGTTTTCTATTCTCTACCCTCTTCCGAAACAATTGCTCGCTGGCGGCAGGAGACACCATCCACCTTTCGTCTCTGTCCCAAGGTTTTACGTAGCATCAGTCATGAAGGCTCGCTTGAGTATAAAAGAGATGAGACGCTCTTCTTTGTTGAGCGCATGCGCGGTCTGGACACACGGCTCGGCCCCATATTCCTCCAGCTCCCACCTGCCTTTGGTCCTTCACAACTCTCACAGATCGAAATGTTTCTCAACTACTGGCCAACTGATGTACAGCTCGCAGTAGAGGTTCGCCATCCTGACTTTTATAAAGATCACCAGACAGAACCGCTCAATGCGCTGCTCACCCAACACAACGTTGCGCGGGTAATGATGGATACCAGACCAATTCGCACTGGCTCAACTGAGGAACAACAAGTACTTCAGGCTCGCGAACGCAAGCCTGATCTCCCACTTCAGGTTACGACTACGACTAACTTTACCTTGCTGCGCTACATCGGTCATCCCCGCATGGAAGTTAACGAACCCTTGCTCGATACATGGGCACAGCAGATTGCCGCATGGCTCAAACAGGGAATCACTGTCTACGCCTTCTGCCACTGTCCCTTTGAAAAACACTCGCCTGAGATCTGTGCCGCACTCTACCAACGCGTGAGCAAGCTAGTCTCCCTCCCACCACTGAACTGGCAACATGAACCTGAGATAGAGCAACCACGCTTATTCTAGATCTGTCCGCAAAGCGGTTTTTCTCTATGAAATATGAGTCATACCTACCTTTTCTGCGGCTGGTAAAGCCGCCCCTCCCCTTACACGACACTGTTGCCAAAGTCTTTTGCTGATCGAACCCACCCCAAAGAAAGAAGAGAGGGATTTCGGGCAGGGCGTTGCACGCCCTGCCCGAAATCCCTCAAAAAAAGCATGGGGCGGGGCTATGCACCCGCGAATCGCATGCGGCAACAGCGTCTTGTAAGATGCTACCCTCCCCCGTTATCCCACACAAAAACCAGGAGTACGATGTAACTCCTGGTTTTTTGATCGCGCTATCCCGTTTGTGGTAGGCGTACGTCTTCTATGAGACCGTCAGGTCCCAGAGTGCCTGTGTATCACTGACGAGGTCTGGCTCGAATGCTAAACTGACTTTTTTATCTGCTTTCGGGACGCTATACGATATCGTCCCTCCGACCTTATCACCTGCCGCAACCTGTCCATCTGGGGTCGCTCCGGCATCTGTTGCTATAGCTACTTCATACTTTTGTCCCGTATCGGTATTTTTGAGCGAGAAGGAGATCAGGCTTGAGAATGGGAGTGTATTCGCGGAAGTGTTCTTTACCGTAACATTTATCTCGACGAACACCATGCCTGACTTTGGTGCAATGATCTGGTCCCCAGTCGAGGTCTTAATTGAGTTCACTGTGACTTGCCAGTCTCCTGCGGTGACCGCCTGTCCAATTTTGTTGGTTTGTGTGGCCGGTGCAACAGTCGCAGCGCTACCACCGTTGGTCGTGTTTGCTGAAGTGGTGGGTGCGCTACTTCCACTACCATGTGCTGCGCTCACAATGACTGCAATAACGATAATGACGAGCAGGACTCCAACTGCAATTCCGCACCCCTTCGCAACACCACCTTTCTTCTTTTGTGGTGGCTGTTGCATCATTGGTTGTTGTGGGGGATAGGGTTGCTGATACCCTTGCTGTGGCGGATACTGGCCTGATGATTGCCCCTGTTGCTGTCCTGGATAAGGCTGCTGATACTCTTGCTGTGGCGGATACGGTTGCTGATATCCTTGCTGTGGCGGATATTGACCTGATTGCCCCTGTGGGTATTGCGGTTGCTGTCCTGGGTAAGGCTGCTGTCCTGGGTACTGCTGTGGTTGTTGATCCATATGAATAAAAACCTCCATTAAAAACATTATCAATTGATCCGTGCCTATTCTACGTATTCTGATAACCATGTACCAGTGAGAGCAGGTAGAGAAATCTGTCCATTTTGAGGCGCATGGTTGAGAAATGATCACAAAGCACATATAATCAAATAACCATGATATATGTGCTTTGTGAGTTTTTATGGAGGTCTACATTCAGTAGAGCACAGCCGTTGCTGCTGTTTGTACGAGATTATTTGCCAGATAAGCGCTGTACGAGAGGAACACAGACCTCCATCAGACTATCAGAGATCATGAAGTAGGTAATGCCAAAACGCGCCCGCAGTTCCAGCATTTGCGCTTCAATTTGTTCCATCGTACCGATACAAATGGTCGGCATCTGCAAAATCTCTTCCAGGGAGAGATCAGTCCAGCCCCGCGCTCGTGCTACCTGTTCAGCACCCTGGCGACGATCGTTCGTCACTATCGGATTCACAATGATGCTCAACTCTAGTTGCGGAAAGCGTTCTCCCGCCGACTCCTGTAACCATGCAATCTTCTGGGCCAGACGTTCTGGCGAGTGGGCTGCCGGATTGTTGTCCCGCGGCTCTCCGGCATTGAGCGGACCAGACATAATGCCGACAATATCTGCCTCACGCGCGGCAAGTGCGAGCATCCGCCTTCCACCTGCCCCAATCAGCACAGGCGGATGGGGTCGCTGAAGTGGTTTAGGAAAACTCTCAAGATCGGCGATTGTGTAATGTTTGCCCTCAAAGGTCAGCGATCCATCAGCGAACAATCCCTTGAAAACGTGCAAGGCTTCCTCTAAACGACTGATACGCGTTCCAGGCGTGTCAAAAGATAAACCTGCCCTCATATATTCATCGTCCATCCAGCCTGCACCCAGTCCGAACTCGAAACGACCATTAGAGAGCAAATCTAAGGTCGCGACTTCTTTCCCCACTACCACTGGATGACGGTAATCATTATCCAGAACCATGGTGCCAACACGTAAGGTTGTGGTGATCATAGCAGCCGCAGTTAATGCCGTAAGGGGCGCAAACTGATCACCAAACGAGCCAGCAATGAAGTGGTCGCGCACCAGAAGAGTGGAATATCCCAGTTCTTCCACACATTTCACCTTCGCGAACCACTCATTACGCTCTCCCATCTCTTCACACAGAACGCCAAAACGAAATGACCGTTGCATATGCCTATCTCCTCTTCTCTTTTACCTGCTTGAACAGGTATCTCAACCCTCAAAGTATAGGAGAAAGAAGATACTCAGAACTATCCATTTCTTGCTGTGGAACTTTTTCTTTTGGTGGAACGGCAGAGTAACGTTTCTATTTCGGGCTACGTAATAAGATCGGAGTAGACGTTCTATGGCAGAGATCAATCCATCCGCAAAAAGAGGAGGATGCTCGCTACTTTCAAACAAAAAGACATGCCAGGCAAAGGGCTGTATTTTGAGATACACTGGTTAGTTGGTTGGTTGGAAAGAGCGAAAGGCAGACAACAGAGATTTTCTCGGAAAAGATTTTTGAATAGAGGCTACTCCTCGAAGC
>DAOTTL010000665.1:0-4736 GCA_034438135.1 Ktedonobacteraceae bacterium | reverse complement strand
TTTAATGTCGATATGACATTTGATCAGGCCAAACCCGATGATTTCGATGGCATTCTGCTTCCTGGAGGTGCAATCAATGCTGATACTATCCGCATGGTTCCCCAGGCACGCGAGTTCGTCAAGTTTATGGACCAGAACAACCGTCCGATGGCTGTTATCTGTCATGCGCCGTGGTTGCTTGTCTCGTCAGGTTGCGTGCAGGGTCGTACATTGACCAGCTACTATACCATTCAGGACGATATCCGCAATGCTGGTGGTAACTGGGTTGATAAAGAAGTGGTACGTGATCGCAATCTTGTGACAAGTCGTAGCCCTCAGGACCTGGGCGCTTTTAACCCCGCGATTGTCTCGCTCTTCGCGGAATACAAGAGCCAGAAACCCCATAATGTTTTGGTTACTCAATCACAGTAAAGTGCCTGCTACTTTTATGAAGCAAATGTTTGATAGTCGTCTCAATCTTGAGCAGGAGATGCTGTGCCTCGAAATAAACGCCGTTCAACAACAGCTCGATCATCTGTACGGTCCTCTACTGATGCTTATGGTTGAAGGTCAGCGAACCTTCCAGGCATTAGTTGAAATGCTAGAAGATACCCCTTCTGTAGGCCATGAAGCATCGCGATGGACATCTGAGGAGCGGGTGGCCTGGAACCGCTGGATGGCGACAACGCTCTTTCCGCTCCATAAGCGCATCATTGTGTTGTTCAGTACACAGCCACATCTAATGGTTAACGGAAAACATCCTGCGTACTTCGCCTCTTTTATTGCGCATGGTCAGTCCTGGCAGTCGTTGCGAGAACGATGGAGCAAAGGAGATTTTTCCGGCACCTGGAATCCTACATTACGATGGCCATGTCAGTTTACTCAGGAGGTTATCGATATCTCTCATGTATTGAAAGCAAAGCATCTTTCTCTGCTCAAGAAAGTTTCCAAAGATGCGTTTGAAGCTTTTCGTGAGAGTCAAGGGAGCATAGCTATACCTGAGAGTCCTCCGGTGATAAATCCAGCACATCTGGTTCAATTTTATCGAAAAGATCCGCTTCTGATCAAGGAGTTGAGCACGTATGTTACTGAAGGTTTGAGCAAACAGGAATCCTGTATTCTCATTGCCACCCAGACCCATCGAGAGGCGATTGAGGACCATCTATCCGAGCAGGGTTTCGATATGGTAGCACTTCACGACCGCAAGGCTTATCTAACGTTTGATGCTCTTGAGACGTTGCCGAAGCTCATGGTTCATGGGTTGCCAGATCCAAAGCGTTTTGTGTCACTTATTGGAAGTCAACTTGCACAAATGACTCTTGATGGCCAGCAAGTGCGGGCATTCGGAGAGTTGGTTTCGGTGCTTTAGAGTAAAGGTAATCAAAAAGCTGCTGTATGCTTAGAAGAGTTGTGGAATGATTTGCTTGGTACAATCCCTTCTTTCTCGCTTTTTTGCGCGTATGCTGCAAAGGATCTGGGTTCACACCCTATGTGGGGAGAAATATCTAGTATTTGCCATCAACACAGTCACGTACTTTCCAGTCGTTAAGCTCCATCAAGATAGGGATTGATCAAAAGGATATCTGTTTATGCAACACTGGTGACTGCAGTACAGATATATGTATGAGTCATCCCTCCATTTTGGAAAAATGAGCAAACGCTCTTGCTGGCGGCGCAGTCGCCAGATTTTCAGGGAGAAATGGCTGAGTTTGGCAGCAAAGCTGCTGCCAAACTCAGCCATTTCTCCCTTTTCTCGGGGGGAGGGGCGGCTTTGCAAGCCGCAGAAAATTTGGAGATAACTCATATCTATATCTGTGCCGATTCATCTGATCGAACGTAATCATAGTATGACACCAGAAAATGTGAGCCTATTTCTCCATCCAGCTTGAACTGCTCCTTTGAATGAAAAGAGGAATATTAAGAATATTCACAGGTGTTTCCAATGGAAAGCCAATAAAAAGCATCTATACTTAAGAATATAAAGGCAAGCCTGATCGCCTGTCCAATTCCGTCGAGATATGACTGAATATGTAGTGCGTTCTTTCTTATCCTTCACACAACACTAATCGATAAATAAAAATAAAGAAAATAGAACGAAAAAAAATTCCGTTCCTTGCAAAGGAGTACAGTATGTTAAAGCAGGGAGAACGTCAATTCGTGGGAGCTTCTTCCACTCGTATATACAAGTCCGCTACTGTTCGTCAAGATACTGTTTTCAATCTCAGTGATCAGCCTGCGCTACACATACAAACCGGGACTCAATTGGACCCGGGTATCAGGCGCAAGAATAGACCAAATGAGGATATGCTCTCAGTTATTCAGGGGAGTGTACCGGCGATTAACGCAGATACTGTCTCAATACCCTTTACGCTCATGGTTGTGGCTGATGGCATGGGAGGGATGGGAAATGGACTACAGGCCAGCCATATGGCCGTCGAGGTTCTGGTTCGGTCTGTCCTTCACGCCCTCAAGATGCCTCTTTACAAAGTTGAGGACCTGATCATGCATCTCCAAAAGGGTGTACTGCAAGCGAATCGCGCTGTCTATAAGAGTAACCTGCAACAGGAGACCATGATGGGTACGACCATGACCGCCGCCCTTGTCTATGGAACGAACGCCTACGTAGCGAACGTTGGTGATAGTCGGCTCTACCATCACAGCGCGTCAAGTGGTCTGATACAAATTACATCGGATCACTCGCTGGTAGCAATGCTGGCGAAAGAGGGTATTATTACGCCCGAAGAGATCTATACCCATCCCGGTCGCAACCAGATCTATCGAAGTCTGGGAGCTAATGAGAATGTAGAGGTAGACACGTTCATTGTTCCACTGGTTGTTGGGGATGCATTATTGCTGGGTTCGGACGGACTCTGGGAGATGGTTCGAGATCAACAATTGGCCGCTATTCTGGCTGAACCTGTTGTCATGGTTCAGGAGAGCGCCGACAAACTGGTTCAGGCCGCGCTCACTGGTGGCGGCGATGATAACGTTAGCGCTATCGTTGCCCGCGTAGTCAAATAAAAGAAGAAGAAAAAAAACAGGGAGAAAAAGGATGAGTTTGCGAACGGCATTGCTGCTCGCAAACTCATCCTTTTTCTCAGGCTTCTACCTCTTCGGTTTCGATATCGGTGGCCTGGAAGAGCTGTTCTGGACTCTGATCCAGGGCGCGTTTGATGCGTTTCAGGCGTTTCTCAAACATTTGACGGGCGTAGGTGCGGAGAAATTCGGGCGCACCGGTCTGCTCCTGGTTCATAGCTACTCTACTGAAAAGTTTGGTCATACGATCTTCTACCACTGGCCAGAGGGAGTGATCCTGGGCTACCCAGCGAGAGATGAAATAGACTCCGTAAGCGATGTGGCGTGACTCGTCACGCTGGATCAGCCGCAGCCCTTGCTTGAGTCCGGGCATGGTATTTGTCTTGTCGAGGGCATGGAAGAAATTCTGGTAACCCGTTTCAGCGAGCACACCCTCGATGATCATATTGTACAGAACCGATGCCTGCACCTGGTTTATCGGCGAAGGATCGGTTAACAGCTTGTTCATCACACGAGGAAGTTCCTCGCCAAACAGATCGCGCTCGTTGTTCGGCGGTGTGCTTACCGCGCGGAAACGGTGCAGATCGCCTTTCTCTTGAATAACCTCATCCAGAATACGACGAAAAAACTCGGTATGTTTGGCCTCTTCCCACAGGAAGGTGGTTAGAAACATCTCCTCTTCGAGTCGGCCCTCACGTGCGACAGTCATAATCAGGGGTAGCAGATCCAGCGTTACAGCCTCCTCGCCGACCTGGAAGCCCAGGACAAGTTCGAGCAAGCCCTGTTTGTATTGTTCGGGCATACTTAGCCAGTCCTCGCGATCTTTGGTCAGATCGATCTCGCGTGGATCCCAGATGCCAAGCTTTTTGGCCTTATGATAGAGTCGCATGGGTAACGTATCGTGGCGCAGTCCGCCCTCTTTCAGCGTGGTATAAGTTCGGTGGGGAGTCGTGGTCATAGAAAATGTCTCCTTACACTTCGTTGCATAGCTCAGATGAATGTACAGAGAATGTGTGATCTTCCTCTGAGCCAGGCGTTTTCCGCAAGTAGTCTACCAGTATCTCGATAAAGGGACGTGCCTGCTCCATGAATGACATTTTAGAACCGTAAAACATTCTCAGGGTCAGTAGACCATGAATCTGGCTCATGAGCATAGAACAGATCTGCTCGTCGGGCAGTGCGATCAATTTCATCACAGCCTGTCCGTAGCGTACCGCGCCACCCTTGAGAATGATGCCGGCTGTCTCTCCATAGAGGTCGCGATGCTGGTAATAGTTCATCTGAATCAAGAATTGTTTTTGGAGCGTCTCTTCGTGTTGTTCGATGAAGCGAAACAGAGCCAGAAGACGCTCTTCAGGGGTTGTTTGCTGTACAATGGAGGTCGCTTCAAAGATAGTTTGTTGTGTGATTTCTTCTACAAGGTCTTGAAAGAGTTTTTCTTTGGTGGGGAAATAGTGATACAGCATGCCGGTCGAAACATGCAGAGCTTCGGCAATCTGCCTCATGGTCAGTGCTCTATATCCATACTGAGCAAAGAGGTCAACGCATTGCTCAAGCAATTGTTTTCGATAGCTGACGTGATCGACTAGTTTTGGCATACTTTCTCCCAGATCTTATTTATACCGAACGTGTGATATAAATACTATACTCAATGTGGTTGGAAAAATCAAGAGGTAAAATGGGCTGTTTCGCTGTTTTCTCTGTCGTCTGCGGCGACAGAG
>DAOTTL010000664.1:0-3010 GCA_034438135.1 Ktedonobacteraceae bacterium | reverse complement strand
AATCAGGTACAGGCAACTTGTATGTACCTTCGGGGCTGTGCTAAACTGAAACAGTTACCACAGAGTGAGTCGTCGTTTTATGTTATCGTTTTCAGAACGACAAAGGTGTTTTTTTATGGCAGAGAACGTACCTGTAACCGTAGCATACGGAGATGGTATCGGACCAGAAATTATGACCGCTACGCTTGATATCATCAAAGCTGGTGGTGCCAGCATCGAGGTAGAGGAAGTCGAAATTGGGGAAAAAGTATATCTTAAAGGTATCAGCGCTGGTATCGAGCCAGGAGCCTGGGAATCCCTGCGTCGCACGCGTCTATTCCTGAAAGCTCCTATTACCACTCCACAGGGTGGGGGATATAAGAGCCTCAATGTCACAACGCGTACGGCCTTTGGACTCTATGCAAACGTGCGCCCTTGCGTTTCCTATTATCCCTTTGTAGACACCAAGCATCCGACCATGGACGTGGTCATTATTCGTGAGAACGAAGAGGACCTCTACAGCGGCATCGAGTATCGTCAATCGCACGATATGTACGAGAGCCTGAAGCTGATCAGCCATCCTGGCAGTGAGAAGATCATTCGCTATGCCTTTGAGTATGCGCGTGCGAACAATCGCAGGAAAGTGACCTGCTTCATAAAAGATAATATCATGAAGCTCACCGATGGTCATTTTCACCAGGTTTTTGATCAGATAGCACCGGAATATCCTGATATTGTCAATGAGAGTTGGATTGTAGATATTGGCTCGGCCAAGTTAGCAGACACGCCCGAAGCGTTTGACGTAGTGGTCTTACCAAATCTGTACGGTGATATTCTCTCAGATGTCTCAGCACAACTGGCTGGTTCTGTTGGTCTCGCGGGTTCAGCGAATATTGGTGATGCCTGTGCAATGTTTGAGGCCATTCACGGATCTGCCCCACGTCGGGCGGGTCAAAACCTTGCGAATCCTTCAGGTCTCCTCCTGGGTGCAGTGATGATGCTGGTACACATCAATCAAGCCGAGGCCGCCGAACGAGTTCATAACGCCTGGTTACGCACACTCGAAGAGGGCATTCACACTTACGACATTTTTGTTGAGGGTGTCAGCAAACAGAAGGTCGGCACAAAAGAATTTGCGCGTGCCGTTATCGACCGCATGGGTCAGTATCCTGAAAAATTAAAGGCTATTACTTATGCCAGAGAAGAACGCAAGCAATCATCGCTAAAACCACTGATCTATCCAACGGAGAAAAAAGAACTGGTTGGGGTCGATGTTTACCTGGAATGGCATGATGGCAACGCAGAAAAGCTCGGCCAGATATTTAAAAATGTGAGTAGCGACAGCCTGGAACTCAAAGCCATCACCAACCGCGGCGCACGCGTCTGGCCAAACGGCATACCAGAAACGTTTTTAACCGACCATTGGCGAGCTCGCTTTCTGCCCTTCCAGCCAGATACTTCTATTATGCATGAGCAGATTATTAACCTCTTGAGACGGATAACTGCCGCTGGCTTCGATTTCATCAAAACAGAGAACCTCTACACATTTGATGGTAAAGCCGAGTATTCGACTATTCCTGGGGACTAAGAAAGCAACTGGCGCACACTATATACCTGCAACACGTAAAGGGATAGGTTGAGTATGCCATGAGAGCAGTTAACGGTACCTTTTCTTGACCTCTTTCTCTGAAGTTGTGGAAGAGAGGATACTGCGAACGCAATGAACGATGAGCTATTGAATGACATCCTGGCAAGTAACGAGGCATTTGTACAGACGACTCACCTGGCGCAAATCAGCCATGCTCCGCGCAAGCATCTGGCAGTAGTTACTTGCATGGATTGCCGTTTACTTGAAATGTTTGAACCTGCACTCGGTTTGAAACGTGGTGACGCCGTTGAATTGCGCACTGCCGGAGCAACGATTTCACAGCCTGAGCGCGAACACGCAGCCAACGACCTGATCCGTTCGCTCGCCGGAGCAATCTATCTTCTGGGAGTACGGAAGGTACTTGTTATTGGACATACTCGCTGTGGTCTCTCACATGTTGAACCGGCTGCTCTGACTGGAACAATGCAAGCGCTGGGCGTCGATCCTGATCAATTGATCCTGCGTGAGAAATTGGATGGGATCAATGGTCTGGTCAGCTGGACAGGCGCATTCAGTGACGTACATGTCAATGTGCGAGAAACTGTACAGGTAATTCGCTCCAGTCCCTATCTGCCCAGATTGCCAATCCATGGACTGGTCATAGATATTGATACAGGTAAACTGGAGATCGTGGATCAGGCCAACTAATGGTCCTTCAAACTCCACTTGCCAGATGCAAAAAGCAGGATTGAAGCAGGCATGCAAGGCAATACGTCTTTCGAGCAGAGAAATCGATAGAAAAGGGAAGGAAAGCACATGCTCGCATATGTTTTCTGGCATCAGCGGGAAAGTCTGGTTATACGTGAAGACTATCAGGCAAGATTACAGACATTTCACCAGGCGCTACAAAGGCAGTCACCTCAGGGCTTTGCTACCTCTTTTGTTCTGGAGATACCAGCGAGCCTGCCCTGGATGGATCGGGGAGAAGAGGTCTATGAGGACTGGTATCTGCTTGAAAACTCGGCAGCCCTTGATCCACTGGACCAGTATGCGATCACTGAATCTCGTCGAGAGCCACACGATCAGATTGCGCGTCTGGCAAGCAGAGGCACTGGCGGCCTCTATCGGTTGAAGAGCGATTCTTTCGCTAGCGTAAAGCCAGCCGAAATACGCTTTGAGACCTGGTTTAGTAAGCCAGTGGGTATGGATTACCAGCAGCTCTACGAACTGCTAAGTCAGAGCGGAGTTGGTCCTGAAGAATGGCTCTGGCAGCGCAAAATGACCCTGGGAATAGGATTAGAGTTTTGTCTGCATAGCGTTCATCGGAAGACGCTGCCTGAAGAGATCGAAAGTCTACTTGTAGAGACGCATATAATGGGCTAAAAGCGTTTTAGTAGTCATCCCTCGTAACTACTCAGGTGCCCTCTGCTTGCCGCCTGCGGC
>DAOTTL010000663.1:0-7059 GCA_034438135.1 Ktedonobacteraceae bacterium | reverse complement strand
CAAACTCAGCCATCTCTCCCTGAAAAGCTGGCGGCTGCGCCGCCAGCAAGAGCGTCTGCTCATTTTGCTAAAATGAGGGATGGCTCATATTTTTCTTGAGAGAGGGGCGGCTTTGTAAGGCGCAGAAAAATGGGGGATGACCCATATTAAGGACTTCAACAGTACCTTTTTTGGCCTTTTTGGCGAGTTTTTTGGTGGATAAACTTGTGGATAAATCTGTGGATAGATGGGGAAAAGTCCCCTTTCTCGGTGGATAAGTGGGGGAAAAGTAGAAGTTATGTCATCTTACGAGAATGTTCACGCTCAAGGCCAGGAGAAGTTATCCACATCTCTCGCTGGCGAAATAGTGATGAGCATTTGCATTTAGGGCGACTATTCGCTACACTGATTAGGCACACAAAAAATACAGTAGCTCGTGGTTTCCTGTCCCCAAAATTTGGTAGGGGAGTCGAAAAAGAGCGTATAATATGCTCAAAAGCTTCAAACTTATGTGCTATAATCGCTGTTAAGAATAGCCTTGTGTCAGCGGAGTAATGCCAGGTGGAAAAGCTGTTACCACAAAATATCGAGGCTGAATGCGGAGTCCTGGGGAGTATTATCATTGATCCTGAGGCCATTGTACAGGTATCAGACTTTCTCCTGCCGGAAGATTTTTATCGGGATGCGCATCGGACTATTTATGAGGTTGTTGTACATCTCTATCAGACTGGTGAGCCAGCGGACTTTATTACTATCTGTGATGAGCTTGAGAGGCGCAACCAGTTAGATGATGTTGGTGGGCCTGGCTATATTACTTCGTTGATTAACCAGGTACCGACCAGTGGCAATGTGGAGCACTATGGTCACATAGTTGAGCGCACTTCGACGTTGCGCCGACTGATCCATGCTGCTGGCCAGATTGCCGCGGTAGCGTATGAAGAGGGCGACGCAGATATCGCCCTTGATAAAGCAGAGCAGCTTATTTTTACGATCAGTCAGCGCCATACGCGTTCGGATTTTTCTTCTATGGAGGATATCCTTGCCTCCTATATGAACAAACTGGAGCAGTTAAATGCGCGGCGTGGCTCTATTGTGGGTGTGCCAACCGGTTTTACGGATCTGGATCGCTTAACGGGTGGACTCCAGCGTTCGGATCTGATCATCCTGGCGGCCCGTCCTGGCGTGGGGAAAACGAGCCTGGCGCTGAGTCTGGCCCATAATTCGGCAGTGAAGTTTCAAAACTCTATTGCAGTCTTCAGTCTGGAGATGAGTAAAGAGCAACTGGCTCAGCGGTTGCTCTCAATGGATGCGATGATTGATCAGCAGCGTCTGCGGGTTGGATGGATTGAGGACGATGAGTTCATTCGCATTGTGGAGGCTCGCGACAAGCTGGCCGAGGCCAATATATGGATTGATGATACTGCGGGTATTTCAGTGATGGAGATGCGCAGTAAGGCGCGTCGTCTGCATGCTGAACACGGGATTGATATGGTCATTGTGGATTATTTGCAGTTAATGCAGGCCAATGTAAGTGGGCGTAGTGAGAACCGCGTACAGGAGGTCTCAGAGATTAGCCGTAGCTTGAAGGGTCTGGCCCGTGAACTGAATGTGCCTGTGCTGGCGCTGGCACAGTTATCGCGCTCAGTGGAGAGTAGACAGTCAAAGGTGCCGCAACTTTCTGACTTGCGTGAGAGCGGCTGCATTACCGGGGACAGTCTGGTCTATTTACCTGATACAGGTGGGTATACGCCGATCGCTGAACTCGTGGGCAAAACAGGCTTTCGAGTACTGGCCCTGAATACCGCGACCTGGCAATTGGAGGCCCGCGAGGTTACTAACGCCTTTTCCACTGGCCGCAAACAGGTCTATCGACTGACAACTCGTCTGGGACGAACTATTCGCGCCACGGGCAATCATAAATTTTTGACTATGCATGGCTGGCAACGTTTAGATCAATTAGCGGTGGAAATGCATGTAGCGCTCCCTCGTCGTTTGCCTGGTCCAGTCCAGAATACGATGAGCGATGAAGAACTTGCGCTGCCAGGTCATCTGATCGGCGATGGCTGTACGCTGCCACGGCACGCTATTCAATACACAACGCACGAACTGGAACTGGCCGAAACTGTATCCGGTCTGGCCACCGCCATCTTTGGTGATCTGGTGGTCCCACGGATCAAGCGAGAGCGCGATTGGTATCAGGTCTACCTGGCCGCCAATGAGCACCTGACACATGATGTCAATAATCCAGTCACAGACTGGCTTCAGAGACTTGGAGTGTTTGGCTTGCATTCCTATGAGAAGTGTGTTCCGCAGCAAGTATTTGCGCAGTCTGCTCGGGGTATTGCGACGTTTCTGCGTCATCTGTGGTCCACAGATGGGTGCATCCATCTGAGTATAGGGAAGATACATTCAATCAAGGTCTATTATGCTTCCAGCAGTATTCGTCTGGCTCGGAATGTGCAATCTTTACTATTACGCCTTGGGATCAACGCCGTTATCTTGCGTTACTCCCAAAAAGACAAAGGGCGTAATCAGTACCACGTCAGAGTGAACGGCAAGCCAGACATCGAGCGATTTTTTCTAACAATTGGAGGACTCAGTAAAAAGAAAGTCGCTCACCAGGCCAATATTGCTGACTATATCGTAGATCGGCCCGCAAAAACAAATAGGGATATTTTGCCCTACATAGTATGGTCAACTATTATCTTGCCAGCTATAGAAAATGCTGGCCTGACTGGTAAAGCGGCTGCACGCGCTCTTGGGTGTGAAAGCGCCTCTGTTACCGCACTCACGACGCCGAATTTAAGCCGTGAGCGTGCTGGAGGTATTGCTCTGGCTCTTTCATCCAGCGAACCGGCGTATATGGCAGAAAGTGATGTGTATTGGGATAAAATAGCCTCAATAGAGGCAGGGGGGGAAGAAGACGTTTTCGATGTAACAGTCGATGGATTGCATAATTTTGTCGCGAACGACTTTATTTTACATAACTCAATTGAACAAGACGCGGATATCGTTATGTTTATTTACAGAGATGACGTGTATAACCAGGATTCGGAACGCAAGAATATTGCCGATTTGATCATAGCAAAGCATAGAAACGGGCCTGTCGGAGAGGTTAGCCTGTATTTTCAAGCGAATCAGACTCGTTTCCGAGATCTAGAAGTGACGCCAGGCGAAGAATAAAACAGGATGTGTTATTTTAGGTATGACAGCATTTACCGGATTTCCATCGGGGAAGAATCCCTATGTGCCGGTGCCGGAAGCATTTTTTACGGTACTGTTGCCAGAAATAGAAGATACAGCAGAACTCAAAGTGACATTACACCTGTTCTGGCTATTAGCACAAAAACAGGGCAATCCGCGTTGCGTCAGCGATCGTGAGCTAAAGGCCGACCGAGTGTTATTGAGTGGGCTGAAGCGTCAGGGCGATCCCCGACCACCGGAGGAGCGACTGCGTCAGGGGTTAGAACAGGCAATTGTTCGTGGAACATTATTGCGTATTCATTTGAAATTATTAAGTGAAATAAGTGGTGAGGAGGAGGTTATTGGCTGGTATTTTTTTAACACAAGCCGGAGCCGGAAGATCGTACGTGAGCTCCAGGGAACAGAAGTCATGCCGGTTAGCTTGCTTGAAAAAGATGAGCCGGTAGCGCAAATAGTTGAGAAAGAGATGGGCACGTATACAACCGCCAGGGAAAAGAGACACCTTGAGCCAGTCAAATTTCAGGTTGAACGACCGAATATTTTTGTCCTTTATGAGCAGAACATTGGTTTGCTTACACCATTAATTGCCAATCAACTAGAAGATGCCGCAGACCACTACCCTGAGGATTGGATCGAGGCCGCATTTAGTGAAGCTATTCAGCATAATAAACGAAAATGGACCTACATTCGCGCTATTTTGCAGCGCTGGGAAACGGAAGGCAGACAAGCATGGAACGCCTGAATAATATCATGAGAACGGCTCAGCAGCGACCGCGTGGCGGCGCAGATCGACGCCCTATGCAACAGCAACCTTCACGGGAATCACAGCAGCCCGTCCAGGAGCGGAACCCGCTCTATGGACAACCTCCTCGCGCGGGGACTGCATCCGGTTCTCCTCGATCCTATCAGACGCGCCCTGGTCTGCCTTTGCCCTCAAATGGCTTTCAGAGTGGAGAATCCACTCCTCCCGCGCGACCGCAGCGTACCTCTTATGGTAGTCAACGCTCGGTGCACCATTCTCCCACGATCCGCTATAGCGAAAATCCTCAGGGCGATTTCTATGAAGAGATGGAGGAACCGGGGGTAGTCTCAGGCGATGTAAGTGCTGAATGGAACGACGCCGATGATACTGGTGGCATGCGCTATGGCGATTGGGAGGGCGAACCAGAGACACGCCATCCCTCTTATGTAGAAGAGAATAGCTATCTCCCCTCCTCACCCTATGCCAGCTATAACAGTGGTCCGGCCCGCAGAGCTACACGAGAGCTTAGTCCGACTGCCCAGCGCCTTTCGCAACTCCATGCAACGAAAGGTTCTACTGTCACGCGTGAACTCTCCAATACACTGCCAGAGACCAGTAGCCCTGTGCGCACTACACGCGAGACTCGCCTTCCAGTGCCAGCACCCTCTTCACAACTCACATCCATTTCACGTTCGCAACAGCCTGTAACGCGACCACTCATGCCCCAACAGATCACTCAATTGCAGAACGGCGCACAGCGCCGTTCGCTGCGTCCAGTGCCACCAGAAACTCCCCACAACCCCACGGCAGATTACACGCCCGTTCTGGTAAATAACCCTGTCTGTTCCATCTGCAAAGGCGCAGGTTTTCTCCGTAGCGACGTATCCTTTGGACATCCACAGTTTGGTAAAGCGGTCGCCTGCCAATGTAAAGAACAGGAACGCAAACGTAAACGTCGTCAGCAGTTGAACGAAATCTCAAACATGAGAGCCTTCTCGGAAAAGCGTTTTGACAACTTCACCATCTCTATGGCCTCCCTCCAGGAACCCTATAGAGTAGCCCAGGATTTTGCGCATACCCCCGATGGCTGGCTCTTCCTGGTGGGTCCCAACGGCTGTGGAAAAACACACCTGGCGGCGGCCATCGCCAATACCTGCCTGGAAGCTGGAGCCGTCGTGCTCTTTGCTACCGTTCCAGACCTGCTGGACCACCTGCGTGCGGCCTTCGCTCCCGACGCCAGAGAGGTCTATGATCAACTTTTTGCCCGGATGCGCGAAGCTGAACTCCTGGTTCTGGATGACCTTGGTGCGCAACAAAGCTCGCCCTGGGCCAACGAGAAACTTTTTCAATTGCTCAATTATCGCTATAACCTGGGCATTCCCACCGTAATCAATGCCAATCCCAAAGGCTTGCAGACAACCGATGAACGCATTCGCTCACGACTGAGCGATACTGGCCTGGTTGTAACCCTCAATCTTGACCGTGTACGCGATCACCGACCCATGAATAGTCGAGCCTCGAAAGCATTTTGAAACAGAGGAAGCTCTGACTCAACTTTAGCAGACTTTGCAATTGAGTGCTAAATTCATAGGTTGAATGCTTGCGTTTGACATTTCCAGGTGTTATCATAACGGTACACGACCCTACTTTAGTAGAGTTCCACTGCACAAATTAAGACTTGCCGGTGTTGTTCTCCTTGAGAAGAAAGGAGGACACTCATCGTTTTTTGAAAAATTAAAAGGAGCGAAGATGGGTAGCAAATTCAATCCAAATGACTCCAAATGGGTTCGGGAAACCCGTGACATCATGGAGCCAAGAGGGATTATTGTCCCTAACGTTATCGAATCGACCCCTCGCGGCGAGCGCGGAATGGACATCTATTCACGCCTGCTCAAAGAGCGCATTATCTTCATCGGTACACCGATCGACGACAATGTGGCTAACCTGACCGTGGCTCAGTTGCTCTTCTTACAGAGCGAGGATGCCACTAAAGATATCAACCTGTACATTAACTCTCCCGGCGGCGTCATCTATGCTGGCCTGGCCATTTATGACACGATGCAGTGGCTCAAACCTGATGTCTCTACTGTCTGTGTCGGTATGGCCATGAGCATGGGCGCGGTACTGCTGACCGCTGGCCATCATGGTAAGCGCTTCTGTCTGCCCAATTCGACCGTTCTGATTCACCAGCCACTTGGTGGTGCTGAAGGCCAGGCTACTGATATCGAGATTACGGCACGTGAGATCCTGCGTCTGCGCCGTAGCATCTACGATATTATTGCCCGCCATAGCGGTCAGTCTCTTGACCGTATCCAATTGGATGCCGACCGCAACTACTATATGACCGCTAACGCGTGTGTAGAGTATGGTCTGGTAGATGAAGTACTCTCGAACGAGGACGCAATCAATAAGTAGTCCCAGGCTCTTTCAACGAGATAGCACAAAGATTGTCCTCCCTGGTTCTTCACCAGGGAGGTACTATTCTGTTGATAGCGCAGTTGGATGCGCACCGGTGGCTCAATGTATTTGAACGTAGTGAGCATTATACTCACCTATTTCAGATAGTTTCTCACTGGATAGATGAGATTGAAAGGACCCCCTGTCGGGGTGCAAATCTGTTAGATTATGCCAGAAACTCTTGTAGGACAGGGGATTCGCTGTATCCTCTTTGATCTTGGCGATACCCTCTGGTATAGAGAAGATCAGGAGAGATGGAGTCAGCGCGAGGGTATGTCGAATAGGCGTGCCATCGAGTTGTTACGTCAGTCTACTGTTTCTGCCTCCTTGCCCGACCTCGATGATCATGTGCTTGGACAGCGTCTACGTCAGGATTTCGATGAGCAGGTACGTGCGACGATTGGTCATTCTCCACTACAAGAACCGGACTCCTCCCAGGCCGTTGCCAGAGTTTTGCAGAAATGGGGTCTCGCTGCACCCGAGTCTTCATTGACCCATGCTCTGTTTGATGCTCTACGGATACGCATTCCAGAATCGCGCTCCCTCTTTGCGGATACTCTTTCAACTCTGACCGAACTGCAACAACGCGGGTTTCTCCTTGGGGTGGTTACAAATCGCCTCTGGGGTGGGAGTCCCTTTTATGAAGATCTCAAGACTATGGGTCTGCTCAGATCTTT
>DAOTTL010000662.1:0-30557 GCA_034438135.1 Ktedonobacteraceae bacterium | reverse complement strand
CTTACAAACTTGAAAAATTCATTACATCGCTGACCGTGATAATCACCATCAAAGTCAGAAGAATCCCCATACCAACCAGGTTAATAATCCCTTCGACCTCTGGTTTGAGTCGTTTTCCTCCGCGTAACAGTTCCAGCAAGATCAAAAAGATTCGTCCGCCATCCAGGGCCGGGAAAGGAAGAATATTGACAATCGCCAGATTGATATTGAGAATAGCAGTTAAGCTCAGGATCGGCCACAAACCAAGCGTTGGCACGCTCTGGGCAACTTCACCCGTCAGTTTCGCTATCCCTACTGGTCCGGCAATCTGCGGCTTGATAGTACCTGCGATCATCTGACCAATGGTATTGATAAACTGACCAGTCACACTAAAAGTCTCACCAACTCCCCTTATAGGGGCCTCCCAGAAAGGCGCTCTAAGCAACGTCACTGTTTGAGGAGCCGCAATCCCCATCGGTCCCTGCCCCTGTGGTGGATGCACACGAACATTGATCGTTGTCGTAAACTGTCCCTGCTCTCCCTGATGACGTCCCACAATCGTAACCGGTATTGTATTCGCACTTTGATGGCTATTAACCAGATTATTGGTAATATCTTGAATATCGGAGAACTGTTGCACACTCTGACCGTTGACTCGGAGAATACTATCGCCAGATCGCAGACCAGCCTGGGCGGCGGGCGAGCCAGCCACCACGCTGCCAACCTGGGCTGCATAGGTAGGTTGACCAACACCATACGCTACGATAAACAGAACCATCGCCAGGATAATGTTCATCGTCACGCCAGCGACCAGCACGATGATCCGCTTGCCAGCAGGTTTGGCTGCAAAACTTCCTGGATCATAGCGACCTCGATCGTCGTTCGTCTCGCCATTCTCGCCCGGCATGCGCACAAAGCCCCCAATCGGCAACCAGTTAATCGAATAGATCGTGTGGTGCCTCTCATCAGGGCGAATTGAAGAAACAGCCTTATCAACACCAGAAGTACTCGAAGCCTCTCGCGAACCAGGTTCAAAGCTGTCCTCAGGTGAACTCGGCTTACCAAACCAGAGCACCTCCCAACCTCCACTCTCTCGCTTGCGAAAACCAACCATACGCGGAGGCAGGCCCAGGCCAAACTCCTCCACACGAATACCTGCCCAGCGTGCAGTGATAAAATGCCCAAGCTCGTGAATCAATACACAGATGCCAAAAACAGGAATGGTTGCCAGTATATACCAGTAGTTCATTCGACTTTCCTCGCATAACGCTGCTCATACAACACCTGCGCAGTCCGACGAGACCAGGCACAGGCGTCTAGAATAGCAGCCACATCTGGCTTATCTACAGACTGATGGTGCTCCAGAACACTCTCGATGAGGGCCGCAATATCCAACAAACCTATCTTACCCGCCAGAAAGAGCGCAACTGCTTCCTCATCTGCCGCCGCCAGGACACTTGGATAGGTGCCACCGCGTTCCGCGGCAGAACGCGCCAGGCTAAAACAGGGGAAACGCGCCAGATCAAGGTCCTCAAAGTGCAGACGCGCCACCTCAGGCCAGCGTAATTCACGCAACAGACCAGTACCTTGAGTATCCAGGCGTGCCGGATAGCTAAGCGCATTTAGAATAGGCAGGTGCATAGTAGGCAGACTGGCCTGCATTTTAATTGATCCATCTACATACTCAATCATCGAGTGTATGATGCTCTCAGGCTGGACCACAACCTCAATCCTGTCATAGGGAACACCGAAGAGCCAGTGCGCCTCAATGACCTCCAGACCCTTGTTCATCAAAGTTGCTGAATCAATGGTTATTTTGGACCCCATCTGCCATGTAGGATGAGCCAGAGCACGCTCAACCGTTACAGAACGGATCTCTTCTAAGGAAGCATGGCGCAGTGGACCCCCTGATGCGGTGATAATCAGACGTCGTACCTCCGCCAGGTCCTCACCGCGCAGACATTGCCAGAGGGCGCTGTGCTCACTGTCAATCGGTAAAATGGAGACCCCCGCTCGCCGGGCCTCTTCCATGACAAGATGTCCGCCCATCACCAGGGTTTCTTTATTGGCAAGCGCCACTGTTTTACCCGCACGCAACGCCGCCAGGGTGGGTCTCAAACCCACCAGACCCGAGGTAGCCGCAACAACTATATCCACCTCAGCCAAGGTCGCCACCGCTAGTAATCCCTCTTCACCCAATAAAACATTCGGCAAAATGTCTCGCACTGTACGAGATATTTCTGGCGATTCTGCAAAACAGGCCACGATCGGAACTTGAAATTCCTGCACTTGACGAGCCAGCAGTTCAATGTTTCGACGAGCGGCCAGAGCTACCACACGAAAATGGTCAGGGAAACAACGCACAATATCCAGCGTCTGCTGGCCGATCGAGCCTGTGCTTCCTAATATAGCAATACGTTTAGAAAAAGTTGTCATCATTATTTTAAACGCAAGATACCTGGATTGCGTTCACCTTTTTTTGGTAGGCGAACATTTTGCCCGCCTGACTTAATTATACCATGGTTCGACAGGAATACTCTTATGACCACGCAAGGACAGGGCTTCGCAAAAATCTCTCTTTTCCCCCACCCACCCTTTTTGGATGGCTAGTGGCAGCGCGACTACGCTGCCACTAGCCATCTTTTTCGCCGGGGAGGGGTTTGGCAACCGCTGTACAAAACGACTTTTGTGACACTGGGGGCAAAAGCCACGTCCAATCGAGCTTATGAATTGCTCAGCTTCTGTGCCCGTGTGTGTGGACACAAACATGGCCCTACGGGCACAGAAGCACTGCGCAAAGAGCAAAAGATCATGCTCAGCTTCTTTAGCGCGAATACTTCTGGAGAACAGCCTCCCCGCACTTTTCCCTAAAGCTTCCCTATAAACTGACTAAAGAGGAAAACCACCAGAACACTGAATAAAAGACTATCGATGCGATCCAGTATCCCCCCGTGACCGGGCATAAACTGTCCACTATCCTTTACTTTCATCTGACGCTTGATCAGCGATTCAGCCAGATCTCCTAGAGTAGCAGCGACGCCAACCAGTCCCCCCAACAAAAGAGCCAGGTACCAGGGAACACCGATGGGGAGAGCTACAAAAAGAAGAGCAGCAGCAATTGAAAAAAGCAGTCCCCCGAAAGTACCTTCCCAGGTCTTGCCAGGACTAATCTCAGGAGCCAATTTATGCCGACCAAAGAAATGACCCGCGAAAAAAGCCCCCGTATCAAATCCCCAGACTCCGCCGAAAACTGCCAGCATCCACCATAGACCATTGCTCCATCCCACCTCAAAGCCGCGCAATGATAGAAAAAAACTCATCGGCCAGCCAAGATAGATAGTAATAGCCAGCGTTAACGCCCAGTCAACGATTGCCCCCTCGCGTTTTTGACGCAGAAAAAGCCAGAAAAAGGAAGCAATGAGAAAGAGACTTATGCCAAGTTCAATCAGCCATAATTGCCATTGTGGCAACATAGCAGCGATTAGAAAGGTCAGTGACAGAGCCACGCTCATTAAAATCAGCGGACGGTGCCCCTCATGGAGCATCATCGTATATAATTCATATATGCCCCACACCACCACAACGAACGCCAGGCCAAACGCCCACCAGCCCCCCAACCAGACCACAGCCAGCACAATGGGGATGGCAACAATGGCCGTAATTGTCCTCAGGCCAACGGATCGAAACCATTGTCCGTCGGCCTTCTCTTGTTCATCTATTTGTTTTTCGCGCTCACTTGCCTGTCGCACACATATTCTCGGTTTTACACTAGAACAGGGTACCATCTTCGCCGCCACTTTTCAGCCCAAAAACGGCACCTGTTTAAAGCCATGAAACAGAACAACTTTTCAGGAAGAAAGACCAGAGGGAGACGGTTACCTCCAGATCAGAAAGAAACGCAGGAAATGACCCTTGCTCAATTTCTTCACTCACGCAGAGCCGCCTCAGGCGGCACAGCATGAGATATCCCGAAAAGTTACGAAACAGAAATCCTCCCGAAACTTCGCTTACGCTGATAAAAACTATCCAGCGCAGCCAGCAGATCCTCGTGCCCGAAATCAGGCCAGAGCGTAGGAGTCGCATAATACTCACTATAAGCAGATTGCCAGAGCAAAAAATTGCTCACACGCATCTCCCCAGCAGTACGGATCACCATATCTGGATCGGGCATATCGCGTGTATAAAGATAAGAACCGATTACATCCTCATCGATTGTAGCAGGATCATGCTTATCAGCAATAATCTGACGCACCGCATCAACCAGTTCAGCGCGTCCGCCATAATTAAAACAGACATTCAAATTAATGACTGTATTATTCTTCGTCAATTCCATCGAATCAAGAATAGCACGCTGGAGATCCGAGGGAAGATCATTCAGACGTCCAAGGTGGCGCAGTCGCACCCCATCGTTGTGCAATTTTTCCAGGTCGGAGCGGAGCGTCTCCCACAAGAGGCGCATCAGACCCTCTACCTCTATCTTCGGTCGAGACCAGTTCTCAGTCGAGAAAGCATAGACACTCAACGTTTTAATATGTTCATCACGAGCACACTCAACAACACGGCGCAGAGCGGTTACGCCAGCCTTATGACCCGCAAGACGCGGGAGATGACGCTTTGTTGCCCAGCGACCGTTGCCATCCATAATGATAGCCAGATGGCGCATTGGAACCCTGGACTCAGTATCTACTAACGGTTCAGCAATAGTTTGAGACTGCGTTTTTCCTTTTCCCCGTGGAGAGAAAATACCTTGTAACATGGTCAAGTCAGACCTCCAGAATCTCCTGTTCCTTGGCTTTACCAACCTTTTCCATATCATCAATGAAACGGTCGGTGAGCTTCTGCAAGCGTTCTGTGCTCCTCTTCAGCTCATCCTCGGAAATCTCTTTCTTCTTCTCACGATCGCGCAGCTTGTCATGAACGTCACGACGAACATTGCGCACAGCAACTTTGTGCTCGTCCAATTTCTTATGGACAGACTTGACCATATCCCGACGACGCTCTTCATTCAATGGTGGAATCGCAAGGCGTATCACCTGGCCATCGTTGCTGGGATTAATACCCAGATCCGATTTCTGAATAGCCTTCTCAATATCTGCCAGGAGTTTACGATCCCATGGCTGGATTACCAGCAAACGTGCATCAGGCACAGAAATTGTGGCAACCTGGTTGACTGGCGTCGGTGTCCCATAGTAATCGACGTTGATACGCTCTACCAATGCAGAACTGGCACGACCAGTGCGAATAGCTGTGAGGTCCTGTTTCAGAGCCTCTATCGCCTTTTGCATGCGCCTGTCCGCATCCGTAAAAATATCATCTACCATAGCTCTGTTCCCCTTATGAGGGCACCTGTTCAGCGCCCTGGTCTCTGCAAAACATAGTCTAAGCAATGACCGAACGTTTGCTTCAAAGACTCGCATCCGGCGGAGAGTCTTCAATGTCATGGACAAGGGTACCATACTTATGGCCACGTACAATCGCCGTCAGGGCACCTTCAACATTGAGGTTAAAGACCACAATAGGAAGATGATTGTCCTTACAAAGCGAGAGAGCGGTGCTATCCATGACCTTCAGACCCATATTCAGTGCTCGCATATAGCTCAATTCTTCAAACTTTCGAGCTTCTGGATTACGCATGGGATCATCAGTGTAGACGCCATCTACTTTCGTTGCCTTGAGCAAAACCTGAGCATTGAGTTCAACAGCACGAAGAGCTGCTGGAGTATCAGTGGTGAAAAAAGGACTCCCCAGACCCGCGGCAAGAATGACTACGCGATCTTTCTCCAGGTGACGCAAGGCACGACGGCGAATAAACGGCTCAGCGATGGGGGGCATTTCAATAGCGGTCTGCACCCTGGTAGCCATACCAAGCTTCTCCATAGCGTCTTGCATAACCATAGCATTCATCACGGTGGCCAGCATCCCAACGTAGTCGGCGGTTCCACGATCAATCCCGGTCGCAGCGGCATCGGCACCTCGCCAGATATTGCCACCTCCGACGACTATTGCAATCTGAACTCCCAGGTCGTACACCTGTTTGATCTGGCCGGAGATCCACCGCACTGCCTCCGCATCGATACCAGAACCCTTGCGGGGACAGAGCGCCTCACCACTCAATTTGAGCAGAATACGCTGATACTTCAGGGCTGAAACGTCTTGAGCCATAAGCTGTGACACTCCCATACGTGAGAGCCAGGGCGACTATCCCCTCCAAGAGGTGAGTCGCCTGGCCTCCCAAGAATACCCGTGAAGGTATGCTACTCTTCTCCAAGTGCGAAACGACTGAAGCGACGGACAACAATGTTCTCACCTGTCTCGGCGATTACTTTGCGCACCAGTTCTCCAATCGCCACTGCATCATCCTTAATAAAAGGCTGCATCATCAGCACCTGCTCACCAAAGACCTTCTTGAGTTTACCGCTGATAAAGTCTTCACGCCTCGCTTCGGGAACACGGGCAATCGCTGGATCTTCCAGGATCTTCCCACGCTCTTCCTCAACAAGCTGTTCAGGCACATCTCCAAAATTGATGTACTTTGGCGCAACACCTGCAATTTGCAAGGCCAGGTCACGGGCAAGCCCCTGAAAGCTTTCACTGCGTGCCACAAAATCGGTACTACAGTTCAGCTCCAGCAGTACACCTACGCTGTTGTTGTGATGAACATACGAAAAAACTCCTCCCTGCTTGGTCTCGCGACCAGCGGCGATCATTTTCTCGGCCTTGCGGTCACTCCTGGCCTCCAGGATCTTGACAGCTTCACTCCAGCTCCCGGCATCTGTCAGAGCATTCTTACAATCTGCAAATGTTGCATTGGTCTCCGCGCGTAACTGCTTTACGTTTGCGGCAGTATACTCCATGATCTGTATCTCCTCAATCTCACTGCGTATGATACTCGGACACCCGGCACAAGTACAATCGTCTCTGACCATCAGATCAGGGTCCCGAGTGCTTGACAAATTACTTTGACTCTTCGTGCACCAGCTTGCTGCTCAAAGCAAACTGGCAAGATGAAGCGGGAGAAAGGGTCAAAGAGTCCACTCAGGGACGACCCGCTCTCCCGCCTGCACGCTCTGTCCCGCTTTTAATGCACGTCTTGCGCAGCCAGTTCAGGCTCAGCAACCGTCTCAACGCTCTCAGCATTGATATGGGTAGGTACCTCGGCTTCAACTGCCGGAGTTGGGGCCGGTACCTCCTGTGGCTCGACAGGAGTAGGAGTTTCCTGAGCTATTTCAACCTGAGCAGGTTCAATAGCTGGCGCTGCCGCGGTGGATGCCGGAGTCTCGCCTTCCTCCTGCTGCGGCTCATCGTCTTTCTGCTGAGCCTCAAGCTGACGGCGACCCTCAATGACAGCATCAGCAATCTTTGAGCAGAGTAGACGCACTGCTCTGATTGCATCGTCGTTCGCTGGAATAGGATAATCCATTTCGTCTGGATCACAGTTTGTATCCGCCAGAGCAATGATTGGAATTTCCAGACGACGCGCCTCCAGAACTGCTGTGCGCTCTTTGCGAGTATCTACAATGAATATAGCGCTGGGTAAGCGGCGCATATCTTTGATACCACCCAGGGTGCGCTCCAGACGATTCATATCGTCCTGCAAATGCTGAACCTCTTTTTTGGGCAGGCGCTCAAAATCGCCACGATCCCGCCTTGCTTCCAGGTCCCGCAGATAGCGAATGCGCGATTGAATGGTCTGGAAATTGGTGAGCATGCCACCAAGCCAGCGTTGATTGACATAGTACATACCGCAGCGCTTCGCCTCTTCAGCAACAGCCTCCTGGGCCTGCTTTTTGGTTCCTACAAACAGAAGCGTGCCACCTTCTGCGGCCAACTGCTCTACAAATTTGTACGATTCGTTCAGGCGCGTGACGGTCTGCTGAAGATCAATAATGTGTATACCATTGCGGTCCATGAAGATGAACTGTTGCATCTTCGGGTTCCAGCGCCGCGTTTGATGTCCAAAATGGACGCCAGCTTCAAGGAGCTGCTTCATTGAGATAATGTTTGCCAAAAAAGGACCTCCCTTTTGATCCTCCGCTCTCATCTTATCGGTGTAAGGGTACCCGACGGCTATAGGTGAAGCACTACTTCACATACTCCTCTACGTGTTTCGTCGAGGTATACCAGGGCATCCACCAGTATGAGAACGTGTGTATTTTCTTTGTAACAGGTCGGCCAAGAATGGCCTTCCGCTAAGTTGGAAGTATAGCACAGCATGGGCAAGGACGCAAGAAGCTTGGAAAGCCCCAGAGAAGCCCATCGGGCTTTTTCGCTCTCTGTGCTATAATTCTGGCAGATAAACTGTAACAACGAAGCGAAGTTTATAATAATAACATTATTATTTTGTGATATCTCTTGAGAAAATGCTTTCAGAGAAAGATGTTCTTCGTGCAAAAACGATCCTATCATGTACAGTTTCACATAAAATGGACCAGACAAACGCGTCAAATCACCCACCATTCGATTGACCACTTGTCCCATGCTTTACAGATACATCTGGCAGTGGCAATGCTTTGCATTTGCGCACTCACCCTCAGTAGTTGTACGTCAAAAGCCACTCAAACCGGGCAAACACAGGGTCAGACTTCCTCTCCTCCGACGCTGACTTATGTAGCAATTGGCGCTTCTGATACCTTTGGCATCGGCACGAGCAATCCCTATACACAGAACTGGGCTGCTGACCTGGCAACCATGCTCGGCAACCATACTCATCTGATCAATCTGGGCATCCCAGACATAACGGTGAATGCTGCCCTGACTACCGAGCTACCGGTCGCGCTCGATTCTCACCCTCAATTGGTGACGATCTGGCTGGCCGTGAACGATCTGGCTGACCATGTACCTGTGGAAAATTATAGCCATGATCTGGATCTCTTGCTACAACGACTGCAAACTGCCAGTCCGCACGCTCAAATCGAGGTTGGCAATGTTCCCGACCTGACCAGCGTACCCGCTTTTTATGACGAGAATCCCTTTGACTTACGCGACCGGATCGATGCATACAATAGCGCCATTTCCTCTATTGTTCAACGCCATCATGTTATCCTGGTCGATCTCTCTGCACAAAAATATAATTTGCAGGAATTTCCACAGTATATTAGCAATGATGGCCTTCATCCAAGCGCGGCTGGCTACTTACGTCTGGCAGAGCTTTTTTATGAACCCTTACAGAAGGGCTAGTTCAGGAAATTAAGGCATGATAAATCTCTTCGGCATCCCACTCGATACGCTTTCACAGATCTTGCTGATCGTGACGCTCATTATCCTGGCTCTTGTGCTTGTCCTGGCCCTCAGTAATGCTATTTTCTTTAAAATCGGCGCACGCAATATCAGCCGTCGCCGCACACAAATGCTGCTGATCGTTTTCGCTCTCATGCTCTCCACAACGCTCCTTACCAGCGTTTTAGCCACTGGCAATGTTATTACTTCAACGGTCCAGACGGTCGCTGTCTACAACCTTGGCAATGTCGATGAGAGCGTTGAGGGAGGACGTGGCGACCTGGGCAGTTTCCCGGATGAGATCTATTATCGGTTACGGAGACGTACGAGGAATAATCCCGCTATCACCGGAGTGGCCGGCACGCTGGTCGAAAGCAGTCTGCTGCTGGCCGATACTACGTCGCGTCAGGTTCGCTCAAATATCACTTCTATGGCTATTATCCCTGGCAGCGAGAAGGGCTTTGGCGGACTGCTGGATGACAGAAACGGTCGTATACAGCATACTATCTCTCAGTTGAAACTGAACGATGTTTTTCTTAATCATACACTTGCTGTACTGATTAATGCTCATGCTGGTGATACGCTCTATCTCTACTCACAACGCTGGCCCGGTCGCCGCTACGAGATGCATGTGAGCGCGATTGTACAGGACGGCGGCCTGGTGGGAGAGGTACCCTTTTTAATAAGCAATATCCAAACCTTTCAGACCATTGAAAACGATCCCGACGACTTGAATCACATTTATGTTACCAATCGTAACGGTGAGGCCTCCTCCGAACAGGTTAACTCCATTTTGCGGCATATGATTCCTCCGTTTGTCCATGTGATTAATGTGAAAGAGCAGGGGGTACAAGATACGCAAACGGCGGATGATATCTTCTCGCGCATCTTTTCGCTGTTCGCGCTCTTTGCGCTGGCAATCGGACTCCTCTTAATCTTTTTGATCTTTGTTCTGCTGGCGGCGGAGAGACGGGCCGAGATGGGCGTGGCAAGGGCTATTGGAGTAAAACGCCGTCACCTGATTATGATGTACATTTTTGAGGGCACGATCTATGACCTCATCGCGTCCTTTATCGGATTGGCCCTCGGAGTGGGAGCAGGAGTCGCACTGATCTACTTCCTCACTCCTATCCTTGTACGCTTTAATTTTCCGCTTAAGCTGAGCTTTCAATCAAGCACTCTCCTGCTGGCCTACTGTCTGGGGGTCATCTTTACCTTTGGATCTGTAGCGGTGTCGGCCTGGCTGGTCAGTCAGATGACGGTCGTGGATGCACTGCGCAATCTACCTGAAACCGAGCGACCGGCACTGACATTGCGTGAGTTGGGAAGTAGTCTCTGGCAAATTGTGGTGCGGGCACGAATGACGAAACGCCTCAAGCGCATGCTGATCGAGCAATTGCCAGAGGTGATCACTGGTTTTATTACTCTATTCGCACGCACTGGTCTTCTCCCTCTGGTCGCAGGCTATCTGCTGTTTCAATTTGGTCTGAGTAACGCTCAGATTACGCCTTTTTCTCTGGGTCTCTCATTGATGATCATTGGCGTTGGCTTGCTTGTGAAAACGGGTGTTAACACGTTCTTGAGACGCATGGGGAAAGGTTCGTGGAAAAAGACTGTTGAACGACTTTTTGCGGCCATCACGGGTCTGACGATTATGGCCTACTGGGCACTCCCTTTTGATGTCCTGGCAACGCTGGGTCTACCACGCTTCCAGGGTGGATTGGAAGTCTTCTTTGTAGCAGCCGCGATGATGGTTTTCGGTCTCATCTGGGCACTGATGGCGAATGCAGAGATCCTGACCGGTCCAATCGTAGCCTTTTTCGGACGCTGGCCAGGACCCCGTATGGCCACCCTCCTGGCCTCATCCTATCCACTCCACCACCGTTTTCGTGCCGGACTGGGTGTGGTTATGTTTAGTCTAGTCATCTTCGCGATGACTATGATGGCTATCATTACAAACGCGATACAAGCTTCTTATACAGATATCAATCTCCAAACTGGCGGCTATGATATTCAGGCGACGGCGTACTTCCGCTCTATCCCCGATCTTAACTCAGCCATGCTTTCACATGGTATCGATCCAAAGAATTTTTCCGAGATAGGTTCCAGCATCACCACTACGGTCGGAGTCATTCAACCGAACGCAACAAATCCCGCCTGGCATATCTACCCGGCTCAAATACTTAGCGGAAGCTTTCTGCAAGGTGATGGACTTCAACTGGTGGCAAGAGCGCAGGGCTTTGACAGCGATAGTGCGGTCTGGCAGGCACTTCAAACCCATCCAAACTATGCATTGATCGACAATACAGTCCTCCCTTATCGTCCAAATAGTCTGGTCAACTCGCCAGTCTACGATCCTAACTCTCCCTCGCCAGCGAGCGCTGGAGCGCCAGTCTATCCGCCCGGTCTGGACTCTCGTTACTCCTTCGGACTTGACGGTGTCTATCAAGGGGATACCAGCTTTACGGCAAAATCGATCTGGACGCTGAATATTCAGAACACAGCCACGCAGAGTGCAAGCGTCCCCTCAGGTAGCACAAACACAGGCCTGATCTCCTCATTGGCGGCATCACAAAACGCAGTCAGTGCCACAAAATTCACTATTATCGGTATTGTTGATAATAGCGATAGTAGCCATTTCGGTCTCTATCTCTCGCAGGCCGCATTTCCTCATTTTCAGGTTGATCCCACGACTCCAAATCAGCAGAACTATTACCTGAAAGCCGCACCTGGACAGGATACACATGCCCTGGCTCTCAAAATGGGTTCAGCTTTCCTGGATAATGGACTGGAAACGACGGTTCTGGCGGATGCTATCTGGTCGCTGCGAGGACCGCGTATCCTGCTCAGCGATATCCTGCTCGGGGTCGTCGGACTCACCCTCTTGCTTGGAGTCGCAGCCCTGGCAATTACTGGAACCCGTGCAGTCATCGAACGACGCCAGCAAATTGGAATGCTACGCGCTTTAGGCTGCAAACGCAGTCTCATCCAGGGCACATTTCTCTGCGAATCTCTTTTTGTCGGAGGCATAGGCAGCCTGAGCGGGGTTATTCTAGGCCTGATTCTGGCCAGAAACATCTTCGCAGTCAACTTTTTTGAGCAGTTTCATACTGGTCTCACCTTTGTCATTCCATGGCAGGAATTGGGAATCATTGTAGGGATAGCACTCCTGGCATCGCTCATTGCGGCCATGCTACCCGCATGGCAGGCGGGACGCATCGAACCCACCGAAGCCCTGCGTCCCTGAAAAACCCATCTTCCGCCATCTCACTTAAACCGCTTGCCTCTTGAAGGAAAGAGTACAGTATAAAGTAAAGGGTATAAATATATCTTTTCTTCACGATCAGGTAGGTAGAAAGAGGAAAGCAAGCAGTGGTACGGATTATGATTGCAGACGATCACATACTTTTTCGCCAGATCATACGCGAAGTGATAGAGAAAGAGAAAGATCTTGAAGTTATTGCAGAGGCCGCTGATGGAGGAGAAGTCATTATACGCGCCGCAGAAACGCAGCCGGATGTTGTATTGATGGATCTGACAATGCCAGTCTGTGACGGCTTCGAGGCAACCAGGCGTGTACTGGCTTGCTCGCCGCGTTCGCGCGTCGTTATCTTCTCAGCATCCAGTCAGGAGCACCATGTACTGCACGCTCTACAAAGTGGTGCAATTGGCTATATTACAAAAGATTTGGGACCTGAAGAGTTGATCGCCGCTATTCGTCTGGCAGCCAGAAGCGAATTGTATATGGCTCAACCGCTCGCCACTCGTCTCCTGGCACTTTTGCGCACGCTCAAAATTGAGCCAGTTCCCATCGCCCCAAAACCTATACCAGTCCAGCCCGGACACACTGCATATACCAGACACGTCACCGGCATACACAGAAAAGCGACCCACAGTCGCAAAAAAAAGGACAAACGCAACAGACCTCTAAGCGCACGCGAAAAAGAGGTGCTGGGTTTGATCCGTCAGGGGCAACGCAACCGCGAAATCGCCAATGAACTGCGTATCGCCGAATCAACAGTGCACAAGCATGTGCAAAACATTTTTGAAAAACTAGATGCCAGAAACCGGGCTGAGGCACTCTTTCTAGCCAAAGCCTGAGGCAGAATGATAGAATAAGGGAATGCAAGGAATACAGCCAATCATCCAGGCTCAGGATGTCAACAAGATCTACCGCAGCGGACAATTGCGTGTCGAGGCGCTGCGTAATATCAATATAGCTGTGCAACGCGGAGAGATGGTTGCAATCATGGGACCCAGCGGCTGCGGCAAAACAACGCTCCTCAACTGCCTGGCCGGACTGGATACTATCGATGAGGGGGAGATCTTTATTCAGGGAGACAATCTGCGAGATCTTACCGACAATGAGCGCACCCGCGATCGCGCCCGGCATATGGGCTTCGTTTTTCAAGACTTTAATCTCTTGCCTATGCTCAGTGCCGTTGAGAATGTCGAACTGCCCATGCTGGTCTCTAACGTCCCGGCCCGCAAAGCGCGTCAGCGAGCGCTTGAAATGCTGGACCGCGTTGGCCTGGCCGAACGTGCACGCCACAGGCCAGCGGAACTCTCCGGCGGCCAGCGTCAGCGCGTCACCATCGCCCGCGCCCTGATCAACAACCCCGCTATTATCTGGGCAGACGAACCAACCGGAAATCTCGATAGCGAGGCGGCCACTGATATCATGGACATGCTACGACGCTTTAATTCAGAAATGGGTCAAACCCTGGTGCTGGTAACACATGCATTTGAGGTGGGCCAGATGGCCCAT
Organism: Ktedonobacteraceae bacterium; assembly: GCA_034438135.1. Taxonomy (GTDB): domain Bacteria; phylum Chloroflexota; class Ktedonobacteria; order Ktedonobacterales; family Ktedonobacteraceae; genus Paraktedonobacter. The sequence continues at coordinate 16,594 of DAOTTL010000662.1, read as the reverse complement.
CGCATCGTGCGCATGAAAGACGGAAAAATTGTTCAAGATGGCCTGGTAAGCCTTCCTGATCTTAAATAAACTCATTGCTAGCAAAAATGGATAGTATTCTCCATGTATTTATGCTAGTATTGTTCAAAATCGGGCCTGCTGTTCACTCAGCACCCTGATCATTTCTACACACCATGTATAAGGAGACCAGATTTTGGATGACAGACGCTATGTGATAATTGGCAATGGGATCGCAGGAACTACCGCTGCTGACACTTTACGCAAGAACGACCCCAACTGTAGTATCCAACTTTTGACCAATGAACCTTATCCTCTCTATAATCGCGTGTCGCTTCCTCGCTTTCTTCAGGGAGTCATTGTGGAGCAAAAGGTTATGATCCGCGATTTTGCCTGGCATGAGCAGAGGAATATCAACTTACTCACTGAGACAATGGTGACCGAGATCAATACCGATGAGCAAGTAGTTATTACCGACAAAGGACTCCATTTGCCCTATGACTCTCTGCTAATAGCCACTGGCGGATGGGCAAACCCGTTAAAGATCTCTGGCACAGAGGGCACAAAACATATTTACAACTTTGTCACTTTGGATGACACAAAAACGATCATTGAGCGCATGCACGAATCGCACTATGCAGTTGCCTACGGTGGCAGCTTTATTTCATACGAACTGTGCGACGGATTTGCGATGCGCAAGCTCAACACGACCTGGATTATGCGCGGACCCTACTGGCTACGCAATTCGCTTGATCCCGATGGAGGAGAGGTCGTGGATAACATCGCCAGGAAATTTGGCGTCGAGGTGATCCACGATGACGAGCTAGAGTGTGTGATTCCACAGGATGGAGTTCCGAAGTACGTCAAAACGAAAAAGGGACGTGATATTCAGGCAGACCTGATCGGTGTGGGCCTCGGTATCTCCCTCAATACCAGTGTCTTGAACAATACCTCGCTAGAAACGCGTAGCGGAGTTGTTGTCAATGAGTACCTGGAAACCAGCGTGTCAGGAGTCTATGCAGCCGGCGATGTGGCTAATTTTTATGACACCCACGTGGGAGAGCACCATACAATGGGAACCTGGGACAACGCTATGGCCCATGGACGTGTTGTCGCGGTCAATATGGCTGGAGGTCGTCAAGCATATCTCGATGTGCCAACCTACACCAGCCCACTTTTTGATGTCAACATCGCCGTTGTCGGCACAGCCGAATCAAACAATCCTGAATTGAGTGCCATTGCACGACGCGAACCCGGCGAAAAAGGCAACGAGAACTATCGTAAACTCTTCTTTCGCGAGAATAAGCTGGTCGGTGTACTTATGATTGGCAGTCCCAAGGGGCGCAAAAAGCTGCTGGATATCGTGAAAAATCAGCAGTTACTCGCTACCAGTGCTGAGCGCGAAGCATTGCTCATACTTAAATAGTGCTCTTCAAAAGAGCATGATCTCTTATCTACCCTCAAGCAGGATCGCAAAGGGCCATTATTTCGCAAAGGAATTTCGGTTTCTCCGAAAAAACCCTCTTTCTTCCAATCGTTCTGACCTGATACTTGTGGCAAGTACGACAAGAAGAAGAAACCCTGACCCCTTGGCTATTGAGCTTGACTGTCGATCACAAGTAGAGTAACGTAGGCATGGCACAAATATTCCAGGAACAAAAAATGTTCATCGGACTCCCATTTCTTCGTCCTGGCAAAATAAGAACTATGAGAGAATGTAGAAACTCACAAAGGTGTTTAGTGGGCGCATTACACGTGCCAGAGTCAGAGAGGGTTTTGTGGTAAAAAAGTGCATCTATTGCGGGCAGAGTTTATTGAGCGAAGAAGCCCGCTTCTGCCATGCGTGTGGTCGAATGCAGATCTCACCTTCTGACTCGGCCAATGGGGCAGCACCAACTCTTATGAAGGTAAAATTACCCCCTAAGGAGTTCTCGCGCTCAGATCAACTTCCTTTCTCGCAGCAGGATGCCCTCCCGCCAGTTCCGGGTAGGGAGACCATTCTTCCATCACACCCTGAACAGCGCCCTTCCAACCTGAACAGACGTACTGCGTATCAAAGAGTGCAAGAGCAGCTTGCCCGCAATGAGCAATTTAAAGGACCCTCTGGCTTTGCGCCAGTCCACACGGGCGCGGCCTCAGCAGACAAATTCTCCGCCAGGGAAGCGACTGGCTGGGTTGAAGAACAAGAAGAATTTGCTAATACCTATCCACTTTCTGGTCCCATAGAGATACCCGAATTCCAGGAGACTTCTCTCGCCGACGATCTGCCACCCACGCCCAGAGTTCAGGCAAAATCAATGCCTGATCAAAACGGCTTCGCACATTCAGAGTTCTCATCACCTGCTTCCTCAGATAAGATCTCAGCCATGCCTATACCCAACTGGCAGGAAAACTCAGATGAGGAACGCGGAGAGCACCCAATGCTCAATTCCTCTTACATACCCGAAAAATCTTCCATTGAGTTTGATCAGGAACTCCCGCCGACTCCTCGTCCGTCTCGTCAGGATCTTCCTCCAACTCCTCGTCCGTCTCGTTATGTCTCCTCGTTTATCTCATCAGAAGAGACCTATGATAGCGAGCAGACCGCTGATCTATCTCACTCATCCACTCCCTGGTCCAATGTTCCACGCGACGAGCGAGCGCCTTCCCCTGAAGCGTTTCAGCAAACGATGCGCACCAGAGAACGAGAACAGAACCCGAATGACCACCTTTCGCTGCCACCCATGGAGTGGGCAACACCTGTCGCCAGACCTCTTATGGCACAACCACCACTCTCCCCTTTTCCCTTCACACCCGAGGAGCAATTAGATCCCGAAGAGGACATGACGTCCATGAATACCATCCAGCAACGACCTCAGTCGCCCATGGAATGGTCAACACCCGTTTCCAGATCTCCCATGGCACAACCACCACTCTCCCCCTTTTCCTCCACACCCGAGGAGCAATTAGATCCCGAAGAGGATATCGCAGCTCTGGATACCATCCATGAACAAGCTATTGTCCTCAAAAAAGAGCACCCATTTGGAACCACAGCGGAAGAGCAGACAAGTCCAGCCGACCAACAAAATGATCAGGAGAATGTAGAAGATCTCCCCACAGCGCCCCTGGCAATACCTGAAGAGTTTAAAATGCGCCCACAAATTGTCATTGAGCGGAGTTCGACTCCCGCACCAAAGAAAAATGCTCCCAGGACTGTTGATGCGCAGATTGAAGATCTTCCTACCAGCAAGGTACCAACAATTCCACCATCTCCTGTTCCGCATATGCCCACGGCTCCTGCAGCTCAACGGGTATCTCAATCCACCGCCAGACCCCTTAATCCTGAAAATGGTTCGGCCATCCCACCATCGCGTCCCGGCTCTATTCCTGCTGGCTTGCCACCAATAAACGCAACTCCTCTCTCAGGAGCACCTCAAATTCCTGAACAGCCAGATGGGCAAAATGCTCCTTCCAGCCCCATAAACAATCTCAATGTGCAACCCGATCAGAGACATAACTCACCATCGCTCCCCGGTCTGGCTTATAACTCATCACCACAACAGTCTAACAGTACAGCACCCAGGCCCGAAAACTTGAGAGCTCAGTCACAGGGACAATCCACCTTTCCTCCTATCTCTATGTCTACACCAGATACACCGCAACCAGATCCCGCACAGATCGCCGCGGCACTGAAAAAATCTGGCAAAAAGAAACACCCTGGCTGGCTGATAGTCGCTGTACTTCTTGTGCTGATTCTCGCCGGTGGAGCCATAATCTATCAGTATTTCACAATAACCTCCACTCCCCAGCCAGATCAACCATACCAGAACAGCTCGTTAGGCTTCTCTCTGCGCTACCCTCAGGGATGGAAAGTCCAGGAAAATCAGGCAATCAAACAAGTGATTTTCGCCGACAGCTCACATACTGGTCAGACCATTGTTGAAATCGGCACAGTAGATGGCATGACACTTAACACGTATACAAGTAATGAGACCAGTCATTTGAAAATCACAGGGGCCAAAACACTCACTCCAATCTCATTTGCCAGGGCAACATGGCAGCAAGTCAAAGGAAATGTAGAGCAGGAGGGAGTAACCTACACAATTACCCTTTATACAACCCAGCGCAATGCACAATTTTATGCCCTGGCCTTTCAGGCCCCTCCATCATCGTATGACGAAATGGAGAAGGATGATTTTTCGCCTCTGCGAGTATCTTTTATCTTTCTCTAAATAAGACTTAAAAGAATTCGTTCTGTCGCCTAAGGCGACAGAGCATAAAAAGAGCAGCTGGCGTGATGCCATCTGCTCTTCTCGTTATGAGTCATCCCTTGTAACTACTCATTTGCCCTCTGTTCGCCGCCTGCGGTGGCGAACAGAAAAGGTATATCGAGCAAAACAAGCGAAGTGCTCACCCATTTTACCCGATACACCTTTTCTACCTGCGAAGTGGAGTGGTTTCGGTAGGGCAACTAAGTAGTTACCATCCCTACCTTTCTTGCGGCTTGCAAAGCCGCTCCTCCCCCCGAAAAAAGAAGAAGTGAAGCTGTGTGGAGGAGCGCATGCCCCTCCACACAGCCTCACTTCTTCTCAATAAAAGGGGTGGGGCGGCCTACATAGCAGGTCGAACGCCTTTTGACCTGCTTTTGCAAAATCAAGGGATGACTCATATGTCCCTTGTTATCGCCAGAGGCGATAGGATAGGATAAAAGGCATCATTTTTGACTTTTAAATGGCCCTGTATCAGGGATGATATAATAGAGGCCAGCAGCATCCCCTTGAGATGCCTGCGGAGAATGAGAAAGGAGGGCGCGGCATAGTACCGTCTCTAAAGAGAAAAAATGACCGCGCAATAACATATTATTATGGAAGATATTCGCTTTGAACGACATTTTCGCACACCTTACTCGGAAAGTTACTACATTATGCAAGGGAACAACTTGCAGAGTAACAGCCGCCTGGGTACAGTTGATATTCATTTCACCACCACAGCTGTCCATGGAACACTGATCCTGGAGCGAGAGTTGGAAGAATCGGACCTGACGAAACTCATTGAGCAAATCGATGAAGATCTGGTCCTGTCAGCCGACATGCCCCGTGATGATTTCCTGGTGAGCGTTTATATTGGCAAAGATGTCGGCTTTTATAGCGATGAATACTTTGCTGAAGACAGTGATACCGAACTTGGATTCAGCGAAGAAGAGGAAGAATAAACTCTTCGTCCCTCTACCCCTGTAGAACGGCGAAGAGAAAAATCCTACTCTATTTGCTGCTTCCTCTCTTCCATTGATCAGGAGTGGGTAGTCATCAATTGACTGCTTTCTTCTGCACTGGAGAGAGGTAGCATCAGTCTTCAAGCAAGCCACGTCTCATCGCATATTTTACCAGTTCGGCGCGACTATGAAGATTCAGTTTATCCATAATATGAGTGCGGTGTGTATCTACGGTCTTGGGACTGATTACCAGACGTTCTGCAATCTGATTGTTTGTATGACCCTCTGCCACCAGCTTGAGGATCTCTCTCTCCCGTTCCGTCAAACTGCTGTAGCTATCCTTCTCCTCACCAGTATGAACCCGTTGCAGATAATCGCCCACCATCACCGACTGGGCTGTTGGCGAAAGATAAAAATAACCACTCTGTACCACATGGAGCGCGTTAATCAAATCTGTGTCTGCTGCCTCTTTCAGCATGTAGCCAGAGGCCCCGGCGCGTAACGCCTGAAAGACATATTCATCGTTCTCGTGCATAGTGAGGATCAGTATTTTTGAGTCCGGGACAAGCTTCTTGATATTCCTGGTAGCTTCAATCCCATTCATATCTGGCATGGTGATATCCATCAGTACAATATCTGGCTGTAGGCGCTGTGCCTCTTGCAAAGCCTGACGACCGTCCTGCGCCTCACCTACCACTTCCATATCCGGTTGAGCGTTCAACATCATTTTCAAACCTGCCCGCAAAATCGTATGATCGTCCGCCAGCAAAATGTGTATTTTCATCGAAATCCTATTCTGTTTTTCTCTTATCTGTACTCAAGAATGCATTACTTCGCTGCTTGTCGAGGTCTCTATTTGTCGATCACCAGGCAACGGGATAGAGACATTAACAGTTGTCCCCTTACCAGGGATTGTATGAATATCCAATTTGCCATTCAGGAGAACCGCTCGCTCCTGCATACCCGCCAGACCCAGACCTCGCTCCTGGCCAGGCGTCTTGAGCAGGGCTGGATAGTCAAAACCAGCCCCATTGTCTCTAATAGTTGCGCGTACAGCATCTGGATCTTCGCACAATGTAACTTGAACTTTATGTGCATTAGAGTGGCGTGCCGTGTTGGTTAAACACTCCTGCACAATCCTATACAGGGCCGTTTCCATCTCGGCTGGCAGCCGATCCTTAAGACCCGTTGAGAAAAAATCAACTTCTATTGAACATTTTTGCTGATACTCTTTTAAGTACCAGCGCAATGCTGGAAGTAACCCCAAATCGTCCAGAGCGCTGGGCCTCAAATCAATGCTCAAGCTACGAATCGCCCGTAGAGTTTGATGAGCCAGTGTACGTGTATCTGAGATCCGTTGACGAGCCTCCTCTGTCGAGGTCGTTTCCTCCAGCACAGCCAGGCTGATCAAGAGAGAGGTAAGGACCTGACTGGTTTCATCGTGCAATTCGCGAGCGATGCGCTTGCGCTCCTCTTCCTGAGCATTGATAATCTGACTGGCACGCTGACGAGAAGATTCGTCGATCGCCTCCAACATCGTGTTAAAGGTTTGGGCAAGTTGATCAGCCTGTGGATCGGTGCCTGTCAGCGGAGCTCGCAGGGTTCTCTCACCTGCCTGAACTCTATTCATCACTTTGCCTAACTGAACCAATGGCTGAAACGCGAATTGCAACACGACAAAATTGAGTGCAATACTGATCAGCCAGCCAAAGGCGACGAAAATTGCCAGTGAGGTGGGAGTCGCATAGGGTCGATTGTTGAGATTGACGGCCAGCCAGGTCCCTCCTGTTGCACCCACAAAAATGATAAAACTGTTCGCAATAAGCACTTTATAGAACACTGAGAGTGCTAATAATGGTTGAAAAAAGCGTAAACCGGGTCGCCTGGCGTCCGGGTAATCTGTTGTGCTATCGGCCATAGTATTGTCCTTCGTAAGCTTGCGTATCTGCTTGATAGTTCATATTGTAGTTAGGATGCTCTCTCTCTGTCAAATCTCTCAAGCTTCTTCCAAATTGCCGAAGGCGATTCATGGGCGAATGCCCCCACCCCATACTTTTTTGAGGGATTTCGGGCAAGGCGTTACACGCCTTGCCCGAAATCCCTCTATATTTGAAAAAGAGCAACTGGTGTATTTTGTGGCGCGAACGCGCCACAAAATACACCAGTTGCTCTTTTTATGTTCTGTTGCTGTAGTCGCCAGAGATATTAGAAAGAAAAGCTTGCGCGGTGATTATTAAAACTCGATAATGCCTCGGATGAGCTTGCCTGCGGCCAGGTCTGCGTAGGCCTCGTTCACCTCGTCCAGAGTATACGTTCGTGTGACCAGTTCGTCCAGGTGGATCTTGCCTGCCTCGTACATTTCAAGGATGTTAGGAATGTCGTTACGGGGGTTACAATCTCCATATAATGCTCCCAGCACTGCTTTCTGAGTAAGAACCAGGTTGAGCGGAGAAATAGAGATTGTCTTTTGCGTGGCGGCAGATAGACCCACAATGACGAGTGTTCCATTCTTGCCGATACATCCAAATGCCTGAGCTATAGTTCCTGGGAGCGCGATAGCATCGAAGGCATATTCAGCCCCTCGATTGCCAGTAAGCGCAGCTACGGCCTTGACTGGATCACTCTCGCTTGAGTTGATGATATGAGTGGCCCCCATTTTGCGGGCCATCTCTAGCTTAAAGTTGTGGATATCGACCGCGATAATCATACGCGCACCAGCCAGGGCAGCTCCCTGAATGATATTTGTTCCTACTCCGCCGCAGCCAACAACTACCACTGCACTTCCTGGCATGATGCGTGCGCGGTGGATGACTGAGCCGACTCCTGTCAGTACGCCGCATCCGACCAGTACGGCGCGGTTAAGAGGGAAACGGTCGCTGATGGGGACGACAGAGATATCGGGTACGACAGTATGTTCGCTAAAAGTGGAAACCAGACAGAACTGTCCAATATTCTGTCCGTCCTTGTGCATGCGAAATGTTCCATCCAGCAGCATGCCACCAGCGCCAGTCCGGTCGCAGAGATTTGTGTGGCCTGAAGTACATGAAGGACAAACCCCGCAGGAAGGAGTGAAGCTTAAAACCACATGATCTCCGACCTTATGATTCGTTACTCCAGATCCCACTGCTTCCACAATACCAGCTCCTTCGTGTCCCAGAACCATTGGTAAAGGGGAGGGCAATTCGCCGTTCATGACATGATAATCGGAGTGGCAGATGCCAGCGGCCACCATCCGAATCTGTACTTCATGGTCTTTAGGTGGATCAAGATCTATCTCTTCTATGCGAATGGGTTCGCCTGGAGCGTATTGTACAGCTGCTTTTGTCTTCATTGTGATGGACCCTCTTTCCCGGAGGTGAAAAGCGTCTTGCTTTTCTGCTGGAAATAGACTGAACAACGATGTAGGATGGCAATCCACACGTGAAATTATAGCATGAGGGTAGAGGGTGTGCAAGAAAGAGACTTCCATCTTACATCACCACGTCGCGTAAATTTGTGGCGTCCACATACATGCAGCATTGTTTTTCATACGAAGATCAGGGTTGAAAAAGGCCTCATTTGTATCGCACCAATGGGTATACTTCCCCTAGAGTTGAGTACCTGACTCACTTTGGATCGAAATTGAGCAATGAATGTTGGCACTGACCAGCAAGAAAAGAGGTAAGATTCTATGTTGCACGTAATGCTCGATCTCTATGGATGCAACGCTGAACTGCTGGCCGATGAAGCTTTTCTGAAGAGTGTGCTTGAGGAGTATCCCAGGCGCATCGATATGGTGAAGGTCGGGCCAGCCGAACTGCGGTTTATCGAAACTAGCAATCCATTGGATGATGGGTACTCTGGTTTTGCTATCATTGCCACCAGTCATGTGAGTTTGCACGCCTGGGCTCCCTACAGAATGGTTAACCTCGATATTTTCTCCTGCGAGGACTTTTCTGTTGATACCGTCGTTGCCTTTGCCTGTCAGTCCTTCCAGACTGAGGATATAGAGGTTCGTGCGGTTGAGCGGGCATCCCGTTCTCCGCGCATCTCTCTGCGCGAGCATGCTGGTCGTGTAACCGAGGTCTTGGAGCGTCCAATCCTGGTTCCGACTCTACAAGCCGAGCATCTGTCAGTTTCTTAGTATCTGTAGAAAGAAGGCGGCGTTTTCTCCGTGGAGGAGAGCGTATTCCAGTTGTACCCTCTCTTTTTCAGGGGAAGATCGGGTAGCTTTATTGTAATTGTTGTAATCCTGCCAGGGGCTTGGAGCTAAGCTAATGAGAATAAAATTTTTCGCAGGATGCGGGTTTCTTTTAAACACTATCTTCTTCGCAACCTATTATTCGGTGGCGAAGGAGGCTTTGGGACGGATTGATCCGCTTGTTTTCTCATTTTTTGAGATGATCACTCTGGTCCCTGTGGCCCTGCTAATCATTCTCTGTACCTGGCGATATATGACTCGCGCGGTGGTCAAACGAGGCATTCTACTGGGCAGCGTCCTCTGCCTGGCGCTATTCACTATTGCTATTGCGCTCAAATATACAACTGCGACTAGCACGGCTTTTTTTCCGGCCCTGAATGGATTTGTGGCCGCGCTTATCGCCTGGACTCTTTTCCGTCAACCAATGAAGCGCTGGACGTGGGTGGCCGGTATTATCTCGCTCATGGGTGCACTTTTACTGATCTTTACCTCATCTTTTGGAAATATACGTGGGACGTTGATCGCGTTTCTGGGGGGACTATTCTATACGGCATATATCTTTCTGGGCGATGAGGAGCGCAAGAACGATAGGTCGTCCTGGGCTCTGTTTGGTATCGAGTTGTTGACTACGGCTGTCTGGGCTAGTCTGGTAGTGTTGCTCTTTGGAGACTGGCAGTCGGTACATCCCTCAATGCCCAGAGATCTGTGGATTGTGCTGTATGTCTCGATTGCGTGTACATTTGTGCCAACGTTGATTACGGTTCTGGGTCAAAAACATATCTCGCCTGTGACCGTTTCGTTTATCTATATCCTGGAGCCAGTTCTGGGGGCTATTGTCGCTTTCTTCTATCTACACGAAACTTTGCCAATTCAGGGCTATATTGGTGGTGGTCTGGTGGTTCTGGGTGCCGTTGTTCATACCTGGGGAACGATGGATCGGTCGCCAGAAAAGCTCTCGGTTAGCCGTGAGGGCAATTCTTCCTGGTTTGGAACGCTGGCGTATCCTGCGCTGGGCAGCGTACTTGGTTTTCTTTTACTCTACAAGCTGGGAGGCTTTCCGCCAACTTCCTGGCACGAAGTTTCTCAAATCTGGTCGCAGATTCCTCACTCAATACAGCAAGGCCAGGGCACGTATATTGTACTGTTGATGGTTCAGGCCGGAGGCTGGTTGGTTGCCTGGATCTCGGTCCTGTTGATGGGCTGTATGGCGTTGTATCACACCCTGCAACGCCTGGGTGAGGCTGCAAACTCTTCTGAGAGAAAGCGACTTGAGTCAGTTCCACACATGGTTCAACCCGCGCTTGCACAGACTCTGCCATCTGCGCCGGTTGAGCCGCGCAGGCAGCTAAAGCCATCTGTGCCAGTTCCGCAGATGGCTCGGGCAGCGCGTACACAGAACACACAGTTTGTCTCTTTTGAGTCACACGAACAGGTAAGACCATCTTTGCCAAAACCACAGGCAGGTCAGCCTATGCCATGGCCGCCTGTGGCAACTCGCATCCCTCAGCATAGTCAACCTGTCCATGCGACACAATCCGTTCATCGGACAACCACAGGACAGGTATTACAGCCAGCACGTCGCGTGCGTACAACCGTTCGCTTGCCTGAGCAGCCTACATGGTATGGCGAGGTGATGCGACCCGACACATCGCCCGATGCCCTTGCGTCCGGTAAAGGATATATGACGCCGATTACCGAACCTTTGAATATGGGGCCACGCAATGCTGAGGTCGCGCAACCTTCCAACCGCCGTACCAGCCTGGTGCAGCACTAGATCTATTGTGTTTGAGCATCCATCGTAAACAAAGAGTAGAGAAAGACCAGGTACTGGTACTAGAGAAAAAGAGGTCGCTATGAAACTCAACGAAAATGGAGACTTTTGCCTGCTATACGTTGAGCCAGAAGACGAGAGGCAACAGTTGTTTGAGGCGGTCGGCAGACAGAAAAAGCCGGTTGTTTTGATGTTGCCACTCGCACCTGGTCAGCCGCGTTCCAGGTTGTTTCAGCGTCCTGAAGATTTCAGCGATCTGAAGCATGTAAAGCGTCAGGCAGATGTTCCGGTGATCTTTTTAACTGCTGGCAGTGAGCGTCTGGCTCAATTGGCAGCACGTTATGGTTTTCCAGCTTATTCCTCGATCGACGCTTTTGCGGAAACGCTGGCACATGGACGACGTGCTGAACGTCCGGGGAGCGAGCGTAACCCGCCACCCGCTATGCCGCGGCGAACCCGAACGGGTCCGCTAGCCCCAGGAGCCGCGCAGTTGGCGATGCAGCGTTCCGGTCATCTGCCAGGATCTCAAGCAGGCTCTTCCTGGTCAACATCGGCCAGTGGTCCACTCTCTGCTGAACGTCCTGGACCCCTGCCGGGGGCTGGAACTGCTCCAACGAGTCCACCAATGGATCTTGCATTCTGGGGTGCCTCTGAGAACAGCACGCCGTTTGTTGAACATGCTACATCGTATGCCACCGGCGTCGCTCCTTCGCCTACAGCTCCTCCACGGAATCGGGTGAGTGGTCAGCTCAATTCTGATAAGCTCTCGGCTCTCCCGGTCAGCAATCAGGGATTGCCAATGGCTCATATGACTGAGGTTCCTCCGCGTCGCTCGGCTCCTTTATCCAACGAGCCATACACGCGTCATCCAGGCTGGGGAGCGGAGAACGTGTCGTTTGAAGCCCCTACACGGCCCATTCCTACGTATAATCGTCAGAATCGCGGTCCCGCCAGTGGACCTGTGACACCACTGCCTCCCCTGGAGTCCCTTCCTACGCCCGAAGATAGAGGGGGCCGTCCTCGCCATGGTTTTTCGTTTGTGTTGATACTGCTCACGCTGCTTGTACTGTGTGGCGCGGGTCTGGGATCATTTCTCATCATTTCACGTGCTTTGCCACCACCACCCGCCGTCGTAGCGCGTCCGGTTGGTCAGATCATGTTCATAAGTAGTGGTCAGCTTAACCTGGATACTGGTCAGGGCATCAATGACGAAATACGCTTTTCACTAAACCACCTGGGTCGTCCAGCCGCAGGGAAGAGTTACTATGCCTGGTTATTGGGAGATCAGGGACAGGCGGAGTCGCGTTCAGTTCTGCTGGGTACATTGAATGTAGTGAATGGTTCGGCGAACATGCTGTATGCGGGCGATGCTCAGCACAGCAATCTCTTGCAGTTTACCAGTCGTTTCCTGGTTACTGAGGAGGGTAATAGCGTCACGCCAATCATACCCTCGCCGGATACCAGTACCTGGCGCTACTATGGAGCGATCCCAGCAATTCCCGATCCAAACGATGCGCACCATTATGCTTTTCTCAATCATCTGCGTCACTTGATGGCTGATGAGCCTATTCTGGATGAAATGGAGCTTCCCGGTGGTTTGAATAACTGGTTTGCCCGCAATCTGGAGAAACTGGTGGAGTTAACTTCCAGTGGTCGGGATCATTTAATGGGCATGAGCAATGCTAAGGCGGCCCGCGATGACGTTGTGCGTACGCTCTCCTTTATTGATGGCATGTCATTTCTGAACCGGGATATACCGGCAGATCTGAACATATCCACGCTCACTCTGGATACGCACCAGGCAGCGCTGGGACTGCTCAATGTCATGGGCGCGAACCAGAATCCTCCAAGTTATATTGATCAGGTAGATTATCATTTGAACGGTTTAATTCATGCGCCGGGATCGCCTGCCAGCGTAACACCTATTGCTACCTCCATATTACCTGCGATGGATGAGGTTGGAGCACAGCTTCAGAGTCTGCGCAGCGATGGGAAAAAGCTCCTGGCTATGACAGATGCTCAATGGAAACAGCCGGCGGCCATCTCTCTTTTGAACGATATGGTCTCACTGGCCGGTAATGCCTATACTGGCAGTACTAATCCAGCAACGGGACAGTTCACTCAGGGGGGAGTATGGATACACCAGCAACTCCAGTCCATAGCATCTATTGCGATCAGTACCTATATTGGCGGAGGAACGTCTCCTGAATTGGGTCCTTCATCCTCCCATACATCGGCGTCCTTTGGACAACTGTTGAATTGGTGGAAGAGGCAGGAGGGTTTCTAATCATGCGCAGAATTAGCCTGATCATTCTGGCGCTCTGCATTCTGGGCGGTCTGGTTGCGGCCCTTTTCGCGCCAGTGTTGGCAGCGACTCTGACTCTTCCGTCCAGGCAGCCTGTCCATATTCAGTCCACGCCCACACGTGCAACTCAACCTGCGCCGCATCCTACTGCCCCAACGGCTCAGTTACCTGATGGCACAGTCGTTCTGGCACATGATACTTTTCAGCGACCAGCTCAGAACTTGTGGGGACGTGCCTCCGATAATCAAGTGTGGGGTGGCGATGCCAATACCAATCCGGCGTTCTCGATCGTCAATCAGGTCGGACAGATTGCGAAGGCACAGGGAAAATTAAATGCGGTTACCGGTGTTACCATGTCCGACACAGAGGTTCTGCTAACCTTTGCAGTCAATCAATTCGACCCCAATGGAGATATTAACCTGGGGGCGGTCTTGCGTTGGAAGGACACGAATAACTGGTATAAAGTTCTGCTTGACGGTCAAAATATCCAACTGTTGAAAAATGTTCAGAAAAAATCAACTGTGCTCAAAACAGTACCTTTTCAGGCCCATCAAGGTGTGTTTTACTCCCTGAGGTTTCGCGCTCTGGGCAGTGCACTTTTCGCCAAAGCCTGGCCTACCAGTCAGCAAGAGCCACAAGACTGGTCAATTACTCTCATTGATACCAGCCTGACTACGGGAGTTGATGGTATACGCGTTGTGGTTACTCCTGCCGCCGTAATTAGTGTAACGTCATTTTTAGAGACAAATGTACCCTACAGTATGTAATAACATCTCTGGCATACGTTTTTGATACATTTTTTATCCGGCCTTTGCAGGTCCTGGATGTACTCTCTTTCTTGTGGGTAGCGGCTCCGGTCACTATTCTTTCCTGCTCCGCTTGAGGGGAATGAAACTGGGAGAAGAAGCTATGCAAGCTGAAGCAACTATTCTGGAACATATCACCCATACCTATGTGGCCTATCGTCTGGTGCGTCTGGTGAGCGCACTCTCTGTGTTGAGCGCGGCTATTCTGCTTTTTGTGCTTTCGGGGGGGCTTCCTCCCTGGTCCTGGCGCATGCTTTTTCAGACTGCGCCTCAGCTTCCTGCTTTGCTCTCCGTTAACGGCTTGGGAGTTCTCCTGGCTTTTATCGGCTTGATCTTGCTCTCGCTGAACGTTTTGCTCGCCTGGGTGGCTTTGCTGTGGATTGCCGGGCAGATGTTCCTGTATTGGAGAAAAGAGTATCAGGAGCGCCAGTCCTTCGCTGCCGATATAGAGGAAGCTCATTCTATCGCTCAGGAAGTAGATGAGCTGAGCACGCAAGCACTTCCTACCCCCGTACAGATTTCACGAGGAACAGTTTTTCCGATGCGTAGCGCTCTGATCCGTCCTCATGGATATACTTTTGCTTCAGCTTATCAAGAGGAAGAGGAAGATGAGAACGGCACGGAACCACTGTATCCAGAGGACGAGGAGAATGAGCTAGAGCCGCTTTATCCAGAGGATGAGGAGGATGGAGAAGCGTTGTATGAGGAGTACCAGGAAGAGGGGCCTCAGTTCGCGGAATATCGGACCACAGAGACCAGAGCTAATCCATACCAGGTCTATGAGGGAGAGGGAAAGCAGTCTGTGGCAAAATACCAGGAGGTGGGGAGTGCGAACCGATCGACTTCGTCCCAGTTTTTGCAGCCAGCAGGATCGACCTCTTATGGACTGAATCTGCCTCCTGGCATCTCTATGGCTCCGTCTGCGCCAGCGATGAATCCTCATAATAGCTACTATGGACTTTTTGCACCTTTTAATCCTTCCACTGTGCTGCAAGCATCCTCGTCCGCGACAAGCGGTGCGCCAGGGAGCGGCTGGCCGGGTTTGCAAACAGGGCAAGTGCAGCTATCGTCTCAGTTGAGTCCATTGGAGCCAATGCAAGATAATATCCCGACTATTCCATTGCCTGAACCAGAACGCAAAGCTCCCTCTAGATCGTCCTCTGACAGGGCATCAGCGTCTCTAAAAGCGCTGCCCCGTACTCCTGATTATAATTCAGAGGATAGCTGGTTGAATTCACAGGCAGGGACAGTCCAGGAACCGTTTCAGTTGAGTTCATCAGGTTCGACAAACGAAGATATCCCGACCGTGCCTTTGCCCAGACCTGAAGCAGTTCAGGGACATCCGCAACTGAGCGCTATCTACTATGAGCAAGAGAACCCGTTAGCTCGTCCACAGCCATCATCTATAGCGGCACCGAACGCTCAGAATGCTTCTATTCAGCTCATGGTCAGTAGCGGATTGGACGCTGGCTTGAAACGCAAAGGCAAGCCGAACGAAGATAGTCTGCTGGCCCTGCAAAATACTCGTGTACTGCGTGACCAGATTTGTCCCGTAGGTCTCTTCGTCATTGCCGATGGCATGGGAGGACATAGTAACGGACAGGAAGCCAGCCGTCTGGTTGTGCAGACCATGAGCAAAACGGTTGTCCCCTCAGTCATCTACGGTCCCACTGACGACAACTATGCGGAACTGCTGGCCGAGGGAGTACACCACGCCAACCTGGCAATTTATCAACGAAACCGCCAGGACAGAGGTGATATGGGTACAACGATTGCCGCTGCCTTGCTGGTGAATACAACCGCCTACATTGCAAATGTTGGGGATAGCAGAGTCTATCTGTATCGTCGGGGCAGCGGACTCTCCCAGGTCACTCGTGACCATTCAACTGTAGCGCAAATGGTCGCGCGTGGACTGATCACCTCTGACGAAGTCTACACTCATCCCCGACGCAATGAGATCTATCGCAGTCTGGGACGTCATCCCAGTGAGGAGAGTGATACGTTTGTTATCTCCATGCAGCCAGAAGATCTGCTCATGCTCTGCTCCGACGGGTTATGGGAGATGGTGCGGGACCCCATGATACGGGAGATCATTGAATCTACCCTTGATCAGCCCGCACATCTGAGTTCCAGGCTTGTTCAGGCCGCCCTGGAAGGTGGAGGACTGGACAATGTTAGCGTCATCTGCATCTACATGAAGCCTCAGGAGGCTCCCGCTGTTCGCGCTAGCTAGCTCTGTAGAGCTTCTATACAGGCCGCCCCACCTCGAAAAAAAGGGAAAAGAGGAGAGATAGATACATTTGCAGCCGCGCAGCGGCTGGCAAATGTATCTATCTCTCCTTGA
>DAOTTL010000661.1:0-4145 GCA_034438135.1 Ktedonobacteraceae bacterium | reverse complement strand
ATTTACCTCTAACAGTAGCAGCAAAACAACCGTTACCACTTCATCATCCAGCGTCGCAACGCTAGAAGCCGTCCGAGAGGCAGCCATTGCGAAGGTAGAACCATCTGTCGTCGAGCTTGAGGTCACAACCGCCCAGGGAGAAGACCTGGGTTCAGGGGTCATCATTGACAGCAAGGGAGATATTATCACCAATAACCATGTCGTCAGCGGTGAGCAGAGCATCGTCGTTGTCCTCTCCAACGGGAGCAACGAACAGGGACAACTGGTGGGTGCAGTGAGCGCTGATGACCTGGCAGTTGTACGTATCACGCCATTTGCGCATATGACGGTTGCCCAGATCGCCGACTCATCCACTCTCACAGTGGGACAGGAGGTTATGGCTATCGGGAACCCACTGGGTATGACTGAAACAGCCACTAACGGCATCATTAGCGCGTTGAACCGCCGCGTCACCGAGTCTACCGGCGTCACCATCACCAGGGCCATCCAGACCGATGCAGCCATCAATCCCGGCAATAGCGGTGGGGCCTTAATCGACTTACAGGGACAACTCGTTGGCATCCCAACCTTGAACGCCATCAATCCTGAATCGAATACTGCCGCTGACGGCCTTGGTTTCGCCATTCCCTCCAATCTCGTCGAAACGGCCTTACAACAGCTACTCCAGCAATAAAGCTTGTGCTGGTTAAGCATTTCATAGATGTGATATGAATCATCCCTGCTTTTCCAAAATCAAGAGCAAAGGTGTTCGGCCTGCATAACAGGCCGAACACCCTCTTTTTTCTAAGAAGAGAGGTATTTCGGGCGGGGCGTGTAAAATCTACTCGAAATACCTTAAAAAAAAGCATGGGTGCGAGCCATTCGCCCGTGAATTGCCTTCGGCAACAGAGTCTTCTTTGGGTACCTTTTGCAGTATAAATACACTTATGGCCAGAAAAAGGCGCAGATCCACCAGATATGGTATACTTTATATCTATGGACAATCCTCAAAAAGGCATCAATTATGACACTGGCTTTGATCCTTATGGGCCAGACTATACAAGCCGTAAAGTTTTTGATCTGCACGTGGTACAACGTGAACTGGAGATCATCGCAACTGATCTCCAGTGTACCCATGTCCGCATTACTGGGTCAGATCTCGAACGTATCGCTGTGGCGGCGCAGCTGGCAGTCGGAGCCGGACTCAGCGTGTGGTTTTCACCTTTTCCCTGCAACTTGACAAAAGACCAGCTTCTTTCCTATTTCGTGACCTGCGCAACTCTGGCGGAGAACATTCGACTCATCGCACCGGAGACGGTATTGGTGCTGGGATGCGAATTGTCATTGTTCGATACTGGTTTTCTGCCAGGAGAACATCTTCTGGAACGGAGCCAGGCATTTGCGAACTTTGAAGAGTGGCGGCCCGCTATGGATAAAAGCCTTAATGAAATCTTCGCAACCGTTTTGCCGGACGTGCGCCGTACTTTTCATGGCAGTGTAACGTATGCAGCGGGCGAATGGGAGGAGATTGACTGGTCGGTTTTCGACATCGTGAGCATCGATTTGTACCGTGCACAGCATAACCAGGCTACCTATCAGCAGCAGTTATTGACATATGTGGAACATCAAAAACCAGTAGCAATCGCTGAGTTTGGGTGCTGCCCGCTAAAAGGTGCCGCTTTACTCGGTGGTAATGCCACGTTTGCGGTGCTTTCGATGCAGGACGGCGCTTTAATTGTAAACGAAGGCTGGCAATACAGCGAAGACGAGCAAGTGCACTATTTACAAGAGTTGCTTCAAGCCTTCAAAAAAGCTCACGTTCTGGTCGCATTTTGGTTCACGTTTGCCGACTACGAAAAACCATACAGCGAGAACCCAAGGCATAATCTCGATATGGCTTCCTACGGCATCGTTCAAGTGCGTACCCAAAAAGGCGAAACATACACTGACATGAACTGGGAGCCGCGCAGTGCGTTCGAGTCGCTCAGTAAATCCTGGTTATAATAGCGGTTTCTGTAGAATTGAATCCTTTTCCAATCTTCGTGAAGAGATCCACGTCGCTTTAGCGGTAAATTCCTCTTTCGTGAGATGGTATTCGATGCACATACAGAGAATCTTCTGATTTGGGGAACGGACTCATAAATCAGTCATAGTTTGCCGAGCGAACTATGACTGATTTATGAGGAAAAGGCATTCCCACTGCTGAGCGTGAGCTTCAGCAGTGGGAATGCCTTTTTGTGCCTGGTACGGCAGCGTTTGTGGCGCTCTTTTGCACTGGTCGTAAAACTGATCGATACAACACCAATGAAGCGAAAAGCCTTCCCGTGCATTGGAAAGACCAACTCTGTGTAGTGGAATGTTGGTCTTCACAGAAGAGGGCGGATGCTAGCTCTTTCTGCGATTCTCTTCAGAGGGTTCAACAAGATTTTGGGGAATCGGTACTACTTCATCGCGATGATAAGAACCGGCTGCATCGGTATTGATGCCTGGCCAGTGGCGACCGTAGTTGTAATGGCCAGTCTGAGCGGGCGAAAGGGGACGTTTCGCGAACTTTGGCACCCCAGAGAAGATCTTTGGCTGACCTTCATCAGGAGCCTCGTTATACAGATCTTCAGGAACCTGATTATACCCTCGTTCACGCAACTCTTCCTCACTCAACATCAGATTAAGCACACCGTTGTCGCTTTTTCCGATAGCTGTATGTGGTATATAATAGGTTTTCACGAAGAGGCCGCCTCGTTCGACCAAAACATAATGTTCAAAGCGAGCTCGCAACTTGCCGATTCTGTTCCCGTCACTGTCAAATACTTCCTCTCCCAGTTCAAAATCATCCTGGGGAATCTGCTCTTTGGTCGCCATCTGCATGCACTCCTTGACTTTTATTGGAAAATAAGATGATAAGTCACTGGCTAGAAAGGCCAGAATTTCTATCATTGATATCATAGCGCAAAGGGTCAACTATTGTTCATCCCCTGCTCTCTCATCCTCCTTATGAATCATACGATCCAACGAGCCGGAACCACCAGGGATAATGGTAGAGCGTGAGCTATCAGAATGTGCCCGTTCTAATGGTAGTTGTTGGTGGTGATAGAGACGGTTAGAGAGCAAGGCATGGTTTGCGGTCATCGCGACCTGCATCGATTCAACAATACGCCCGAGCTGTTCGATCCCAACAAGTATTTCCTGGATTGACGAAGCCCCGATCGATGAACTTTTGTAGGACTGTCCCTGCACTGTGTAGCGTGCGATCTCGTCATGGATACTATGAATATGAATTGCAAGATACTGTTCAAGGTTCTTGATTGAGTCCTGGAACGATTCTCCGAGCGCTAAGAGTCGCTCGTCCAATCCCTTTCCCACAACAACGGCCAGATCTTCCCAGGCCAGATCTGCCTGGACCTCGATAGCTTCCAGTTGAGGGGACTCACCCAGGTTCAATTCATTGTACTCGCCAGCCTGTACTGATCCCCGTTCGTTGAGCAATTGCTCAATTCCTAGCAGCTGCGCAGCTAGCATCTGATCGATGGCTTCCTCTGCTTGCTGTTCTTTTTGTTCAATGGTCTGAACAAACCGCTCCTGGTTTGTATCCAGCTGAGCATTGAGTTCCATTTTCCCTATTTCAGCCCACCATTGCTTCAAACTGTCTATAGCATTTGCGCTCGCAAGCGTTATTTGTTGCTGTAAATCTTGTTGGAGAGTTGCGATGCTTTGCTCAAAAATAAGTACCATTTCCTGGCGGTGCGTGCTGAAACGCTGCTCAAGTATCGAATTAAACGCTTCTAGTTCATCTTCAGTGAACGACATGGACCCCCCCTCCTTGCGTATATCGTTTCACGCGGCTCTGTCTGCCAGCTAAGTATAGGGTGACTCCTGTTCTCTGTCAATCTATCAGCATTTTTTCCTTTTTCCCTCTGTCGCCGAAGGTGACAAAGCTATGGGTCGTCCTTACCTTTTCTGCGGCTTGCAAAACCGACCCTCCCCCAAAAGACAGAAGAAAAGGCGTTTGCTCGTTTTGGAAAAATGAGGAATGAGTCATCCCTGCTTTTGCAAAAGCAGGGATGGTAACTACTCAGGTGCCCTGCTGAAACCGCCCCGCCCCACAGAGGAAAAAGGGATGTCGAGCAAAACGGGCGGGGTACCCCGCCCGTTTTGCTCGACATCCCTTT
>DAOTTL010000660.1:0-9406 GCA_034438135.1 Ktedonobacteraceae bacterium | reverse complement strand
GCGCAAATGCGCCACCAGACAGGCCAGTTGCTCTTGTTGAATTGGGGAAGGAGGGGCTTTACAAGGCCCAGCGAAGCTTAAATTGGTTCTTTTTCAACACTTCTGGTTTCGGTTATCTTTAATTTGTTCGACTCCGTGTTATCTCCTTTTTTCTGCACAACTGTCAGCGTTCGCTCTGTTTCCCCATCGCCCTCAAGCTTCTCAAGCTCGTCAACGTCAGGAAATTGCTCAGGATGGCTGGTACGCCAGTTCTGCCAGACAGTGACCAGAATCGCCTGGATCACGCCCGCGAGCGGAGAACCCAGAACTGCGCCCCATATGCCAAAGAGTTCAGCTCCCGCCAGCAGGGCAAACATCGAAACAGCCGGATGTACACCCACGGCCTTACCCACGATACGAGGAGCGAGAATATCACCTTCTAATATGTGGACAACCACGAAGTAGATCAGGACAAAGACCGCGATCAGCCAGCCTTTACTCAGTGCAATCAGGACGCAGATCACGCCAGAGAGGATGGTACCAATGATCGGAATAAACTCTAGAATAAAAGCAACCACTCCTAGAAGCACTGCATATGGTACTCCGAAGAGTGTCATACCGACGCCGACGAACAGGCCGACCAGGCTGGACATGATGATCTGACCGCGAATGTAGCCGCCAATGACCCGATTAAGGGTATCTAGAAAAAAGCCGGTCTGTTCGCGCTGCATCATAGGTGCATTATGACGCAACCAGTTTATTGCCCGACCTCCATCCAGAAGCAGATAGATGCTCAGAACAGCAACAATGATGACATTCAAGGCAAAATCAGCCACACCGGTCAGAAATGGCACCGCACCTCCAACGATCCCGGAGGCCTGTTCCACTATGACCTGCCCAAAACTGCGCAATTGATCAGGCGTAACGCCGAAACGTTCAAAAAACTGATAGAACGGAATCAATTGCTTCTGTCCGTTTGTTGTCAAAAGCTGCTGGACATTTCCGGCCAGAGCGGAGATCTGACCAATTGAGGTATTGACAAGCTCGTAGAAAAGCAGGCTGATGCCACTCAATACAAAAAGATAGATGATAATAACAGCAAGCCAGCGTGGCAGCCAGCGCTGTAGAAACGTCACAGCAGGGGTCAAAGCAAATGCCAGCAGTGCTGCAACGGTCATGACGAGCAGAGAACGAGCTATATAGCCGGCGGCCCATAAAATGAGCCCAACAAGAACAAGCCATGCGAGGATTGCGATTGGGATATCGCGGCGTCTAGCCCATTTCGATGCTAGCTGCGTTTCCCGCTCCGCCTTATTCACATGATAACGGTTGCTGATCACGGTGTGCACCCCGCTTTTCTCCCAGAAATATATGGATAAAAAAGTTTTTTATCCTGTCCCTCCTCAAAAAAGGAGAGATTAATCTGGTATTCTATTGAATACACGATTTACAGGACTCTAGTAGATACCATTTATAGGATGAAGAAAGATTGCTGGCTCACAATCAGCGAAAGAGCATCTAAAATGGTGACTCAAGTATATGAGAAGAAAAAAAGATGACTGGTGCTTTTGGCTATTCTATATTGCCCAAAAACATCAGTCACTTTCTCTTGAAGGCTGGAGTGCAGGGATTCGAACCCCAATCGGCCGATCCAGAGTCGGCAGTCCTACCGTTGAACGACACTCCATTAGCGGTGCGTGTTGTATAATACCGCACTAGTGGCTATACTGTCAACCCCCCCTGCAATTATCTTCAGGGCTTCGCAAAAGTCGCTTTTCTTCCCGCCCACCCATTGTTCCCTTGGGGAGGGGTCTGGCCACTCCTGCGCAGTGACTTTTGAGAACCCTACAATCATCTTCAGGGTTTCCCAAAGTCGCTTTTCAGCCGTTACCAGACCCCTCCTCAGGAAAAAAGGGGATGGGAGGCAGCGCAGTAGCGCTGCCTCCCATCCTCCAAAAAGGGTGGGTGGGGAAAGAAAGACTTTTAAGAACCTCTGCAATCATCTTTTCCTATTCTTGGAAAGCCGCTGGAATTTAGGATACAATGATTAGAGAATAAATCACGCTTCTATGGCGAAGCTTCTTCGCTTCCATTTCAGAGAGACAGAAAGGACAAATTATGCGCAGTAAAATCTCAGTGATTGGGGCAGGTTTTGTGGGCAGTACACTGGTCCAACGCCTGGCCGAGCGCGACTACGCCGATGTAGTGATGTTCGACATTGTGCCAAATATGCCACAGGGCAAAGCCCTGGATATCTTAGAAGCTGGTCCGGTAATGGGCTATGATACACTGGTTACAGGCACGAACGACTATGCAGATACAGCTAACTCTGAAATAGTGGTTGTTACCTCCGGCTTTCCCAGGAAGCCAGGGATGTCACGCGACGATCTGGTCAAGAAGAATCAGGAAATCATCACCCAGGTTATGCAGAACGTGCTTGATCATTCCCCAAACTGTATTATTATTATGGTTACGAATCCTCTGGACGCCATGGCCCAGCTGGCTCGCTCCATCACCAATCTCCCACGTGAGCGCATCATCGGCATGGCTGGCGTACTTGACACAGCTCGCTTCCGCACATTCATTGCTCAGGAGGTTGGGGCCTCTGTACGCGACGTTCAGGCGTATGTGTTGGGAGGACATGGGGACACGATGGTTCCGCTCTCCCGCATGTGTACAGTGGCTGGTGTTCCCATTTCGCAATTGATTCCCCAGACCCGCATCGAGGAGATTGTCCAACGCACCCGCGATGGGGGTGCAGAGATTGTTAAACTTCTTGGAACAGGCAGTGCCTATTTTGCCCCCTCGGCCTCAGTGCTGCAAATGATCGATTCTATTTTGCTTGACAAGAAGATGATCGTACCCTGCACCGTCTATCTTCAAGGTGAGTACGGCATCAAAGATCTCTTTATTGGGGTACCTGCCAGACTCGGTGCCAGGGGTCTGGAGGAAGTTATCGAAGTTGAGCTGAGTGAATCTGAGCGCACCCTCCTGATGAAATCAGTACATGCTGTCCAGGAACTCATCTCAGTCATGGGAATCTAGCCATTTTCGGGAGAAGGACGAATTTTATGTTCAGTCCTTCTCTTCATCCTCCTGATCCTCATCTGGAGATATCTCATCCACCCTCGGCCCCTTCGCATCCCTCCCTGAAATAACTATCACGTACTCACCTTTGAGTTTACCCTGGCTAACGGCCTCCAGAAGGGTCGAGAGGCTACCACGTTGGACTGTTTCAAACATCTTGGTAAGTTCGCCAGCCAGAGCGGCCTCACGGTCACCGAAAACGGCCAGAGCATCGCGCAGAAAAGCCTCAAGACGGTAAGGACTTTCGTAAAAAATAAGAGTGTGCGGTGCATGAACGTCGATCTCTAGAAAGCGACGGCGTGCACCTGGCTTGCGAGGTGCAAAACCCCGAAACGTAAAGCTGTGTACTGGCAGACCAGAGAGCACCAGAGCCATAATGAAGGCGCTGGGACCTGGGATCATCGTTACCTCTATTTCGGCCTGTATAGCACGTCTCATCAAGGTAAAACCGGGATCGGCAATGCCAGGCGTACCTGCATCCGTCACCAGTGCAACCGAAAGTCCCTGTTTTAGCAATGCTTCAATACGCTGGCCCGCCTGCTCCTCATTATGCTCATGAAAAGAGATCTGGGGTTTAGAAATCTCAAAGTGCTTGAGCAACATACCCGTTCTTCGCGTATCCTCACTGGCGACGTAGGCTACCTCACGTAGAACTGTGAGAGCACGCAGGCTGATATCCTGAAGGTTGCCTATCGGTGTGGCAACTAAATACAACATCGACTTTTTCTCTCATTCATTCATTCATGCAATTTTTTGCGCACATATCGTACGCGAGTAACTTCTCCAGCAAGCGCTGAGAGAAAGTTTTGATACCCAGGTTATAGCATTATTCACTATCACTGTAAAGAATGAGAAGAAGCGAGCCTGTGTGGCTGGGCGAATGCCCAGCCACACAGGCTCGCTTCTTCTTGACCTCTCTTTGCCGCGTTCAAAATAGACTATTAGCGAGGCATCAGCAGAGGTGCAAGATAGATCAGAGAGAATACCACAACCCACACAATATCGACGAAGTGCCAGTACATTTCAGCAGCCTGAACTGCGAAATGTTTTCTGGCAGTAAAATCGCCGCGTTGTGAGCGGATCAGACAGATCAAGAGAAAAATCA
Organism: Ktedonobacteraceae bacterium; assembly: GCA_034438135.1. GTDB lineage: Bacteria > Chloroflexota > Ktedonobacteria > Ktedonobacterales > Ktedonobacteraceae > Paraktedonobacter. Next base: position 5,235 of record DAOTTL010000660.1, on the reverse strand, counting down.
CCCCGATAGTTACATGCAAACCGTGAAAGCCGGTCAGTGTAAAAAAGGCCGAACCGAATATGCTCGCGTTAAGGGTGAAATGGAAAGTTCCAAACAGGCCAGTGTACTCATAAATCTGACCCCCCAGGAAGATCGCACCCATGAGAATAGTAAACAGAAGACCCAGTTTCAGTTGACGCTGGTTCCCCTGTCTGATGCCACGGCCAGCAAGGTGAGCCGGAAAGCTACTACAAATCAGGATGATGGTATTGATGATTGGATACGTAATGTCCGATGGCAGATGCCAGGCTCCGTTGCGGATCTCCAGATAGAGATAGGCAGCGATGAAGTTCGCGAAGATCAGCGCCTCGGAGGCGATAAAAAGAATCATGCCCCACCACTGCATAGAGCGGCCAGATTCTTCTCCGTATCCCTCCTCAAGAACTTCTACTTGTTCTCCATGAGAAACGCTCATGTGTTAGACCCCCTATAAATGTTACGTCAGCTAACAAGGAACCAACTACCGTTTCTACAGACATAAAGGAAAGGGGTGCAGAATGACGGCAACAGCAGCGCCAGTCTCTCTCTGCAAACTTTACGCCTGTGCTTGCGTGCTTTCCAATCCCCACCCGATAATAGAGGCAACGACCAGAACCAGACCAACGACAAAGAGGATCGGGTGAATGATCACACCAATCAGGGTGATTAGAACAGCCAGAGCCAGGGCAATAGGCCAGAGGCTCGGTCTAGGTTTTAGCTTCTGCTCCATGTCCTCGATTGAGAGCTTTTCCTTCTTCACGACCCCTGATGGTTCCAATGGCTTTGCGCTCTGACCAGGCTCTTCAATCACTTTTTTCCTCTCCTCCCAAGACTCGGCAGTCACAAGAGTGGGCGACTGCGAGGAACCGGACAATTCTATTACGAAATGCCCGGTTCATAGAGAACATTAATGCGTCGCGGTCTTCCAGTCAGCAATGTCAGGATTCTTCTTATCGAAGAACGGGCGACGGCTACGCACGACTGGGAGAGTCAGGAAGTTGTACGCTTTGGGAGGAGACGAGGTATCCCACTCCAGGGTGAAAGCGTCCCATGGGTCGCTACCACACAATTCTCCATTGCGCAGGGTACTGATAAAGTTCCAGATGAAAACCATTACTCCGATGGCGATCAGGAAGGCTCCAATGGTTGCCAGAAGATTGAGTTCGTTCCAGCCCAGGTCGTCGGGGTAGGTGTAATAGCGTCTGGGCATTCCCAGAATACCCAGAATATGCATTGGGAAGAAAGCCAGGTTAGCTCCAATCAGGAAGAGCCAGAACTGCACCTTGCCCAGAGTCTCATCCAGCATTTTACCAGTCATTTTGGGGAACCAGTAGAAAATGCCTGCAAAGATGCCGAACACCGAGCCACCGAAGAGGACGTAGTGAATGTGTGAGACGACAAAATAAGTATCCGTTACCTGATAGTCAAAGGGCACGACCGCCAGGGCCACACCATTAAGTCCGCCTATCAAGAACATTCCAATGAAGCCCAGAGCAAAATACATTGGAACTTTCATGTTCAATTTGCCGTTCCAGATTGTGCCTATCCAGTTAAAGATCTTTACTGCGGTCGGGATGGCGATCAGGGTTGTGCTACTGGCAAAGAATGCCTGAGCAATGACCGGCAATCCCACAGCAAACATATGGTGTGCCCACACAGTAAAACTCAGAAAGCCGATGGCGACCCCCGACCATGCCACGAAGGTATATCCAAAGATCGGTTTCCGTGAGAAAACCGGCAAAATCTCGGAGATCATACCGAAGACAGGCAAGATCAGAATGTACACCTCAGGATGGCCGAACGACCAGAATAGGTGCTGCCACAGCAATGGGTCGCCACCCGCTCCAGCCTGGAAGAAATGCGTGCCTGCGTGCCGATCCAGCAGCAGGAAGATCGCTGCCACGGTTAGACTAGGCAGAGCGAAGAGCAGCAAGAAGGAGGTCACCATAGTCATCCAGGTAAACAGCGGCATGCGGTTAATAGTCATGCCAGGGGCCCGCATCTTAAAAATCGTAACCACGAAGTTCAGCGAGCCAGCGATCGAAGAGATACCAAGCATCAGAATACCCAGAGCCCAGAAGTCCATATTCAGTCCCGGGGTACAGGTGATACCATTGCCGCAGCCAACAGCAGTCTCCGTCAGTGGGGCATAGCTAAACCAGCCAGCATTCGGTGGTGCGCCAAACAAAAAGCTTGAACTTAAGAAGATACCGGCGAAGAGCACGACCCAATAGCCAAAGGCATTCATACGCGGAAAGGCCATATCTCGTGCACCGATCATCAGCGGCACCACATAGTTACCAAAGCCGGTCAGCATAGGCATGACAAAAAGGAAAATCATTGTCGTGCCATGCATAGTAAATACTTCATTATAGGTCGCCGGGTCCAGCACTTTGCCGTTAGGTACAGCCAACTGTGTGCGCACGAGTAGAGCCTCTACGCCGCCGACCAGAAAGAAAAAGAACGCGGTAAAGATATACATAATGCCGAGCTTTTTATGATCGACAGTTGTAATCCACTCGCCGATGTACGTCTCATTAAACCGTTTGCGCCTTGCGACGCTCACGCCTTCAGTGACGGTACGGGTTGCCATGCGCAAAACCTCCGATATCCAGTCGTGTGGTCAATCAGAACCACACAAAGGTTTTTCCGGGGTAAAACCCCTGGTCTAAGTCAGACTCTCCAGGTAAGCCACTAATTGGGCGATCTCAGTATCCGAGAGTTGGCGAATATTCATATCATTGCCCGGTTTGACACTCTGGGGATCGTGCAGCCACTTGTAGAGGTTACAACTCTGTTCATTGACAATTTTCGCGCTGGTGCCGCTCCCCTGTACGACACAGGACGAGGGCGTCCACGAGAGCACACCACCTGCAATTAACCTGCGAGAGCCAAAGTGCGTCAGGTTGGGACCAATCTCGCTGGCCGGTGGCGTAGCGTCAAAACTCTGCAAGTTGACTCCTACGATGCCATGGCATACCTGGCATCCACCTGAACCGGTGAAGAGCGTTTTGCCCGCCGCTGCGTTTGGATTCGTTGAAGTCTGGGCCAGCTGTTGCTGTCCGCTCAACCAGGTCTGATAGTCGTTAAGGGAAAGCGACCTGACTGACAATTCCATATTGGCGTGCTCCAGACCACAGAATTCGGTACACTCACCGCGAAAAGTATCTATCTGATCGGCCCGAAACCACATGGTGTTGTTGTGACCTGGAATGACATCTGTCTTACCTGTCAGACGAGGTACCCAGAAACTGTGGATCACATTGTCAGAATGCAAATCCAGATGAATAACTGTGTTCTCTGGCACGACAAGTTCATCAGCAGTAACGACATGCTCGTTCTCATACTGGAACTCCCACCACCACTGATGACCCACTACCCTGATGTTAATCGTACGGGTGCTCGCAGGCTGAGCCAGACCGAACATGGTAACGATCGTAACAATAAGGACCAGAAAAAGAAAGGCTGATGGGATTACGGTCCAGATGATTTCGATCAAGTTATTTCCGTGCGTCTGCTTCGGCATCGGTGCCCCTGGCCGTTCACGAAAGCGAATGATCGACCAGATGAGCAGAAACTCGACAGCGACGAAGACTATTGTCGCAACAATCAGTACAAACCAGAACAGGTTCGCTTCTGTGGCTGCAACCGGACCCGCCGTATTTAGGATGGAGGGCGAATTTTCCCCGCAAGCCGAGAGAAGTAGCGACGCAAGTAACAAAACTGAGAGAACCATCCCCCAGCGCCTTGCCCCGCGAAATATAGGCATCCTCACTTCTCAATCTCCTAAAGAATTGATCGTTGATGGATCATAGCGCCCTTTGATTAGAAGGTGACACTCTTTCCATTATACTCTTGTAAGTGTAGCGATGCCCCCTGTCGATAACCTTGCAGTCCATACAAACGACCTTACAATGGCCTGAACAATAGACACCTATGCTCTGCATCACACTGGCAGTTGACGCTACTCTTTCCTACCGCTCCCGGCCTTCTCTCCGATTATTATGTAAACCTCCCAACGTTTGCTCACGGCTCGTTCGGAACGGCGCAGCAGGTCACATTGTTCCAGGGGAATATGCTGACCAAAGGTGGCATTGTTGACGATATGAGTGATGATGCCACTCCCGGTCTGTCCATCGCTCAGCATTAATGTGCTTCTTTTTGTGCGTCGCTGTCCCTCTGTACCAGAACGAGGCTTGCTCGCAAGTGTGGCTGGACCATAGACCAGAGCTTGCAGAAGGATGAGGAGAGGTTGAAAAAAGCCCACTGGTAGAAGATTTGCGCCCTCAATGACGATCAGCCGTCCACCTGGACGCAGAACTCGTGCGACTTCAGCGATGGTGTCTGTATCATAAATATATTCAGAGGGAAAGGTGCTCACGACGTTGTCGAAGGTCCTGTCAGAGAAAGGGAGACTCTGGACTGTTCCCTGGACGACCAGACCTGGCGAACCAAGCTGGCGTTTCTTGAGGGTTTCGCGTGCTGCCGCGACCATCTGGGGCGAACGCTCTACAGCCGAACAGGTATAACCTGCGGCCAGCATATCTGCCAGAAGATCGCCGGGTCCACAACCGAGTTCCAAAACGTCGTGACCTCGTAGACGAGGCAAAATCTGACGCTGCCAGACATGCCACTGGCCAGCGAAGGGCACAGTACTGGCGAAACGGTAGAGATACTTATTGCGGTATAGCGTTTCAAAGAGCAAACGGCGTAAATTTGGAGTCATGTCTGACCTACCTCGGTGAAAATTTCGAGCAGATCGGCCAGATGTCCAATAACGCAATCAGGTCGAATCTCACCATAACGAAACTTCTCAAGATAATCGCGGCTCCCCCCGGCACGAGCCAGAATATAATCGTCATCGGTGATATACATCCCGGCTGGTAGCTGTACCTCGCCGCTCTCTTCAATCTGCGTATCGGCGGTATCAATGCCAGGAAATGTTTCAACCGAGATTGGGTAAGGATCCGTCTGAACCGGATCTGACCGAGTTACTGTACGTTCAAGGGCCCAATCGCGTAGCCATGGCTTGGGCTTCCAGATTGCATACATACCCAGTGGTTGCGCACCCAGAATATCGGCACTCAGCGAATCTCCCACCATAGCGGTCTCTTGTGGAGTGACCTGAAGGGCTTGCATTGTAGACTCAAAAATCGCGGGGTTCGGCTTACGGATACCCAGGTCGCCAGAGATTGCGATATGTTCAGGCTGAAAATA
>DAOTTL010000659.1:0-9801 GCA_034438135.1 Ktedonobacteraceae bacterium | reverse complement strand
AAGGGCTGAGTTTGGCAGCAGCAAAGCTGCTGCCAAACTCAGCCCTTTCTCCCTTTCTCGGGGGGAGGGGCGGCTTTCCAAGCCGCAGAAAAGTGAGAGATGACTCATAGCTATGGACGGTAAGAGGAGCAGAATGAGAAATGTGTTAGAAAATGTCTGCTCCTCTCGGGAAATCAGGTTCTAAAGGCGGCTCGTACATTGCGATCTAGAAGCATGTAGAGAAGGATGATGACGGGGATCGCTATGCTAAGTAGCAGTGCAACAACGCCGTTTCCGCCCTGAGTCCAGCTATAAATGCCATAAACTATGTTAAGTGCTTCAACGATGACAATACCCCAGAAGGCCCAGGTGCGTAGGGTCCAGAGACCCCAGGCAAGAATAAGAGTCAGAACTGCCAGGATCAAGGCTATAACGGCCCCTATACCGACTGCCGCAGTCGCTATGGGATGCCCGTTCGATGCCAGTGCGCCGCCGGCGACAAGAAGCAGAATACCTGCAATAACGCCCAGCGCTCCCTGTATAAACAGGATAATGGAGATGATGGTTACTCCTAAAGGACGACTTCGTGTTACCATGCGTGTGCCTCCAATAAAGATCAAGTTGGACAAATAAGCGAATTACGGGATGTGCATGTAAGTGGTGTTTTTTCGGGATTTCTCGCTGAAAATTCCTGTTGGTCTTTCTGGCTCTAGCACGACCTGTAGAAAACTTTGGTTTCAAGGGTTGGAGTGCTTCTTTGCAGGGTTTAGCAAAATCAGGGATGACTCATATATGGGGTCAGAAAGTCTTGTAGGATGCCACTGGCGGCATTGAGTTGATGCCCGTCGAGCCAGATGAGACGACTCTCTTTGCGGAGCCAGGAGAGTTGACGACGCGTGAAGTCGTGGATGGCAAATTTGAGCCGTTCGACCATCTGCGCTTCGCTGGCAAACTCGCCATGTAACCAGCGGTTGATGAAGCGGTATTCCAGTCCAAAGGCCTCCAGCCGTTCAGAGCTAAGTCCCTCATTCAGCAAACGCTGTACCTCCTGAACCATGCCTTGCTCGATGCGTTCATCTACCCGTTGATCGATGCGAGTGTAGAGTTCTGTGCGCGGCCAGTTGATGGCGATTTGCAGACAGTCGTAGAGAGGCTCCCCCATGCGGCGTTGTTCTGAGAAAGGCTGACCGGTGACCAGGCAGACCTCCAGGGCACGGATGAGGCGGCGGGAGTTGTGCTTGTCTATCGTAGCGGCGGTTTGAGGATCGAGCTTTTCAAGCTGGACCAGAAGTTCTGTCAGGGAACGTTTTTCTAACCGGGCACGCAGTTCAGGTTGTGGCGGGATGGCGGGGATAGCGAGATTGTCCACTACTGCCTGGATATAATGGGGGGAGCCACCAACCAGGAAGGGCTGATGTTTTCTTGCCAGGATGCCATTAATTGCCTCGATGGCATCGTGCTGGAAACGCGCAACGCTATAGATTTCGTCGGATTCTGCTACATCTAGCAGGTGGTGAGGGACGAGCACCCGTTCCTCTGGTGTGACCTTGGCTGTGCCAAGATCCAGACCGCGATAGACCTGGCGAGAGTCAGCAGAGACAATTTCACCTTTGAACTGCCGGGCCAACGCGATACCCAGGGAACTTTTCCCGGAGGCTGTTGGTCCTGTTACTACCACCAGTTGCGGTTTTTTCTCCATTATGGATGGGTTTTCTGCTTTAGCAGACGATCGACTCTCAGGACCAGCAGGCCGCCAACACCTATCCCCAGCAGAACTCCAAAGGGGGTGAAGCAGCCTGAACTCAGACCACTGGTCAGAGCAAAGCCCAGGACGCCGCCAAAGAGCATTGCCAGCACGATCATGAGCCAGCGGGCGTGGCCCATGCCCCATTTGGCTCCGTTGAGCATGGTATCACTGACCTTAGGAAGCGAGCCAACGGTCGCGGCCAGCGCTGTTATCAGGACAAGGGTCAGCAAATGTATGGGTGGTGCTCCCAGGCCAAAGAGGTTTTGCCAGCCGGTCTCAGAAACACCGAGCAGAACCAGAGAAGTCACCAGGCCAGTACAGATGCGATTGATGGTCTCACGGGTATCCCAGACTGAGAGCCAATTGACCACGATCACCCCAAAGTTTGCGAAGGGAACCAGGCCGATGAGAATCGCTGTAAACCAGGGATTGGGGGGTAGCAGCGATTGATTGGCGAACGGCGGTAAATGCGAGAAGGCCAGGTAATAGAAGCCACTTGTGATAAAGGCAGAGATAAAAGTTAAGACATGCTTCATCAGATTACTAGAGGCTGTATGAGAGTTCTGGAGAGGATTCCAGCTCCCTTCTCCTGGCGGGCCGTACTTGGTCTGGTATTCGGTGGTGCGGCTTGTGTCGATAGGCTGATCGACTATTGCAGTGGCCTGAGGAGCCATGCGCATTCGTCCGGTGTTGGCTATGGTTACGTCGTCCTCGTCGTCTGGGGACAGGGTTGGGATTACGCCCTGAGCCTGAGTGGGTTGTTTGCGTGCGATTGTCGTGGTTGAATAGCCAAGGACATCCAGTTCAATTGTGACCGCGATCTCACGTCCACCCTCGTCGGGAGTAATCATAATTGTGCCTGTATAGTGGGTAGAGCCTCGCAGACGTGTGCTATCCACCCGCACATTGACGGGATTTTTTATGCCATCGAACGTTGTCATATCAACGACAATCCAGGACTCAACGGGATGGATCGTTCCGCTAACCAGGGCACCTTTGGTACCAGAGATTATCAACTGGATGGGAGCTGAGAGGCCACGATAGACCTGGCCAAAATCGATGATTTTGGGATTGACTATGAGCATTGTCTCCTGAACGCGACTGTTGCGACTAATCTGCGAGTGTGTCTCTTCAAGGCGTTCATAAGCGCCGGTCTGACTGCTTTTGCCGACTATGGTTGAACTGGCTGCGCGTGCATGAGTAGTGCGTTCCGCTATAGTTTGTAATAGTTTCTCCACTGCCATTTGCGGATCGCCTACGGTGGTGCGAATGCGTTTAGCTATGCGGGACAGTTCGTTCTCGCCAATTTCCTGCAACCAGGATTCGATTTCGCACTCAAAAAGGTACCCGGCAGCCTCCTCTGGATAGTGTGAGCTGAGTTCGGCTAACTCGTCAGGAGTAGTGGCCTCTCCACCGTTTTCAAAGCGGAAAGTTCCGATGCCCAGCAGGGCGCGGCGGAAGACCACAATGCTCTCGTATCGATCATCGGGCTTGAGCGAGGTAGCTTTCTCCAGGGCGCGGGCAGCGGGTGGTGAGATATAAGGGTAATTGAGATGAACATCTTTTAAGCCGAACCCGTTTTCATTCATCGAGTCCGTCATAAGCTGAAAGAGGGTCATGGCCAGCGAATAGATATCTGAGCGCTCATCGGTCTGGGAGCTGCCATATTGTTCGGGCGGCGCAAAACCAGGGGTGCCAAGCAACTGTGTATCCTGAGCACCGGTGGAGCGAAAGAGACGCGCGATGCCAAAATCGATCAGCTTGATGCGACCAGTGCGGGTCAGCATAATATTGCCGGGCTTGAGATCGCGAAAGATGACGGGTGGTTGTTGACTGTGCAGGTATTCGAGTACATCACAAAGTTGCCGAGCCCAGCCCAGGACGCGGCGTTCCGAGAAAGGCCCGTTATTTGCCTCTAACAGATTCTCCAGCGTATTTCCGTCAATGAACTCCATGACCAGGAAATGACGAGTGCCCTCGGTGAAGAAGTCAGTGAAGGCAGGCAAATTTCGGTGATTTAAACGTGACAGGATGCGTGCCTCGACCAGAAAATTCTGGATCGCTTGTGGTCGTTCATTGGCTGGAACGGTGGAGAGGCTCATTTCTTTGATAGCGCAGGGAGTACCGCGTCGGGTATCTCTGGCTTCATAAACGGCTGCCATACCTCCGCGCCCGATTGGACCCACAATGACATAACGCTTACGCAAAAGGGTATGTGGATTGAGCTGTCCCGTCTGGTTATTGTTTTTGCCATTCTGTCGGCTAATTGGACCGGCCCCCCATCTGAAAAAGATGTTCGTTTTTCAGTATAACACATGCACAGTGTATGCTACTACCTAAAAAATGTCTTTTTCGTATTTCTAGTGATTTGACTCACCTCATTGAAGGGTTCACTCTCATCCCTCAAACAGGAAAAGAGGCTGTGGCTCTGCTCTGGAACCCGGTCAAGAGGTTGCATCCCTTACATTCCCGTTTTGCATGTGAAGCGAGTCAATCCACTAATACTGCATAAAAGTTCAAAAGAGAAACTCCCGGGACGGTGGTCCCCAGACTGGACTGCAAGATACTCTTGTGCTTCTCGCCCCAGTTTATTACACGGGTCGCTATAAGCGGTACGAGAGAGGTCTCTGAGGAGTCTGAAGCATGGTTGCTTCGAAGAATGTCATAAACTGCGAACATGCTTGAGACCTTTTTATTCGCTCCCAATAGGATTATAGGTCCTACAGGTCAAAATAGCCATGTATCGCCAGCTACCGATCTGACTATCAACATGAAGCTGTCAGACTCACCTCTATAATAAATTCAACGTATTTTAAACTATCACGTCAAATATTAAAACGAGCGAAGACCTTTAAAGGTATCCTCTCTAATAAACGTTCGCGTTCCATCTTCTCGAAGGGAGATAGACTTTTCTTCTGCAATTGTAACATTTTCTGAAATAGAACGTATATTCTTTTGCCTTTAAACACCAGGGTTTATCGAAAGTCGCGTTCTTCCCTCACCTACCCTGCTTGGATGGGGTCGGCGGTAGCGCGACTGCGCTGCCGCCGACATCTTTTTCTCTGGGGAGGGGTTTAGTGACCGCCGCACAAAAGACTTTTGAGAAGCCCTGTTTTGAACATGGCAATTATGAATGAGAGATTATAACCAGTAACGTAAGGAGTTTCTCTTTGTCAATTCAATCTGTTGTTACATATGAAGACGCATGCCGGGAGATTGGGCATTGGGGCATTCTCCCGCTCTCAAATTGTATACCAGACCATCCTTCTTTGGCATCTATTACCTCGGAACGTTCCTGGCATACGGGTTTAGAAGCTGATCCCTGGCTCTGGAGGGTACGCTTCGCAAGTGAAGGGATAGCGGCCTACGGTCGATTTTTGCTGGGCAAGCCGATGCTGATTTCCAGAGAATTATTTCCACTGCTGAGAAATTTCCTGAGTCCAGCAGAAACGGTAGATGAGCGCTATCTGGCTGGTACTCTTGCTCGTTCGACTGTGCGGATTTACGAACTGATTGAGGAGCATGGTGGCATTGATGTCAGGTCGCTCAGAAAACAGGCAGGTTTACAGGACAGAGCTGATAAGCTTGAGTTTGAACATGCATTAGCTGACCTGCAAAGCACTGCTGAGATCGTGATTTCAGATATTTCAGGTCGGTTGAATGAGTATGGCAATAAAAGCGGTTGGAGTAGTATCTGCTATACCCTTGCCCAACATTGGACGGAGCAGCATCAAATCGAAGAGGTATCTTTGGGTTCAGAGGAGGCAGGGGAGGCATTTTTTGCCTGGCTAGAGCCGCGTTGGGAAAAGGATGCGCTGACTTATATGCAGAAGAAAATTGTCAGAAGCAGCCGGCTCTGATAGAGTATTTATGAGGAAATCACTTTATCCGTCTCTTTTCACGGTTCAAGCATTGACTCCAGGGGAGCGCCAATCACAACTGTTGCGCCACTGACAAGAGTCGGATCGAGGGCTGCTCGTACAATCTCGCGTCCCATATCGCGTGCGGTAGGGAGTGCTCCCTGAGTCTCGCGGCGCTTTTTGATAAGTCCAGGAGCCGTGCGCTCTAGCAATTTGGGCGTAATGGTTCCTTCGATCAGGTCGCCAGTTACCACCAGTAGACGCAGACCCACAGCGTCGAGTTCGGGCTGAAGTGCTCGCAAGATCTGTTCGCCTGCGTATTTGCTCGCGGCAACAGGTTCGTAGGCTGGCAACTGTTGCATCTGGCCGTAGAGGTGTGACCAATGACTTGTTACAAACACGATCACCCCGCCTGGACGCAGCAGGGGTAGGGCTGCTTTAACCAGTGCAAGCTGCGCGTCTCGATTGATATGCATTGGATAGTCTGGGTCGGTAGCAACCAGATCTCGCTCCATGCCGCCGGAGGCATTAAGTACAAGTAGATCCAGGTGTGCGCTCCACCGACTTACATGCTGGAAAAGGCGCGTCACTTCATCTGACCGAGTGATATCACAGCAGAGCGCGAGGGCCTGTCTGCCCTGTTGGGTGATCGCCCCGGCAACCTCCTGAGCGCGGGCGGCCTTATTGCGGTAGGTGAGCGCGACATTATATCCACGATCGGCGAGGGCCAATGCTGTTTCTGCTCCAATACCACGGGAGCCGCCAGTCACAAGTGCTACGAATCGTTCTTGCATCAAGTGTTCATCTACTTTCATTTCAAATTTCGGTCAGCTTTACCGTCGAGCGTCTCCAAATGGGAAGTGTCTGTCGTAAATGCATGCGGCGGGCTGACCAGAGCAGGATTCCCAGACAGAAGAGTGTGGCGACAGGCTGGGCGGCAAGCCACATTTGAGGTAAGAATAGGGACAGGAGAATAGTTGGCAGGAGTGCCCCGGTGATCAGTGCAAGCGTCTGGCGAGGTTTCCAGCTATCATCGGATCTTCGCCATCTGCGCACAGTATTCAGCAGAAATAGACCCACTGCCACTATTAGCAGGATATCGAATAGTTGAGCGGGATTGTGCCATGTCAAAGGGATAATGTGAATCAAAATAGCTGGCGCAAGGATAATTGCGCCAAAGAACAACAACGTACCCACAAAGCCTGCTATATGGAGTTTGACCATACCCAGCGCTGCGCTGCGGCTTATCTGAGCTGCTCGTGCAGGTTGCGGCAAGAGTAGGGCTATCCCAACCAGGACAACTACCGCCAGCAGTACCAGCAAGCGTGCAAGACGATCTACAGGTGAAAAGAAGCCCAGAGAGGTTGTCAATGTCAGAAGGAGAGCGGAAATGATCAGACCTCTGCGTCTTAACCAGGGCTGAGCTGCCAGGTCTGGAAAGAGCGTCTCAACCAGGAGAATAGGGATCACCACGCTATAGAGCGTATGAAAAGTGGTCAGAGCCGTCGCCCAACCCCAATCAACCCCACCAATCAAAGTATAACCGACAGGCACAACGTTATACCACGTTCCCGCAACGATGCCCTCGTTGACAAAGCCAAAGGCCGCGCCCAGCAGAATAAAAGAGGCCCAACTGCGTGCCCGTCTACGCATCAGCTCACGAATAAGCAGATTAGCGGAACCATAACACGCCGTTTCAAAGAAAAAAGTCGCCGGATTGAAGAGAAAAGAGCGAGGTGCAGTATTATAGGTCGCCACACATTCAGGGATAATCGCCGCCAGCACATAAAGCGTCAGAATCGCGGGCCAGATTCTCTGGCGTTGAGCCTGTTGCATCTCTATCACCTCAAATTTTATAAAGTGAGCATACCATTTGCCTGTCTCAGTTCTTTCAAGCGGAACCCGAAAGAAGGGCAACCCGTGACGCCTCCCACGTACATGAAGGATACCTTCTAACGCTGAGATGGTCAAGGTTAGAGAGAAGGATGAGATTGCAAATAGCCTGGCTATTTGCAATCTCATCCTTCTCTCTAACTTCTTCACCCCTCTGCTATGTGATGAAATTCGCAGGGGCGTGTATGATAGAATGAAGAAAACGACTCGCCGACTGGTTGGTTGGCACAGCGAAACGGATTTCTGAAACACTATGAACAGCACATCTTCCAGGAGATCTCCCCAAACTTTAATTGGATTAGCTTTTTTTGGTATGACCCTGCTTGGCCTGAGTGGAGGTGCGAACGGCGTCATTCTGCCAAGTCTTGGGACGTTCTATCACGTTGGAGATGCGGTGCTGGGACTGCTCTTTCTAGTCTCATCTATCGGCTATTTTCTCTCCGCGCTGAGTAGTGGAATGCTTGTGGAACGTCTGGGTATGCGCTGGATGCTCGGCTTGGGCGTGGTGATCATTCTGCTGGGATTGCTCTGCTTTGCGTTCCATCTACCTTTTACCTTGATCCTTTGCGGACGTTTATGTATTGGCCTCGGCTTTGGTCTCCTCGACACAGGTTTTAACGTCTCTGTCAGTGCTCAGTCTCGCTCGCCTGTACTGCTCAACTATCTCCATGCATTCTACGGAACAGGTGCTCTGCTGGGACCGCTGATGGTAACCGGGATTCTTGCCCTGTTGTGGAGTTGGAATATTGTCTATGTTGTGCTGGTGGTATTGAGCCTGCTCCTCTTTGCGGGAATTACTCTGCTGATGCATGAACCTTCCACCGTGCCAATCGGCACCAAAGAGAAAAAATTGGCGCAGGGGAATCTCCTCGGCGCGACACTGGCCCTGCCGATCGTCTGGCTTATGGCCTTTTTCCTGTTGATCTATGTCGGGATTGAAACGAGCCTTGGCAGTTGGGCTTATAGCTTCTTGTTGGAGGATCGTGCGCAGGGAACCGTTATCGCTGGCTGGATTGTAAGCTCATACTGGTTTGGTCTGACGCTAGGTCGTTTTGTGATCCAATATCAAGCAGAACGCCTGAGGGTCAGCAACGCGATGCTGATGTTTGCCTGTATTCTCAGCCTTATAGTAGGGTTGTTGGGAGTCTGGCTGATCCCGATTGGAGCCATTGCGGCGCTCGGTTTCTGTTTTATTGGCTTTAGCCTGGCTCCCATCTTTCCGCTGACAGTGGCGATTATCACCCGACTGGTTCCCGCACGCCTGGGCGCAAGCGCGATTGGCGTGTTGGTAAGTATAGCCACTATCGGTCTCGCCATTTTTCCCTGGCTGGCTGGTATTCTTGCGCAAGCACTGGGTCTCTGGACGCTGCTGCCGTACTCACTTGTGCTTGCGGCTGTTATGCTGGGTCTCTGGGCATATCTGGCTCGTCCCGTAGATTTGTCTGAAGCTCGCCTTCTCTCTGAAAAGTCTGGCGTTTCTTGAGTGGTGGCGGCTGCGCTGTTTGCTCAGGAGACAGTCACGGTAGAGAAACAATCTAAGGATAGGTATGTGGACTCTCCAGATGTGTTTTTTGCTTCTCTGCACCATGTGCTGGGATATATCAGTCACCTGGCACGTCTGTGGCTGTGAAACGCTCCTCTTTTCATTCAAAGATATGGGTCTGGTAATAATAGGATGAGCGAACGCCCCGCTCTCCTCATTCTTTTTTGAGGCATTGCGTCCGCAATGCCTCTTGTGTTCTTTGGGATAAAGTGGTTTCGATCGGCAGTGTCTTTTCGGCAAAAACCTTGTAAGAGGATGATCGCCATATGAAGCTTGACAGCGCAACTGTTGTCAGCCTGACCGTTTCCAGGGTGACTAAATGGGGATTTCTGCAACTGCAAGTGCTTGAGAACCGTGATAGTGGAGTTGGTCAGGAGTGTATGGGAGATACTACCTATAGAATGCCGATTCGTAGCATGTCATTCCATGTCCATGGTAGAATATGCAAATATGCACAGAGATGTACCACCGTACATCTCCATATTGGAACGAAGATCATCGCCTGGGATAGATTTTGGATGAGGCGTTACATATATAAAGTGAAATGTGTTCTTGTGTGAGGCTCTGTGATAGTTCATGGGAGCTTGCTTCGCGCAACGTAGAGCGGGGTCGAGGGAAGGGAGGTGCTGGGTACTGACGGGTCATCTTTGCTCTGCTTAGTATTTGTAAAGAGATAGATCGTATTATGAGTAAACGAATCATTCGACAACAAGTATTGCGTCTGTTAGCATTGAGTCTGATCGTTCTCCTGCTTGGAGGTGGTTCGGCATTCCTGCTTC
>DAOTTL010000658.1:0-10065 GCA_034438135.1 Ktedonobacteraceae bacterium | reverse complement strand
CCATGGGCCATGGCTTTCTCGACAATCTTACCCGCAAGGTCATCCTTGACATTGACAGCCCTCATCAGACCCATACCACGCGGAGCATCAATAAACGCGTATTTCGCGCAAAGCTCCTGCATCTTTTCATTCCAGTACTCGCCCATTTGACGCGCATTCTCCAGCAGGTTCTCTGAGAGAAGCGTGTGGAGCGTCGCCAGAGAAGCTGCACAGGCAATAGGGTTTCCACCAAAAGTCGAGGCATGATCGCCGGGACTAAAAAGGTCGGCGCGTGGTCCCGCCAGCATCGCTCCAATCGGAACACCTCCTGCCAGACCTTTGGCCAGAGTTACAATATCCGGCTTAACGTCATAGTTTTCCCAGGCAAAGAAGCGACCTGTACGTCCCATACCGGCCTGTACTTCATCACAAATCATGAGCAAGTTCTGCTCATCGCACAATTGGCGCACACCCGCGAGAAATTCCTGGGTGGCTGGCCAGATGCCACCCTCACCCTGAATGGTCTCGATCAGAATAGCCGCGGTTTTCTCACTCACAGCGGCCTTCAAGGCATCCAGGTCATTAAAGGGAACCTGTTTGAAGCCATCGGGGATAGGAGCCCAGCTAGCCTGGTAAGAAGCCTGCCCTGTTGCCGCGGTCGTGGCCAGGGTTCGTCCGTGAAAACTGCGCTCCATACTGATAACTTCGTAGGCCCCATTCCTGTGCAAACGCCCAAACTTACGCGCCAGCTTGATAGCCCCCTCATTGGCCTCGGCACCGCTGTTTGAGAAAAATGAGCGCATGCCACCGCTCAGTTGACCCAACTGTTCTGCCAGTTCTATCTGACGCACATTATAGTAGAGATTTGAAACATGCATAAGCTGTTCAGCCTGTTGCTTAATAGCTTGAACGACCGCAGGATGACAGTGACCGAGCACATTTACAGCAATACCAGCCACCAGATCTAAATATTGTTCTCCGTCCGCACTCCATACCCGCGTTCCTTCGCCACGCACAAAAACGAGTGGCTGACGCTTGAATGCGCCCTGGTAATATCTGTGCTCCAACTCCATCCAGTGCTG
This sequence comes from Ktedonobacteraceae bacterium, assembly GCA_034438135.1. Classification (GTDB taxonomy): domain Bacteria; phylum Chloroflexota; class Ktedonobacteria; order Ktedonobacterales; family Ktedonobacteraceae; genus Paraktedonobacter. The sequence continues at coordinate 9,004 of DAOTTL010000658.1, read as the reverse complement.
CTGGGCACTCTCAGAGGTCTGTCGCTGTGTAGTCGCCATGAATATCTGTACCTTTCCCTCGCTAGTTAAACGTTTCATTAAGTTGTGTACAGGGTGTTCTCATCGATATAGCCATGAGTCAGATCACAACCCCAGGCGGTCGCCTCTCCCTCGCCAAGGTGTAGATTGATGCCAACCGTCACCTCAGCTTTTTCCATGATTGCCTGGGCCTCTTGCGGATCATAGTCTACAGCCTGACCCGCCTGCAAGAACAGCAATCCGCCGATGGAGATGTCATAGGTATCCTGGTTAACCTCACAATCGCTGGCTCCCAACGCAACTGAGATACGCCCCCAGTTTGGGTCACCACCCCCAAGTGCACACTGCCAGAGCGGCGAACGCGTCACTCTTCGAGCGGCGTTAACGGCATCGGACTTAGTTCTGGCCCCACGCACATGAACGATCATCAGTTTCGTCGCACCCTCACCATCACGTGCCTGCTCGATAGCCAGATAACGAGTCACCCGGCGCAGAGCTTCGCGGAAGGTCCCGGCCTCTGGATGCTCTTCATTCAGCGGAGTGTTGCCCGCCAGGCCGTTCGCAAAAAGAATGCAGGAGTCGTTAGTGGACATGTCACCATCCACAGAGATCATGTTAAATGAATCCTCGACCGCACTCTTTAATTCCTGCTGCATCCACTCATGCTCAAGCGCGAGATCGGTGGTTAAATAGCAGAGCATAGTTGCCATATTGGGGTAGATCATGCCCACACCTTTGGTTGCTCCTCCCAAAGTAACCGTTCGACCCTCCAACTCAAATTCAAGCGCGATGCGCTTTGGACGAGTATCGGTCGTCATAATAGCCTCGGAAAAGACCTCGCCCCCTCCCACGCTCACATCAATGGCATGGACACCCGCGGCCAACTTTTCCATCGGTAACTGATGGCCAATTATCCCCGTGGAAGAACAGAGGACCAGGGCAGGGTCTATATGGAAACGCTCGGCGACAAACTCGGTCATAGCATAGGCATTGCGCATGCCGAGTTCGCCCGTACTACAGTTCGCGTTACCGCTATTGATGATCACCGCTTGAGCTCTACCACTTTGCAGACGGGTCCGGCAAATCTTCACCGATGGAGCACTGGTCTTGCTGGTCGTAAAAGTTCCAGCCACGACACAGGGAACATCCGCGATCAGCATCGCCAGATCTTTGCTTTCACGATTGGCCTTAATCCCACAGGCAATGCCACCCGCGCGGAAACCACGTGGAGCAGTCACGCTCTTCTCCACTACACGAAATACATCTGACAATGAAAAGCCCCCCTTTAAAACAAAAACTCCCCGGTATCCAGTTCGCAGTCCAGCACAATCTTTCATCCGAAAGAGGTGCAGTCGATCTGCTCACGGTCCTGGGGAAAGAGCAAGGAACGAAAAAACCTCGCCCCTTCCAATACAAGGATCGTGAAAGGGACGAGAGTGTAGTGTTTTATCTAGGAATGTTGTTTATAAGATGCCTCAGCATCCTCTACACACCCGTGGTACCACCCTATTTGCCACTGGCCGCTCTATTACGATCTCATCACATCTCTGTGATGAATAAAAGAACGTGGCCACTCATTAAAGTTTTTGCACTGCATGGGAACTACCCATCTGTTCCTACTTATCTCCTTCTATCCATAAAAGATATCTGGAAATTTTCTTCGGCCAGCCGCTCACGAAGGGGTTCTGGGATCGTTATGCCCTTCCGAACTTGCACTCTGTTTCGGATCGCTGTTGGGTACCATATCCCTTACTATGTTCGCTCAACGCGGGTCAGCTTATTTGATATGTATAGGTCAAGCATACCATAGTTTCACAAAAAGTCAATCTGGAGGCGAACCCGCGAACCTATTTCAGGGCTTCGCAAAAGTCGCTGCTCAGCCATGGCCAGACCCCTCCTCAGGAAAAAAAGAGCCTTGGAGGCAGCGCGGTCGCGCTGCCTCCAAGGCTCTCCAAAGACTTTATTGGCGAAAGACACTGCCAATCGAAACCCTGGAAACCATCTCAACATTAAAAAATCCTGAGAGCACCGGAATAAGACGAGAAAATGTCTCTTTTATGGCTGACATTACGTGTTCGTAGTAGCTACGGCTCATCCGTAATTGTTTCATCCGAGGAGGAAAACTATGACTACAATGCTTAGCCACGGCCTGATCCTGGCTGATGGTATTACTATTCATGTCGGCAACTATACCTGGTCATTTGGAACGAATGTTATCATCTATGTGATTATTGCCGCGATCGTTGGAATTGTGGCAGAGGCCATCGTTGGATGGAGACTCCCATTTGGCATCATTGGAGCTATCATTGCCGGTGTTATTGGAGTCTGGTTGATGACTCAAGTTATCCATATTAGCGGCTTTCCCGATTTTGTGATCGATGGCGTTCCACTCCTTCAAGGCCTTATCGGCGCTATTATTCTGATCGCTCTCTGGCATGCGATTACTTATCGCTCCTGGAGTCGCCGAAGCCGTTCCTCCTACTACCGCAGAGGGTAATTCTCGCTTCGCTCTCACCAAAACAGGCTAAAAAAGATGAGCAGCTTATGTGAATGAGGCGCAAAAGCGCCTCATTCACATAAGCTGCTCATCTTTTTTAGCCATTTCAAGACCCCTCTCCAGGAACAAAAGAGGCTCGGAGGCAGCGCGGCCGCGCTGCCTCCGAGCCTCAAAAAAGTGTGGGTAGGTGGGTGGAGAAGAGAAAGATTTTTGCGAAACACTGAATGTGTTTTCTTGTACCATTGACAAAGGCCTGTCTAAGGGGGTATGTTTAGAAAAAATAGTGGACATCGAAAAGCTGCTAGGGGTGCCAAAAGGCTGAGAGGTAACAGGAGTTGCCGACCCTTGTAAATGAACCTGATCTGGGTAATGCCAGCGGAGGGAAGCGGCGACGGCCTCTTAAAGGACTATAAAGACACTTTCTTAAGCCGCGTCTCTCTTCACCGAGGTGCGGCTTTTTGCATGCCCCGCGGACGTATCTTGAGGAGAAACGAGTATGCAAGCCCCCAAACTCCTCGTACAGGAGGTCTCAAAGCGTTTTCACCAGGGACGCCAGACGCTGGAGGTCCTGGATAGGATCGACCTGGAGGTCAACCAGGGGGAATTTGTCTCTCTGCTCGGTCCCAGTGGCTGTGGGAAAAGTACCCTTTTTACGATTATCGCAGGCCTTGAGCAGCCCGATCAGGGTTTAGTGAGCATTGATGGGGAGTCAAATGGTCGGCGCAGCGGCAAAATTGGCTATATGCCGCAACAGTCGCTCCTGCTCCCCTGGCGTACTGTTGAGGAGAATGTGCTGTTAGGTCTGGACGTACGTCATACGCCTCGCTCGCAGGGACGCTCGCAGGCACAGGAGTTGCTTAAACGCTTTCATTTAAGCGAGTTCGCTCAGCAGTATCCCGCGACCCTTTCTGGTGGCATGCAGCAGCGCGTGGCCCTGTTACGTACAGTGCTTTTTCATCCTCATTTTCTCTTACTGGATGAGCCATTTGGTGCGCTGGATGCTTTGACCAGGCTATCCTGTCAGATGTGGTTGCTTGATCTCTGGCAAGAGGTATATGCCAGCGCCCTTTTTATTACTCATGATGTACGCGAAGCTATTCTGCTCTCCGATCGTATCTATGTCCTTAGCGCCCGTCCAGCTCATGTATTGCGAGTGCACCATGTGAATCTGCCACGTCCACGTAGAATGGAGCAACTAACCGAGACGTCAGCGCTCCAACTTGAGCGAGAGCTAATGGCGTTGCTGATGAAGGAGCAGATGCTATGAAATTTCGCCTCTTCGCGAGCTATGGTCCAGCTTTTGTTCTGGCTGTGTCTTTGCTGGCAATCTGGGAAATAGCTGTACGCGCCGACATTTCGCTCGCGCAGTTTTTGCCCGCACCCAGTAGAATTGCTCAAGCACTCATAACAAATTGGGATGTCATCTATGAAAACACGCTCCAGACACTGCTGGAGACCGTACTGGGTCTGTGCGTCGCAACGGCATTGGGGCTGCTGCTGGCGATTCTGATTGATATCTCTTCCTGGCTCCGTCGCGCCCTTTATCCACTGCTGATTATTTCGCAAACGATTCCCATAGTAGCGCTGGCTCCCTTACTTCTGATCTGGTTCGGTTTCGACATCAATCCAAAAATCATCGTCGTCACACTCTATTGTTTTTTCCCTATAGCCGTAGCCACTGCCGATGGATTGATCAGTGCTGAGCCAGAACTGATCAAACTGCTCAGAAGCATGGGAGCATCTCGCTGGCAGATGTTAACGCTCGTGCGGCTACCAGGCGCACTTCCCAGCTTCTTCTCAGGTCTGCGCATCGCTGCCACGTATAGCGTGACTGGCGCGATTGTCGGCGAATTTGTAGGCGCGGAGAAGGGACTGGGTATCTATATGGAGACCTCGGCCAATTCTAAAGCTATTCCAGTGGTTTTCGCGGCTATTGTAGTAACTGCGGTCCTTAGCCTGGCACTTTTTGGTCTGGTCTATGTGCTTGAGAGATTGGCCCTGCCCTGGTACCATTCCTCGCGTACAGCGTTGACGCTTCAACAACGTTCTACTGCTCGTCAGCACAGCCGACTTTTGTAGAGATCGGGGCATACTTATGCGGGAACTCGGATGAGATACTTTTTGATATGTAGCCCTGAGTTCTCTCATGCAAAGGAGATCTGCACATGAACCGTCGTAATCGACTTGTCCTCCTGACAGGAATTCCTATTTTGCTGGTCCTCGTAGTCGGTGGTCTCTATCTCAATCAGCAGCGAGTTGCAAACTCGGCAACCAGCAGCGCGACTCCGGCCCCAAACTGTCACGGTCAGCTTACTCCTATGAAGCTGGCTCTCGATTGGACCCCCAATACAAATCACACCGGCATCTATGTTGCTCAGGCCAAAGGCTGGTATGCCGCGCAATGCATTAATCTCACGCTCCTTCCCTACTCGGAGAACGTCTCCTCCGATACGCTTGTGAGCAGCGGTCAGGCCGCTGTGGGTATTAGTTCGACTGAAAGTATCGTGGCAGATACGGCAGTCAATCAACCGGTCGTTTCGATCGCGGCTATCGTACAGCACAATACTTCGGCCCTCGTAACGCTGACAAGTTCAGGACTGAGCAGACCACGCGATCTGGATGGCAAAATATATGGTGGTTTTGGCGCTCCCTACGAGAGTGCAGTAGTAAGTTCGATGATCCGCCAGGATGGCGGTCAGGGAACATTCAGAAATGTCACGCTGAACATTGATACAATGGAAGCCCTGGAGACAAAACGCATCGATTTCGCCTGGGTCTATGAGGGCTGGGAGGTTATTCAAGCAGAGCGTGCAGGATTTCATTTAAATGTCTTCCCCATTACCTCTTATGGCATTCCCGATTACTATACCCCCAATATCATTACCAGTCCCAAAGAGATCCAGGAGCATAGCGATCTCTTGCATCACTTTATGCTCGCAACCGAACAGGGCTATACCTATGCAATCTCTCATCCCCATGAGTCCGCTCAACTCCTGATCACGACCGCTGGGTCCAGTAATTTCCCCGATCAAGGTCTGGTTTTTGCCAGTCAAGACTTTCTCAGTGCACATTATGTCGATCCTAAACGCAAATGGGGCTGGCAGGATACCACCGCCTGGCACGATTATCCCGCCTTTATGCTGCGCAACCATGCCGTCCTGGATGCGAATAATCAACCCATCCAGCAGATGAATCTCGATTCACTTTATACAAATAAATTCAACATTTAGTATATATATTTCAGTAAAAAAGGAAAGGAAATGCCCGCCCCTCCTATATAATGACTTTGTTGACGAATGCGATTCATGGGCGAATGACCCTCCTCTTCTTTTTTGAGGGATGACGGGCCAGGCGTTGCACGCCTACCCCGACATCCTTCTTTTATACATCTTGCTTTTACGTTCATATTCATGTATTATTTATATAGTGTCCCCTGGCAGGAGATGCATGTTTACGTAGCTGACATTTCTTTTTCCACACAAGGTTTTTATCCGTAGACTTGTACGCCTTGAAGGTTTTTTAAATACATTTATGCAAGAAAGATATGGAGATTACTTATGTTTTGTGCAAATTGCGGATCTGACAATCCTGATGAGTCAGTCTACTGTGGTAGATGTGGCTCATCTTTAATCTCAAATTCTGGGACAGCCACAGATTTGACGCCTTCACCAATCACAGAAAACGAGCCAGCGGCAACGTCCACCCCAGAAGATATACCGCCTGTTAAGGAAAACCCGCTTGAGCAAAATGCTTCCAATGCTTCGAAAGATGAAGCTGATATGCCTACTATGCGTTTTTCATCCCCTATGGAAGAAAAACCGTCTTCTAGCACGAGTGTCCCTGAAGGCGTTGAAAACGAACCAACTATGCGCTTTCCCACACCTGAAGAAGATCCATTTTCAGGTACAGAACCTCCCATTGAGGAGGCTCCAACGATGCGAGTTGCACCTTCTCCTGAACCTCCACCGATAACACCTGGAGCCAGCGAGTTTTTCCATTTCGACAATTCTGAGCCACAAGATCGGACTGAGACAGCATTTCAGGGATCAGCAAATGATTCCACACAGAATCTCTTTAGTGAAAACGCTACCGGTGCTCCACAAGACGCTGGAGCAGCGTTCCAACCAGGAGTTCCTTCTGGCGAAGGGCGCTATCAACCGATGGCTCCTGGCTACTATGACCAGCAGGCCAGCGGTGCCTATCCACCCATAAACCCTGCTTATCCTGGTCAGCCACAGGCCAGCGGTGCCTATCCACCCATAAACCCTGCTTATCCTGGTCAGCTACAGGCCAGCGGTGCTTATCCACCCGTGAACCCTGCTTATCCTGGTCAGCTACAGGCCAGCGGTGCCTATCCACCCATAAACCCTGCTTATCCTGGTCAGCTACAGGCCAGCGGTGCCTATCCACCTGTGGGAACAGGGCAACTATCTCAGCCCGGTTGGCCTGGCTATGCAATCACACAACCTCACCAAAAACCGCGAGAACCGAGCAAACTCATCAATCCTTTGCCGCTCTGGCTCTTCATCGGAAGTATCATCATTGTCGCGCTTATGTTAGGTTTGTTAACCTTTTTCACAGGTTCGGATTGGGCGTCTGGGGCACAAACAGCCGGAATTATCGCTCTGATCATAGGTATACTCATTCTAATAGCATTTGGAGCAAGGTCCGCGTTGGGCCTGCTCGCTCCAACAAATACCCATAGACGCGCCCAGATTATCAGCGCCCTGCTCCTGGCATTACTATTATTTATCATCGCATTTGCCGGTCTGGGACAACAGAGCAGTTTCCATAGTCTCCAGGGACGATCTCTGGAAGGTCAACAAAATTGGCAATCTGCTATCAATGAATATAAAGCCAGTGGACAGAACGAATCTACTTTAGCTGATATCGCACGCACCTATAACGAATGGGGAGAGCAACTGAGCAGTCAGCAACAATATGATCCTGCCCTTGGCAAATTCACAACAGTGATTACCAACTACAGCCAGGTAACAGACCAGCTGACCAGAGCCCAAAAGGATTCTGTCTCACTCTATCAGACCTGGGCAAATCTAGCGGTACAGCAGCATAACTATACCAGTGCAGTCCAGCGCTATAATACATTGCTCGGTCTACCTTACTGCTTTAGTAGCTGCCAGACCACAACCAGAGCCTCGGATGCGACAGCGTACTATAACCTGGCCGAACAACAACTGACATCACAAAAATATACCGAGGCAGTGACCGATTTCCAGCAACTGCTCTCAAACTTTGGGAACTCGCCTGAGGCGCAACGCATCCATCCAGACTATGCAAAAGCCCTCTGGGGAGTGGCTCAACAACAGCTAAATACAACTTGCTCTTCGGCATTGTCCACATATCAACAACTCGCCACAACTTTTTCAGATACCAATGAGGGACAGGAGGCCGCAAAGGCCCTGAAAGCACCGGTCCATGTGAAAGGACATTTCACCGGTACCGTTCCTCCATCCGGCACTATGCCCACTGTTTTTTTGAATAAAAGTTCGGTGATTACCAGCTCCACTTCAGCTAACGATGTCGAAACAGTTCTTACAAATTCGCCGAGCACAAACATTAGTAGCGATGGCACTTTTGCCTTCACCAGTATTGCCCCAGGCCAGTATCAGCTTATCTGGGGAACGTTGAATAATAGCGATGGGTTTATTCGCTTGCGCTTCGATGTCAATCCAACCACCATTGGTCAACTCTGTGAGTACAATTTTGGCGATCTTGCCAGTCAGATCCCGGTCAGTTAACGACAAAAGGCTTTCGGCCTGCATAGCAGGCCGCCCCATCCCTTTTCTTAAGAAGAAGTGAGGTTGGTTGGCGAGGCGCATGCGCTTCGCCAACCAGCCTCACTTCTTCTTTTTTAGTAAGGAGAAGCGGCTTTGCAAGCCGCAGAAAAATGAGGGATGACTCATAGCTCTACCAGAACCCCCCTATAAGGGTAATCTGGTTGTCACAGTGTAACGCTTCGTGTAATATATCTGTTATGGATAGAACAAAAAGCATTGCTTCCCAGGGGTTTAAACTAAAAAGGTAGGTTCTGTATGTTTTGTACCAGGTGCGGTTCGGAATATTCTCAAAAGGTTCAATTCTGCTCAAATTGTGGCTCGCCCTTGGAGACCAGTCCAGGCTCATCCATTGCGTCCGATGTCATAGATCAGCTTTTCGATTACGGTCCCTGGGATGTCGCTCAACTCCCTTTCGAGGAACAACCCACCCTTGTGACATACCTGCCAAATCAACCAACCCCTCTCTCCGAGCCAGTACCCCCTGCCCAGTTGTTCCCGGAGATCAAAAATATGCAAAGCCCTAAACAGGCCCCTTCTACCCTTAAGTCAAACAGAGTTAGTGTACAAGCAGAAGCGTCTTTTCCTTTTGATGAAGCAACCTGGCTTATGCCAATCCCACATAGCCCCTTTAGCGACGTACCTCTACCCCAACCTTCAGAACAACTTCCGATGCTATTCCAATCCTCAGGCG
>DAOTTL010000657.1:0-1970 GCA_034438135.1 Ktedonobacteraceae bacterium | reverse complement strand
AGCCCTTCCTCCCTGAAAAGCTGGCGGGCAGTCGCCAACAAGAGCGTTTGCTCTTTTTTACAAAAAAGAGGGATGGTTCATAAAAGCGAGAAAGAATTTTTGCCAGATCTGATAGATCGAAAGTTTTTCTGAAATGCATAACCGGCTACTTATAGCTCAGTCCTTTCTGGTGCGAAAAGAGAGAAAAATAGTTCTAGACATACCTAAAAACGTATGTATCGACGATAAAAGGAGCCAGATTCGTACAGCCAGCATAGATTGTAGAGCTACTGTCGGATTAATGAATTGTCCAGAGAGTTGCATAGACTAGCCAAATTCTGGTAAACTAACGTTTGATAGGTAATAAAAGGCACCATCCAAAAGTGTAGGGGGACATTGAGTGGCACAGTCCGGTCCTGGCCCCGCAAAGGAGAAATAGAGCGTATGACAATGATGATGGATAAAAAGGCCCTGGAGGAATACGGTCTGGTCAATCTAGGGAATGTCAACTGGAATTTGCCGACAGTTGCATTGATTGAACAGGCGTTGGAGCGTAAGGAAGGTGTTCTGGCTGCCAATGGGGCGTTTAGTGCTACAACGGGAGTGCATACAGGGCGTTCTCCAAAAGATAAATATATTGTATCGCATGAAAAGTATGCTGAAAAGATCTGGTGGGGCGAGAACAATCATCCTATGGATCGTGAGCACTTTGCTGCCGTGCGCCAGAGTCTATCTGCATACTTACAGGGACGTGATGTCTTTGTGCTTGATGCAGCAGCGGGTTCCGATCCACATTATCGTATGCCTATTCAGGTAATCACTGAAATGGCCTGGCATAATCTCTTCGCCCGTCAGCTTTTCTTGCGTGCAAACGAGGAAGATCTGACCAGTGTGAATCCAGGCTTTACGATCCTTTGTGTCCCAAATTTTCACACCGATCCACGTATTCATGGAACGCGCACAGAGACCGCCATAATCGTTGATTTTGAGGAACGTCTGGTCCTGATCGCTGGCACCCACTATGCCGGTGAAATGAAAAAGTCAGTCTTTACTATCCTGAACTTTATTTTGCCAGCGCGGGATGTTCTCCCTATGCACTGTTCAGCGAATGTGGGATCAGAGGGAGATGTTGCGCTCTTTTTTGGCCTTTCTGGTACTGGCAAGACGACCCTCTCTGCCGACCCTGATCGTCGCTTAATTGGCGACGATGAACACGGTTGGGGCGACCATGGTATTTTTAATTTCGAGGGTGGCTGCTACGCCAAGTGCATCAATCTCTCTCAGAAGTATGAGCCACAGATATGGAACGCCATTCGTTTTGGCGCAGTCTACGAAAATGTCGTACTCAAAGCCGATCGTGAGCCAGATTATGCTGATGACTCGTTAACTGAGAACACACGCGCGGCCTATCCGATTGATTTTATTGACAGAGTCGTTCTGGATGGGATGGGTGGTCAGCCCAGTGCCGTTATTTTCTTGACCGCTGATTCGTTCGGTGTTCTCCCTCCAATTTCCAGGCTGACCACCGAGCAGGCTATGTACTATTTTCTTTCTGGCTATACCAGCAAATTGGCAGGAACAGAATCAGGCGTAACAACTCCTCAAGCCACGTTCAGTGCATGTTTTGGTGCTCCCTTCATGCCATTGCGTCCTGGAGAGTATGCTAATCTGCTGCGTGAGCGCATTGATGAGTACCAGGTACGTTGTTATCTCATTAATACTGGTTGGAGTGGTGGTCCTTATGGTACAGGTTCACGGATCAAGATTGATTACACCCGTTTAATGGTACGAGCAGTAATCAACGGTGAGATCGAAAAGATTGTTATGGAGACCGATCCGATCTTTGGCCTGAATATACCTACCTCTTGTTCTGGTGTACCAGATGCTATTCTCAATCCACGCAATACCTGGACTGATAAAGAGGCATATGATCGAGCGGCTAACGACCTGGCTGGTCGTTTTAAAGAGAACTTTAAACAATTTATGCTCGT
>DAOTTL010000656.1:0-4111 GCA_034438135.1 Ktedonobacteraceae bacterium | reverse complement strand
TCTCGATCGAAACCACCTCACCCCAAAAGAAGAACAGAGGGATGTCGGCCAATGCAGCCTATCGGCAAAAAAACCTCTACCTGTGGGGAGGTTTCGAGCAGGAGTGTCTTTCGCCAACAAAGTCGATTAGGGCAAGGTTTCAGGCGGGCTGACGGTCCACAAACAACCGCTTGGCGATCTCTGAAACAGTGCGACGGAATAGAAGGTACTCAGTACCTGTTTCCATTAGAGAAGCGCATACAGAATACACGGCGCAAAAACTAAAGGGTCTATTCCCAAAAAATAAGAAAGAAATAGGGTAACCTGTTATGTCTAAAGCTATCTGGAATGGTGCAGTACTTGCGGAAAGTGATCACTGTGAAGTTGTAGAAGGAAATCAGTATTTTCCTTATGAGTCTATCCAGCAGGAGTACTTTAAACCCAGTGATACTCATTCGACCTGTCCCTGGAAAGGGGAGGCCAGTTACTATACGGTTACAGTTAACGATAAGGAAAATAAAGACGCCGCCTGGTATTATCCTGCTCCTAAGGATGCGGCTAAACAGATTAAGGACTACGTCGCTTTCTGGCATGGCGTAGAGGTTCAAGTCTAATATAGACGAGGATTTATCGGCGGCTTGAAAAGCCGCCTCCACCCTTCAGAAGAGGAGAAGTGGCTGAAAGGCTCAGCCACTTCTCCTCTTCTTTCTTTTCTTCATGCGTCATCCCTCACCCCTCACTTTTCAGCGGCTTGCAAAGCCGCCCCTCCCCCCGAGAAAAGGAGAAATGGCTGAGGCTGGCAGCAGCTTCGCTGCTGCCAGCCTCAGCCATTTCTCCTTGAAAAGCTGGCGGCGCAGCCGCCAGCAAGAGCGTTGACTCATTTTGCCAAAATGAGGGATGAATCATATCTTTCTTTTCTTTTTAAAATAGCATTGTTAGATCGTCTATCACTATAGTAAGGATGTTTTTTAAGCGCTAAAAGCACTTAGAATGCAGGGTAAATTGTGAATGTGGTTTAGCAAGAGCGTGAAGAATGTGTCACTCTATGCGCGGCTTGTGTGAGTTCTTTATGAGGAGATATGAATGGAACTCCAATCCCTCCATAATATTAATATCATTCTGGCCAGACTTATCGAACCACCAGAGAAACCGGGAGATCTCAAAGGAGTTCTTCGACATATTGGCAAAATAGCCCTGGAAGCATTTGCACCAGATGCCTGCGTTATTCGTTCGTATAATCCTATGACCGGCAAACTATTAGTGGAACCTATTTTCATGGGAGATGTTAGTGCAGAAGAACGGGTGCTCTACAACGATCCCCGACCCCACGCTATCGCTCATCAAGCTCTGGTCTACAAACTATTTTGCGTAGAAGACTTGCCGAAGCAACCGACAGATCTGAGCTGCCTGACCTATGAGGGGGCATCTCGGTCGCTGGCTGTTCTGGCTATGTTTACGCTTCATCGTCAGAAGCTTCTCGGTGTGATTTATCTCGATTACCATAAACCTCATGCCTTTACCGGAAATGAACGTGAACGATTGCGCCTGTTCGCCATGCAGGCTTCTTTTCTTCTCCAGGAGGCGTGGTCATCGCACCACTATGAGCAGACGGCCCGTTTGGGTCAGGAAGTAAATCAGCGCCTCTCAACTATTGAAGAGCTTTTTGAGACACTGCAAACATACGTTGATTCTGTGCTGGACTACGATCATACACTGTTCTTAGCTGTCTACAGACCCCAGGTCAACCTGCTTGATATCCATATACGGGAACAAGAGCGGTCTTTTTTTCTCCAAAAGCCGATTCAGGGCGCTTGTAAATATGTTATCGATCGACAGGAACCCCTGCTTATCCCGCATGCCAGCGGCGAGATGGACCACCTTCCATGTCAGATCGTCTCATTGGATGGAACCCTGCTAAGAGAATCATATGTTTTTGTGCCCCTGGTGTTAAGGGGCGACTCTCTGGGAGTGCTTTCTATTCAACATGGTCAACCTGACGTGTATGGTCAGGAAGACCTGCTCATCTTCAAGCTCCTGGCCAACTACGTTGCTCTGGCACTCCACAACTTGCGTCTTTATAACAGCTTAAATCAATTAAATGAGACTGGTCAGTTGCTCACGCGGCAGATTGAGGCGGCGAACACTTTACAAATGACGACTGAAACGATACGAGGAGCCACACAGGCTGATGTGGTTGTAATATACTATTATGATTCAACTCGTCAGCACTTTATGCTTCCACCGTGCTTTGCCGGAGAACTGCTGGATCCCACTCCCTATTCAATTCATCCTACTCGTCCCGTTGATATGGCTGTTTTCATGCTGGACCATCCTACTCCCATCTTTGCCAGAAATAGCAAGCGACTTTATCATGAATTGAATGAGAAGGAGCCTGTGAAAACGGGAAATTTTCAGGAACGTGAGCGGGTTCGTTCAACAGTGACGATTTTACTGAAAGTCGGAGAAGAGAAAGTCGGAGTGCTCTTTATCAACTATCGCCAGAGACAACGCTTTGATGCCACGCAGAAAATCTTTCTCGAAGGGCTGGCCCTCTATGCGGCCATTGCTATCAAAAATGCTCAGGTTTTTGGCTCGTTAAGTCAAAGGCGTATCCGCGAGTTGGAAATTTTACAGGAGATTGATCGCGCACTTGATTGTAACCTGGAACTCAACGAGGTACTGCGTACCCTGATTACCCTGGCTGCTGGCCACGTTGGAGCGGAAGAAGCCTCTATTCTGCTCTATAATCCACATCTCCAGGCTCTGCAAGTGAAAGCTGCGATTGGTTTGAATGCCGAAAAACGTTTTCAACATACTTTTACCCTGCAAGATACACAAGGCATTATTCGCTGGGTGCTGGAAAATAAGAAACCGGTTCGTGTTAACGATGTGTTACGTGATGAGTACTGGCACCAGATTTATATGCAAGCAGCAGTGGAGACACGCTCGGAACTGGATGTGCCACTGGTGGAGGAAGAGGAAGTTTTAGGCGTTTTAAACCTTGAAAGCCGACGAGAGAACGCTTTCAGCTACGAGGATGAGCGTTTTTTAGTTACCCTGGCAGGTCAGGCTCTTCTGGCGATTAAGAATACTCAGGCATATGAGCGCGAGAAGCGTCTGTCAGAGGAGAGGCGTGTGCTGAATGAAATCAGCAAAGAGATCACCAGTCGGCTTAACTATGCCCAGGTTTTTGATCTGATAGTGGATAAAGCGCTTTTCCTGACAGGAACCACCTTGGGAACGTTGCATTGCTACGATCCTATACGGCAAGATTTGTGGCTGGTCGCTGGACGTGGGATTGGAGCTGAGTCTCGGTCGTCGCGTAAAACGCTCGATCAGGGCATTATTGGCTACGTTGCGAAGACAAAGCAGGGATATAATGTTGATGATGTAACCCTTGCTCCCTGGGACAGTCGATATGAGGAACTTTTCCCTGGCACACGCTCCGAGTTAGCTGTGCCAATGCTAGCCGGTGATCAACTGCGTGGAGTGCTCAACCTTGAAAGTCCCCATCCCCATAATTTCGCTGAGCGAGATGTTCATCTGCTACTCGGTCTGGCAGATCTCGCTGTCGTAGCATTACAAAATGCCGAACGCTACGAAAATGCCTTGCAGGATGCATTACGCTTCGATTTGCTTTATCAGGCTGGCCAGCAATTGAGCAGGATCACCGATCTCGAACAGTTGCAAGAGGCGTATGCTATCATTCTGAGGATAGCTCTGAGGAAGTGTCAGAGTTTGATTGTCATTCGCCGTTTTGATGCAGAAAATCGAGAGCTGGAGCTGGTAGATACCTCACACCCTGAGAATGTTCTGCTCCACCATCGCATCAAGCCATTTCATGCCATTCATGGTCCGTTTGTTGCACCAGATCCCGCAACAATTGTTCTACACGATCTTCATCAAGCCGATGCTGACTTTGCAACCTTAGAGCCTCTTGATCCCTCTATGCGCTCGCTTTTAATAACTCCCATTCTCTTTAAAGAGCAATACTATGGTCGTCTGGAAGTTCACAATCCACAGTCAGAGCATTTTCAAGAGGGCGATTCTCACTTTTTTGAAGGTCTGGCCCAGCAATTGGCGAGTACTATTCATCGTCTGGAAGCGGTCTGGGCTCGTCTGGAAGCGGAGC
>DAOTTL010000655.1:0-7036 GCA_034438135.1 Ktedonobacteraceae bacterium | reverse complement strand
TGAAGAGCAGGAGGGCAGTGGGCGCGTGAAGCGGCTCTGTTTCTCGACTCTCGCTCAGCAAAATTGAGGTCTTGAGGAAAAGGGAGCGTGTTCGTTTCCGAGTGCAGTGGTTCAGCGTTCTTTGGCAACCCAAACACAAGCAGAAAAGAAGAGAGGATACTACCTCTAAGGTAGTGTCCTCTCTTCTTTTGCTTGTGTTTGGGTCATCCCTGCTGTTGCAAAAGCAGGTCAAGAGTCTCTCGGCCTGCTGTGCAGGCCCTTACAAATAGAGGGTTTTTGCTGATCTGCTGCATCGGCCTGGCAGGGCACCCTACCTCATTTTAAAAAGAGCAATTGCTCTTTTTTTCCTCTATCGCCGGAGGCAAGAAAAGTGAGCGGTGATTTATAGATCGGTTGTTTTGGTGGAAGGAGTTTAATAAAAGAAGAAGAGCACTTGCACACCGGATAGTGCAATATTGACGAGGAGAGTGGTGTAGATAGGTGGGTATTTCTTAATGATACAAGAACAACTTTATCAGTTTTTAAGTACGGCAGCAGCCAGCTTTTTTAACGGACTAAACACCCTACTTAGAGGGAATTTACCTCCTTTTGGCAGTGTTTGTATCGTCATTCGTGAAGAGGACCAGTATCTATTGCTGAAACGCTCGGATGGTCGAATAGTTCTACCTGGCGGGTTCATTCGTTGGTGTGAAGCTCCTATGGAGGCCGCCAGGCGCGAGATTAGAGAAGAGACTGGAACACAAATTCATATTCTGGATACGATCGACTGCTTTTTTGATCCCACATGCTCTGCGCGATGTATGAGTACCCTGACGCTTGTCTATAGCGCTGAGATAACCTCAGGAAGGCCCTGTCAGGCCATTGAGGGTCGCCCTGCCTGGTTTTCAGAGGTAGAGGCCCAGACCTCTCTGGAGCCGCGCTACAGGCGTTATTTTGAAGGTTATTTACACTACTATCGTCAGCGTGCTCTACAATTTCAGTGAACTGAAAAAGTTCCAGATTACCACATTCGCGTCGATGGTATGAGTAGTGAAGCCCAGATCGGGACGGTTAATGGATGAGCCTGGCCAGACGTGACCACCGTCGCTGATTTTATAGTGTTCAACAACGGTCTGATCGGCGCAATTTGACCATTTGGTGCCAATGACATCGTCTTTCTGAAAAATGATCTGACTAGCATTTTGATCGCATTTGTTGTTGTCAAACCAGATATTTAGAATGCGCTCCACTGAAGCAAGCATCCTGGTCTGGTCACCGTCATAGGGTGCAAGCAGGTCGGCCTGACCATGGATCTCCAGAACGGATAGAGGACGGCTGGGCTGGCACCCTCCATCAAAATGATAAAAAGCCCCCTCAACGGTAGCCAGTCCCGCTATCTGATTGCTCAACGTACAAGCCACACGATACGCCATGCTCGCACCAATTGAGTAGCCAGTTACAAAAATGCGCTGTGGATCAACACAGTCATTCTTTTGTAAATAGCTGAGCATATCACTGGTAAAGAGCACATCATTGTCATTTCCCGTAGGTCCTCCTGCACCTATACCAGCATTCCAACTCGTCTTTGGCGGACTACTGCTATCAAGTCCACCTTGCGGAAAGACCACAATAAAGTTTCCCGCGTCAGCCTCTGCTGCCATGTTGGTATATCTGGCCATATAATCCGCTGTACTATCGTATCCGTGATAGTTGACCACAAGCGGGAGCTGTTGCTGACCATACGAGGGTGGCAGGTGTATAAGAAAGCTACGCTGCTGGTTGTTCGAAGTGATCCTGACGGTACTGTTTCCCGTAGGATGAGCGGGACAAATAGATTTGGCTGGCTGAACACCTGGCAAGAGTACGCTGATGGGTGTATGTCCAGCGCCAGGTATAAGCCCTGCCCGGACACTATACGTCGCGGCACCAACGAAAATAAGCACAGAAAAAGCCACGCCAAGCCATATGATAAGTCTTCTTGTACGATAGTTTCGCTTATGATGAAAATCGTGATTGTACATGTTTTATCTTCTATCACATCAAATGAATATTAATTAGCTCACTAGAAATCAATTCTGGAGCTGCACATTTGCACACAAAAGGAAGCTCTATGAAGTTAGTCGATCGTGATGCAAAAGGTGGAAATATAAGGACTCGTTGCCTTATTCCTATTTAAGAAACGAAAAGATCTGTCACTTTGTCACTCATAGGTTGTCTGACATGATATAGTAACAAAAAGAGATAACAATCTATAAAAAAAGGCGGAATTGAGTGGATGATGAAGCAGAGTAAAACAGATGTGATCGCGATTGACACGTCGCGTCCTTCCCCGACAATTGTGGAGTATGCGGCTTCCCTGCTGCGTCAGGGGGAGCTTGTGATTTTTCCAACCGAAACTGTCTATGGTTTGGGGGCCGATATTTTTCAACCTGAGGCATTGAGGCAGATTTTTGTTGTCAAAGAGCGACCACTCAGCGATCCGTTGATTGTGCATATAGCTACATTGGAAGCCTTGCAGGGCTTGACGACATCCCTGCCTGAAACGGTTTGGAAGCTAGCCTGGACCTTCTGGCCGGGTCCATTGACTGTCATTCTGCCGCGCTCTCTCAGTGTGCCCTCGATTGTCGCTGCGGGCCGAGAGACCATAGCCATCCGTATGCCTCGTCATCCAGTGGCCAGGGCACTGATCGAAGCCCTCGGCTCTCCTATTGCGGCCCCAAGTGCAAATCGTTTTAAGCATATCAGTCCCACAACCGCCCAGCATGCTCTGGCAGATCTCCAGGGTCGTATTCCTCTTATTTTAGATGGGGGACCCTGTGATATAGGAATAGAATCGACTATTCTGGATCTCTGTACAGACGAGCCAACCATTCTACGTCCCGGAGGAATCAGTCTGGAAGCCTTGCGTGCAGTTCTGCCAGAGATTCGTTTAGCTACCTCACACCAGAGCCAGTTATCAGAAGAACAGCCTCAGAAAGCTCCTGGTCAGCTCTCAACGCATTATGCTCCAACTATTCCCCTTCTCCTCTATGATGGCAGTGAAAAGGCTATGCGTGCTGCCATCTTCAATGAGGCGTGCTTACGCACTGCACGCGGCGAACGCGTTGGTATTCTTGTGGCTGACGGGGATCTTCCAGACCTTCAAGAGAGCAACGCCGTTGTGTATGCCTTGGGCGATGCCGAAAATCCATCTCAAATTGCCTCGGCCCTTTTTACAGGGCTGCGAATGTTGGAGGATGCTCAGGTTCAGGTGATTCTTTGCCGCAACTTCTCGGAACGCGATCTGGGTCTGGCCATTCGTGATCGCCTTGGACGAGCCGCAGGTGGCAGCATTATCTCTGTCTAAACACTCCCCCCACCCCATTAAAAAAAGAGTAAACGCCTTTTCTGGCGGCTGCGCCGCCATATCTTCAGAAGAAAAGGATGTGTTTGTCAGCAGCGAAGCTGCCATGAGTCATCCCTCGTAACTACTCAGGCGCCCTGCTGAAACCCCCCCGCCCCACAGGGGAAAAAGGGATGTCGAGCAAAACGAGCGGGGTACCCCGCTCGTTTTGCTCGACATCCCTTTTTCCCCTGTGGGGCGGGGGGGTTTCAGCAGGGCGCCTGAGTAGTTACGAGGGATGACTCATGGCAGCTTCGCTGCTGACAAACACATCCTTTTCTTCTGAAGATATGGCGGCGCAGCCGCCAGAAAAGGCGTTTACTCTTTTTTTAATGGGGTGGGGGGAGTGTTTAGACAGAGATAATGCTGCCACCTGCGGCTCGTCCAAGGCGATCACGAATGGCCAGACCCAGATCGCGTTCCGAGAAGTTGCGGCAAAGAATCACCTGAACCTGAGCATCCTCCAACATTCGCAGCCCTGTAAAAAGGGCCGAGGCAATTTGAGATGGATTTTCGGCATCGCCCAAGGCATACACAACGGCGTTGCTCTCTTGAAGGTCTGGAAGATCCCCGTCAGCCACAAGAATACCAACGCGTTCGCCGCGTGCAGTGCGTAAGCACGCCTCATTGAAGATGGCAGCACGCATAGCCTTTTCACTGCCATCATAGAGGAGAAGGGGAATAGTTGGAGCATAATGCGTTGAGAGCTGACCAGGAGCTTTCTGAGGCTGTTCTTCTGATAACTGGCTCTGGTGTGAGGTAGCTAAACGAATCTCTGGCAGAACTGCACGCAAGGCTTCCAGACTGATTCCTCCGGGACGTAGAATGGTTGGCTCGTCTGTACAGAGATCCAGAATAGTCGATTCTATTCCTATATCACAGGGTCCCCCATCTAAAATAAGAGGAATACGACCCTGGAGATCTGCCAGAGCATGCTGGGCGGTTGTGGGACTGATATGCTTAAAACGATTTGCACTTGGGGCCGCAATAGGAGAGCCGAGGGCTTCGATCAGTGCCCTGGCCACTGGATGACGAGGCATACGGATGGCTATGGTCTCTCGGCCCGCAGCGACAATCGAGGGCACACTGAGAGAGCGCGGCAGAATGACAGTCAATGGACCCGGCCAGAAGGTCCAGGCTAGCTTCCAAACCGTTTCAGGCAGGGATGTCGTCAAGCCCTGCAAGGCTTCCAATGTAGCTATATGCACAATCAACGGATCGCTGAGTGGTCGCTCTTTGACAACAAAAATCTGCCTCAATGCCTCAGGTTGAAAAATATCGGCCCCCAAACCATAGACAGTTTCGGTTGGAAAAATCACAAGCTCCCCCTGACGCAGCAGGGAAGCCGCATACTCCACAATTGTCGGGGAAGGACGCGACGTGTCAATCGCGATCACATCTGTTTTACTCTGCTTCATCATCCACTCAATTCCGCCTTTTTTTATAGATTGTTATCTCTTTTTGTTACTATATCATGTCAGACAACCTATGAGTGACAAAGTGACAGATCTTTTCGTTTCTTAAATAGGAATAAGGCAACGAGTCCTTATATTTCCACCTTTTGCATCACGATCGACTAACTTCATAGAGCTTCCTTTTGTGTGCAAATGTGCAGCTCCAGAATTGATTTCTAGTGAGCTAATTAATATTCATTTGATGTGATAGAAGATAAAACATGTACAATCACGATTTTCATCATAAGCGAAACTATCGTACAAGAAGACTTATCATATGGCTTGGCGTGGCTTTTTCTGTGCTTATTTTCGTTGGTGCCGCGACGTATAGTGTCCGGGCAGGGCTTATACCTGGCGCTGGACATACACCCATCAGCGTACTCTTGCCAGGTGTTCAGCCAGCCAAATCTATTTGTCCCGCTCATCCTACGGGAAACAGTACCGTCAGGATCACTTCGAACAACCAGCAGCGTAGCTTTCTTATACACCTGCCACCCTCGTATGGTCAGCAACAGCTCCCGCTTGTGGTCAACTATCACGGATACGATAGTACAGCGGATTATATGGCCAGATATACCAACATGGCAGCAGAGGCTGACGCGGGAAACTTTATTGTGGTCTTTCCGCAAGGTGGACTTGATAGCAGTAGTCCGCCAAAGACGAGTTGGAATGCTGGTATAGGTGCAGGAGGACCTACGGGAAATGACAATGATGTGCTCTTTACCAGTGATATGCTCAGCTATTTACAAAAGAATGACTGTGTTGATCCACAGCGCATTTTTGTAACTGGCTACTCAATTGGTGCGAGCATGGCGTATCGTGTGGCTTGTACGTTGAGCAATCAGATAGCGGGACTGGCTACCGTTGAGGGGGCTTTTTATCATTTTGATGGAGGGTGCCAGCCCAGCCGTCCTCTATCCGTTCTGGAGATCCATGGTCAGGCCGACCTGCTTGCACCCTATGACGGTGACCAGACCAGGATGCTTGCTTCAGTGGAGCGCATTCTAAATATCTGGTTTGACAACAACAAATGCGATCAAAATGCTAGTCAGATCATTTTTCAGAAAGACGATGTCATTGGCACCAAATGGTCAAATTGCGCCGATCAGACCGTTGTTGAACACTATAAAATCAGCGACGGTGGTCACGTCTGGCCAGGCTCATCCATTAACCGTCCCGATCTGGGCTTCACTACTCATACCATCGACGCGAATGTGGTAATCTGGAACTTTTTCAGTTCACTGAAATTGTAGAGCACGCTGACGATAGTAGTGTAAATAACCTTCAAAATAACGCCTGTAGCGCGGCTCCAGAGAGGTCTGGGCCTCTACCTCTGAAAACCAGGCAGGGCGACCCTCAATGGCCTGACAGGGCCTTCCTGAGGTTATCTCAGCGCTATAGACAAGCGTCAGGGTACTCATACATCGCGCAGAGCATGTGGGATCAAAAAAGCAGTCGATCGTATCCAGAATATGAATTTGTGTTCCAGTCTCTTCTCTAATCTCGCGCCTGGCGGCCTCCATAGGAGCTTCACACCAACGAATGAACCCGCCAGGTAGAACTATTCGACCATCCGAGCGTTTCAGCAATAGATACTGGTCCTCTTCACGAATGACGATACAAACACTGCCAAAAGGAGGTAAATTCCCTCTAAGTAGGGTGTTTAGTCCGTTAAAAAAGCTGGCTGCTGCCGTACTTAAAAACTGATAAAGTTGTTCTTGTATCATTAAGAAATACCCACCTATCTACACCACTCTCCTCGTCAATATTGCACTATCCGGTGTGCAAGTGCTCTTCTTCTTTTATTAAACTCCTTCCACCAAAACAACCGATCTATAAATCACCGCTCACTTTTCTTGCCTCCGGCGATAGAGGAAAAAAAGAGCAATTGCTCTTTTTAAAATGAGGTAGGGTGCCCTGCCAGGCCGATGCAGCAGATCAGCAAAAACCCTCTATTTGTAAGGGCCTGCACAGCAGGCCGAGAGACTCTTGACCTGCTTTTGCAACAGCAGGGATGACCCAAACACAAGCAAAAGAAGAGAGGACACTACCTTAGAGGTAGTATCCTCTCTTCTTTTCTGCTTGTGTTTGGGTTGCCAAAGAACGCTGAACCACTGCACTCGGAAACGAACACGCTCCCTTTTCCTCAAGACCTCAATTTTGCTGAGCGAGAGTCGAGAAACAGAGCCGCTTCACGCGCCCACTGCCCTCCTGCTCTTCA